>CAIUEN010000288.1 GCA_903898185.1 uncultured Verrucomicrobiales bacterium
TAAAATTTAACTCCTCTTCCTATTCTACACCTTTTTGGCCAAATCGCTGGTACTTTTTTAAGTTCCAACTCCCTAAGGGGGAGGTGATCAAGGACTTTTTTAGAAATTATATCTGGCTGCCTAAACTCCATCTGTCCTCCGCCCTCCAGACATTATCTGGTTCGGCGCAATGAGGGTGCAGGAAAAAATTAAGCCCAGAACAGAAGAAACTATGCGAAGCATCAAATCAATTGTTAAGCTTATGATACCATCGCGGCTGATGAAAAATTATCACACTTGGAAGAGAAGCCGTGTGCATAGGGTGAACAAAGCGAGACCAATCAAGGAAGTATTCACGCGTGTATATGAAGAGCATCAGTGGGG
Organism: uncultured Verrucomicrobiales bacterium; assembly: GCA_903898185.1. GTDB lineage: Bacteria > Verrucomicrobiota > Verrucomicrobiia > Limisphaerales > Palsa-1400 > CAIUEN01. The sequence continues at coordinate 364 of CAIUEN010000288.1, forward strand.
TGGCGCAGGAGATAGTTATTGTTCTGGAAGCGGTTCAAGCGGGTTCCATGCGTCTCAATATGCGGCTGTAGTAAAACAATTGATTCAGGACAAAGGAATCAAAACAATGATTGATCTCGGGTGTGGGGATTTCGTTGTTGGCAGAGCGCTCCGAACTGAAGGAGTTAAATATATCGGAATCGATATAGTTGATAACCTGATACACAAAAACCTAGAAGCCTATGGAGATGCAATCACCTCGTTTCAATCCTTGGACATGGTAAAAGATCAGTTGCCGGACGGAGATTTATGTATAATTCGACAAGTCTTTCAGCACCTCTCCAACAAACAAATAGTATCAGTTTTACAGAAAACAAAAAAATTCAAATACATCCTCATTACAGAGCACTATCCAGCGCCTTTTGTGAAGATTCGCGTTAATGTTGACAAAATACACGGACCTGACACAAGGATCCACGATGATTCGGCAGTTTTTTTGGATGAACAGCCCTTCAACGTACCAACTCAATCAATAACCTTGATATCTGACATAGAAGCCCAGATGCATCTGGTACATAAAGGAGAAAGACTCAAGACATTTCTAATACAGAACGCGCATAGTTTCTGAGTTACGCTCAGACTCAAGCGGAACAACTGGTTTAAACAATGCAAGTAACATTTTATCCAGCAATTCGTATTTATGAATAACTGATAATGTCCAATTCAAATTCACTCCTCAGGAAAATCTCATGGAGCGCGGTAGCAAGCATCTTCAGTCTGTTTGGTCGATTGATCACCCAAATCATAATCGCGCGAATGCTGGGCATGGATGGCGTGGGACGTATCGCCTACATCATGTGGTTGATCGAGATTGCCAACGTGTTTTCCTGTTTTGGACTGCCCAGCAGCCTTACGCGGTATCTTGCTGAATTGCACGGTCAGAAAGACACAGAGAATGCCTTGCGCTTTGGTCATTGGGTGTTCTTGCGTTACCTAACACTATCCCTTATCGGCTCGGTGATTGTTGGGATACTATTTTTCTGCTCATCGCATTACGTGGGCGCAGAAGCGATGCTGCCGGTCGTGATGCTCCTCTTTCTAGCGAACGGGTTACAGTCCATTAACCAAGCCGATCTTGCAGGACGGCAATGTTTTGCCCTTCTGGCACGCATCAATGGGGTGGCAACGGTTGCCTTGGTTATTGGTGTTTCGATAGGCAGCTATTATCATGGTGTTGCCGGAGCGCTCTATGGCTATTTAGCGGGCGCACTTTTCCCGGCTGCTTTCAGTCTCACGATGCTACGCGGCATTTCACTCAGGCAAAAGATTGATATCGAACTGCGACGGCGCGTTTGGAAATTCACTTTCAACACATGGCTGGCTATGATTGTTAGCGCATTCGTCTGGTCACGCATGGAAATTTACTTTCTTGGACGCTATTGGAATCCTCATGAGGTCGCCATATTTACAGTTGGCCTGACGTTCGCCGTTATGGTACAGCAGGTCACCACTCTGTTCAGCGGATCATTCATGGCACATTTCTCGCAACTTCTTGGCAGCGGTAATAATGCACTCATTCAACGTCACTATGAGAGCGCAACCAGATTGGCGGCGTTCGCCGTGATTCCTATAGCGTTTGGCGGAGCCGCCATTATGCCCGTGCTGCTGCCTTTGCTTTTCGGACAGCAGTTCGCACCAGCCGTGCCTAGTGCCATGGTACTGACTGTTACTGCGGCCATGGCCTTTTCCTTAATCGGTTCAAGCCTTATTTATGCAAAAGAGCGTTCAGATTTTATTGCTCTCGGCGGTGTTGTCGGAGCTATTTTATCAGTTTCGGCGGGTTTTCTGATCGTTTCCAAGTGGGGCGCTTGGGGTGCTGTCTGGTCCAGGCTGGTTGTGCAGGGTTCTATGATCGCACTAGGAACTTGGTTCATCGTAACAAAGCTTCACTTTTCGTATCCATTTAAGAGCTTGGTGAGTACTGTTATAGCTGCTGGACTTTGTGGCCTTTCGGCTTGGTGTATAATACACATGCTGCCCAACCCCTACACAGCGATTTGTGTTGCAATTCCTTTGGGGATAATTGTCTATCTGCTCGGCATTAAGTTTTTTGGAGTACTTAGGCCGGAGGATGTTCATCATTTGAGAAGGATTGCTGGCCAATTTCCGGTTAGAGTTCACAACATCATTAACTTAGTGCTTGATGCGATGGTTGGTACATAATGAAAATCGTCTTTGTTTGCAATGAATACCCTCCTTATGTCATATCTGGAGGTATCGGTGTGTTCACTCTTACCATGGCGCATGGTTTGGTCGAATGTGGCCACGATGTAACCGTCTTGGGATATGGAAAGAATAGTGGGGAATGGAGCGACGGCGATGTTAGAATCGTTATTCTGCCTGAATCTACGATAAGAAAGATTGCTTGGTTTATAAATAGGCGACGTTTATATAGGTGGCTCAAACAGCGAGCTCAAGCCGGACAGATCGATATTATTGAGATACCCGAGTATCAGGGAATGCTTCCTTTCAGGTTTCCGTGGTGTCCTGTTGTTGTAAGGCTCCACACCCCTTTTGTTGCAGAGCGGCAAATCATAAGGATGCTTGAAAAAAGGACTTTGGCAATGCATCGGAATTGGATTGCCGTTTCGGATTGGATTGGCAGGGAAACACAAAAGAAGTTTGGACTCTCCAGCTCAAGCATGTCAGTTGTTTATAATCCAGTCAATAGTTGTGAGCAACAGCAGGGGGAGGCCCTTGCAGGCTTGCCTAAGAACTTTGTTCTCTATGCAGGAACTGTTAGCGATCGCAAAGGCGCGTTTGTGCTTGCGGAAGCAGGCCGTTTATTTCTTGACAAAAATTCTGACCTGCATTTGGTGTACATAGGCAGTCTCATAATCGAAAACGGGCGGCGTGCTGACGAAACCATTCGCCAGATTCTTGGTAAGAAGCTTGTAAACCGTGTCCATTTTACAGGACCGGTTCATCATGATGTCGTAATTGCGTGTATGAAAAGGGCGCGGGTGTTCGCGTTTCCAAGCAAACTAGAGGCCTTTGGTTTAGTTCCAGTTGAGGCGATGACCTGCGGAGTTCCAGTCGTTTACAGCACGTTGCATGCAGGTCCGGAAGTGATTGATGACGGCGTGACTGGGCTGCTTGCTGACCCATACAGCCCCGCCGATGTCGCTATGAACGTTATGCGACTGCTTGATGATGCGTCCTTTGCGGCGCAACTGTCCAAGAACGCCTTAAAAGCAGTAAAAGAACGATTTTCCTTGCAGAAATCTGTTGATAAAACCATATGCTTTTATAAAAGTGTAATTTTCGGCAAGAAAATCATACCAAAATGAAAAACAATTTCGACATGTACGATTTGCATTATGCACGGGTGGGTAATAAGCCGCCGGATTGGGAAGCTGCGGACATGTCGCCGGAAGATTACGCATGCAAGCGACCTTGGCTACCAAAATCTGTAACCGCGAGAATACTTGACTTTGGCTGTGGCTGGGGACACCAGCTTTTGGCTTTATGGTGTGCTGGCTACAAAAATATTGAAGGCGTTGAGTTGGTCTCTCGTCAGGCAAGGACTGCTAACGAGTGCGCGCAAGGGAGATTTCCGATTCTTTGCATGGATGGTAGGGAGTATCTCATTGGCAAAGAGGCCGCTTACGATCTGATCATACTCAATGATGTCTTTGAACACATTCCACCATCTGATGCATTAGAGCTATTGCTGACGTTAAAAGCCGCCCTTCGCAGGGGTGGCACCTTGGTGATTAGAGTGCCGAATATGGCAAATATTTTTGCATCGTATAGTTATCACCTTGATATTACGCATGTTGCCGGATATACTGAGTATAGTCTGATGCAAATACTTGATCAGGCAGGTTTTGTCGCACACCGATTAGTGCTTCCTGACTTGGGTTTGGATTTGCGCAGATGGCGGCCATGGATTCCGTGGCGCGGGCTGAATTTGCGCACTGGGATGGACTACTTATTGCACAAGGGCCTTTACTGGTTGCGCGGGTATACCAAGCCCTGCATATATGGAACCAACATTGAGATGTACAGTAAGAAACCAATGGATGAATAGCAAGCATGGCAATTTTCAATGACCAATATAAGGTCTCTGTTTGCGTAGCAATCCCCACGTACAATCGTGAAGGAGTGCTGGTGGATACGGTCAGGCAAATCTTAGCCCAGAACCCTCCCGCTGACGAGGTGCTTGTAATCGACCAGACAGTGGAGCATGACCCCGAGACGGAGCAATATCTCGCCAGCGCGGATAAAGCTGGGCTGATAAGATGGATCCACGGCTTGATGCCGAACCTTCCTGCAGCAAGGAACAGGGCGCTAGCGGAGACACTTTGTAACATCGTGATCTTTATTGATGACGATGTGGAGATGCCGACAGATTTTGTTGAAAAGCATCGAAAGAATTATTCCGACCCTAACGTGGTGGCGGTAGCGGGCCGGATAATCCAGCACGGGCTGTCAATTCCGACAAGAAAGACATGGCCACGAATCATGGATTATCGTTTTTTTCCTCTTGATTCTACTCAACGGGTAGTAGGTGTGGCAAGTTTTAGGGGATGCAACCATTCAGTAAGAGTTGTCAGTCTCGCCGAGATCGGTGGATACGACCAAAATTATATTGGCTGGGCATACAGAGAGGATTCAGATGTCGCGGTACGCTTGTGGAAAAGCGGCGCTCGGATTGTCTTCGATCCAGATGCTTGGCTAAGGCATCTGGCAATCCCATCGGGTGGATGCCGACTCGTGATCAAGAACAAGCCTTTGCCGGAATGGCAAATATCATTCCCAGCCACATATTTTGCGCTACGCCATCTATTTCCGAATCGATGGTTTTGGTATGATCTATTTATCGGTAATGTCCGTCGCTATATTCTGCGAAAGAGCAACATGTTTCGACCTTGGCGGTTACCTTGGGCAGTTGCAGCTTACGGATATTCTCTTCTTCTGGCTATAAAAGTCGGAATAGGAAATCCCAAGTCCCAGACAAAAGGGGATTGCCTCAATACTCACGGATTGGGTTCTGGTTCTGGTGCGAGATCCAAGCCACAGTTTTGGAATTGACCGCGTTATGTCCTTAGGCATGAAGAACACAAACAGCACATTTTCCTCCTTAGGGTGGTATCCTTGGGCTCCTGTATTCCTGTTTGCCTCATACTGGACCGTTGCGCTTGTCTGTTATCATATTGGCCCGATCGTCTATCCCGTCTTTTACCTCAAAACATACATCTTTATTGGCTTTAGTCTGGGGCTGTTCTTTGCAGGCTACAAGCTGGGGCTGGGCTTTGTGTTTGCGCGAACTCCAGAAGAAATATCCGAACTCTCAGGAAATTTTAGGTCTGCGATCACGTTTCTAAAAATTACAACGATATCTTCGTTGATTGGCATTGCAGGGCTGGTTGTTGATCGCTTTATTTCAGGAGCGGCGAGCATTGACAAAACCCTTAATAACGTTGATGTGGTTCGGGATGACCTGATTCTGACCCCGCTTACTACAATCAGCAATTTGTTTTACTTGCCGGTCTTGATATCTCTTGCTCTATTCATGTATTGCCTGAAAGTGCGTTGGAAAGTGCCACTGTGGGTTCATGCAAGCGTTTGTATCACCGCGCTGATGGCTTGCTTCCTCGCGTTTCTGGGAGCGGAAAGGCAAGCCTTCCTTTTTGTAGCCGAATATATTTTCTTTTATTTGTTCTTCTTAAAGAATGAACGGCTCTCAACCTTGATTTATGACCGCACTTATCGTGCGTGGAGAATTGCATTTCTGGCGTTTTTGACAATAGCGTCGATATATATCTTTTTCATTGCCCGCTATCGCAGTACTGATGGCTACCTCGATCACCTCACGCGTAATCGTTGGGCGCAATTGGATAGATACCATCTGCTTGCCGACAACACATGGTTTAACGAAAGGCAGATGGGATCTGTGTTCCTTCTTGCCTCGTATATGACTGATGAATTGGAGATTGCCGACAAGTATTGTAAGGCATCGAGTCCTTTCTGCTTCAATCCGGGACTGCTTTTCGGAGATCGGGTTTGGTTCCAAGTCAAAAGATTTGATCCAGAGTACGTTTGCGATGCCTATGGCATTATAGATGAGTTGGACAGCGAGTTAAGCGATGGCAGTTGGAGTGACAAATGGAAAGGAATTTTTGGATGTAATTTGGTAATGTTTGGGTGCGTTGGCGGCATCCTTTTTATGGGGATACTCGGGATTGTGTTTGGGTTTATGGTCAGGCAATTCCTTCTCTACTATGATGCGTGGTGCCTGATTATCGTCCTTTGTTTGTATTTGTGTCTGACAATGAGCTATATGGGATTCTATGCCGACATTTTTCATTTGGCTGGTTTGGCGGTTGGTTTGATGCACTACTTGTTTGCTCCAAAAAGTTTGCGACCAGACCGACGCCAGCGCAAAAGGGTGCGAGATACGGCGGTTGGCCTGGCTTAGCTGGTTTTGGAGTTTCTTTAAATGAAAGCGGCCCACATCGTGTTTTTATGTCATCCGGAAACTGCCTGTTCCACAAGCATGCCACGGTTTGCTTCAATGTTGTGTAAAGGAATGATTGATCGGTCCTTTTCAGTGGATTGCTGGACAGCCCCGGCCTTGTTTTCCAAGATGATTCCGTCTCGCGGGGCGATATATAAGTGGCTTGGCTACATCGACTCGTATCTTATCTTTCCTGTACTGCTGCGCCGCAGGCTGACCAAACTCGGGCCTAATACGTTGATGGTTGTGACAGATAACGCCTTGGGTATGTGGGTATCCCACATTATCACCATGCCCCACGTAGTTCATTGCCATGATTTTTTGGCTCAGCGTTCGGAGATTGGCGAGATTCCGGAACACAAAACAGGGCCTACTGGAAGAATTTACCAGCGCCTAATTCGGAGGGGGTTCCGGCAAGGCCGCAATTTCATCTCCGTTTCGCGCAAGACGCGCGAAGATTTGAACCGTTTTCTCCTTCGTGCTCCAGAGGTTTCGGAGATGGTATATAATGGGCTGAACTATCCATTTAAACCGCTGGATTCCGCTGCTGCTGCTGCTCAGTTGGAGTCAGTCGTTGGCACGGAATTAAAGCAGGGATATTTTCTGCATGTCGGTGGCAACCAATGGTACAAAAACCGCTTGGGCGTTTTGAAACTTTACCATCATTATTCATTGGCTGCAGGCGATGCGATCCCTCTTGTGATGGTTGGCGCGGTGCCAGATCGCGAGTTAGTGGAGTATTCAAAGCAACTGCCTTCTAATGGCAAAGTACAGTTTGCTTCTGGTTTGATGGATTGTCAGGTGAATGCGGCCTATGCAGGAGCTACGGCGTTGATTTTTCCTTCATTGGAGGAAGGCTTTGGATGGCCGATTGTTGAAGCCCATGCTTCGGGTTGTCCTGTGATCACCACAAATCTTGCTCCGATGACGGAGGTGGGTGGGCAAGCCGCTTGGTATCTTGACCGCCGTCAATGTTTGTCCGAGAGTGAAGATGAGGCGTGGGCCAAAAGGGGTGCTCACATGTTAAAGAAGATCTCATATCTTTGTAACGAGGAGCGATCTCAATTGGTAAGCCGCAGTATTGCAAATTCGTCCCGGTTCAAAACTGAGGTAGCACTTGATCGGATAGAGAACATATACCGTTCGATACTGGCCAAACCTGTGAATTAGAAATTGGTAAGTTGCGATCAAGTGATTTTGCGGAGGTCTTTGATTGTTGGTTATTTGAAGTATTGTGGTAAGTGCCAATAGCTTGATTGCTTTGTTGATGCGCAGCTAATTGGGCGATCTTAGCGCCTGTTGGGGGGCAAGAGCATCGAGAATTGGCAATCTGCCAGCATTTCGAAGCAAACCGCTGACATGTGAATAAATAGCGACGCGGCAGGTTGACAACATTGCTTTGAATAAGAGATTAGTTATAGATGCTCAAATTGGGTAACAGTTTAGCTTGGTTTCATTTTTTCTTACTTGTTTTTCTAACTGTTTGGTTGACTCAAAAGAAACGATGTGCTTCCTTGGTTTCTTGGATTAAAACTATTAACGCATTTATAATAAGCACGTTGTGAATTTCATTGA
>CAIUEN010000289.1 GCA_903898185.1 uncultured Verrucomicrobiales bacterium
GTTTCTTGGGTCGTGTTATTATCTTCCTGGCACATCTGCTTCAACAACGCCTCGGCGTCAGTCATTTTCTGTTGTGCCGCTACTGGGGCAGAAGAGATCGCTTTGACCACCTTTGTTACGTCCGTTTCTTTTGCCGTCCGTGGCTTTCGTGTTTTTGCCGGTGTTCCTTGGAGCACTCGTTGCACAGTGCTCGCTGAAACCTTGAACCCTTCCTGGGTCAGCGCTGAGGCAATAGCTGATGCTGAGTGTTTTTTGTTTAGCTCTCGCAGGTCAGGTTGCCTCTGGCGTAGCGCTGATGTCAGGCTGATGCTATGGTCGCCTATGAGCTCGCCGCGTGAGTGCCGCTCTTTGACGGCGTCCAATGCCGATCCGATGTTCTGATGGTTTATATTTGATTCATTCATAATTGTTTATTCAACTATTACGATTATATCCTCTTCTGCATGTCCGGTTTACGATTTATTTTGTCCGATTTATTTTCTGTCGCAATTATTGGGCAAATGGTGATTTTTTGACTGGTGCAATGATGTTGCTTTGATGGGTGAGATTTTGAATCGATGGAGAATAAAAGCTGATGTTTCCTGTTGTGTTAGAGGGATTCTTTCATTAACCATTGGGCAACTTATGGCAAAACAATCAAAACCACTAACCAAGTCTGAAATCGTAGCATCGCTGACCGAAACAGCCGGAATAACCAAGAAGCAGGCGACTCAAACACTGGAAGCCCTTGTGGCATTGGCGTACAAACATGCCAAGAACACATTCACCATTCCCGGATTGGGCAAGCTGGTGCTTGCGAATCGGAAGGCTCGCAAGGGACGCAATCCTGCGACCGGAGAAAGCATCAAGATTCCTGCCAAACGAGTTTTGAAGTTCAGGGTGTCTAAGGCGGCCAAAGACGCAATTCTTGGCGTCAAGAAATAGCGACAATCACGGTTTGTTGCTGGACGGCGGATAAGAAATGACGCCGTTTGGTATGGTTATTGGGAACCTGGGCAACCAGTGTTGGTAAATGCTCCGGTTGCTGAATTAACCTCAATCAGCCGGTGGATCGTTTTGGATTGCAAGGAAGATGGTTGGTTCAGGAATGTGAAGTCGTAGAACTTTTGGCCTTGAAATCCAAGTTGTCTTGAATCTTCACAACTCGATTCAATTGATGTCGCTTTGATGCCTATGCTTCGCTAAATTTCTCTGGTTCATGAGCAACGACAGCCACGACCTGATTTTTTACGAGTTTAGCCGCAGCAAGATCGAACGAGGCGACTTCACTCATTTCCTTGGGCTATACGGGGCAGACAAACTTCCCTCTGGTCGTCGTCTCAGGAATCCGATGGATTGTTTCGTGTTCTGCATTGAAGGCTGGGGTGATGACCCAAGAGAAATCCACATGATCCCAGAAGTACGACGGTTTTATTCAGCATTCCATGATGCCTGGCCCTACTGGCTATATTTCTGCAACCTGGAAGCGGATGTGCTGAGAACGATGATTTTGTGCTGCCTTTCTTCGGTCAGCACGATGGAAGTTGACGGGCAGACCCAAGTGTCGGTGACCTATGAACATCTGCACCTGATCGACATTCTGAGGCGTGATTTGCTGGCGATGAACGTGATGTGCGAACAGGGAGGGATGTTCGAGTACCGGATTTACAATCGATCCAAGGCTGTTTTTGAGTATTTCGGACTGCCTTTTGAATAGCAGAAACCGTAAGACTATCGAAGCCCGGTATTTTATCGCACGCAAGAAAACATCTACAGCATCTGTCGAATCAATGTCGCCAACCACTACTGCCATCAAGAACGATCCTGTTGGAAAGTCGCGGATAGTCGAAACAGAAATATGGGACCCCAATTATACCGACATGGAGGAGCTTGGATTTATTGCGTTTCAGAAAAGGGGTGAAGGAGAATTGCACTTTGGCTGCATTCAAGCCGGTTTGGATTGGCGACATGACCCCGATACTGACGGCGTGGAATTCTCATTTTCCAGCTTTAATGAATCGACCGCCCTTTACCTCAATCTTCTCGCCCACCCTCGCAATGTCGAGATAGGTGGAGAAACTGGCCCGTAGGTGGAACCGACAGAACTGACAAAAGAGGGTTTTGTCAGTTCTGTCGGTTGCCGATGATCTTGGTTGGTGCCGGTGTGTGGGCGACCTTCAAGACTTGCTGCAGCGACGTCAGCACATGTACCAGCGATTCTCATTTTGACTTTCTACCTGCCATTTTCATGAGCCAAGAATTCACATCCGGCCCGAATCTGCGAAAATCAGTCGTAAAAGCTAATAAGATGCCAAAACAAAGCCAAGAATTAGAAGGGCTGATTATTACTATCAAGATTAGATCGCTGTCACAATTGGTTGGGACAACAGAACAGCTAATCGGAAAATGCCACAATATATAGCGTCAATTGGACTAAAGTCTAAAGTGCATAGCACCGTTGATCTATTGCTGATTATAATCTTGTTGGATTGCAACGGGAGTGATGACGATGTATAGTTTTGTTGCTCTGTTTTTTCGCTCAAAGAAAAAAGATCTTGATTATCCGAAGGACTTGTATGAGTATGCCATACGGTTTGGAAGAATTGCGGACTGCGATTATCAATACTGATCGTTTGGGCAGTTCCATATCCCGGCAGTTCCATATCCCGGCAGTTCCATATCCCGGCAGTTCCATATCCCGGCAGTTCCATATCCCGGCAGTTCCATATCCCGGCAGTTCCA
>CAIUEN010000290.1 GCA_903898185.1 uncultured Verrucomicrobiales bacterium
GTACCCGCGATTTTTGGGCAGCGATCAGCCATTTTGCCTAATGGGAAGGTCTCATTGAGCTCCGCCCTCTGGTATGATATTTTCTTCCAACTCCCTGACGCTCAAGTGGTAGTCCAGTTTCGGCCATTCGATGCCATATCCAGTGCCAGCTTCCAATTACGCCTGCGGCCAGGTCAAAATGAGAACTGCTGCCACCCACTCTTCTCGAAACGTTTTCTTCCGATGGCGCTCCTGCTGATTGGACATGATAATGCAGACTGGTATGTGTGGAAGGCATGGGTTTGGAAGGTTGTCACCGCTGTCACCCCTGCCGGGGTGCGGTTTATTTTGAATCGTTAACCGGTGGTGTCGCTTCGCTCAACCACCGGCTATAGGCTTTCATGCCTCCGGCATGAGGTTTCGTCTGCATAAAATCGAAAGTCCGGTTGCTTTCCGGTCACACACCCGTAGGAAGCGGCCAACTCAAGTTCAGTGCCAGCTCCGCCCCCTCGCCAGATTACATCCGCCTCAATTCCTCATCAATAATGCGCAAGGCAGATTCTATTGTTTCCTCAGTGACGTCAAGAACAGGGCGGATGCGGATGGAGCGTTCGCCACAACGAAGCAGAAGCAAACCACGCTCGTAGGCGCTGGCCCAGAAACGGTCGCGCAGTTCACTGTTCGGAAGATTGAATGCCAGCAGCAGCCCGCGTCCCCGTGGGGCGCTGAGCGCAGGATGCCTGAGCGCAAGACGCTGCAACTCGCCAAGGAAATATGCCCCTTGCCTATGGGCATTGTCCACCAGCTCCTCCTGTTCGATGATCCGAAGGTAATGGGTGGACCGAACAAAATCGCAGAAATTGCCACCCCAGGTGGAATTGATGCGGCTGGGCAGTCGGAAGACGTTGTCACGCACTTCATCCAAGCGCGGCCCGGCCATCACGCCGCATGCCTGCGTTTTTTTTCCGAAGACAAGCAAATCCGGCGCGATGTCAAAATGCTGGCAACACCAGGCGCGCCCGCTCATTCCCATCCCGGTCTGAACCTCATCGAAGATGAGCAGAATGTCATTTTGATCGCAGATTTCCCTCAGGAATTGAAACCACTCCTCACGAAAATGATTGTCGCCGCCTTCCCCTTGAATCGGCTCAATGATGATGGCGGCGATATCTGTTCCACGCTCGGCGATAAACTTGCGAATCTGGACGGCGGACCGCCGTTCCTTATCAATCACATTTCGGAGCCGATCCGCCTGCGGCAGCGAATAATCAATGCACGGGTTGATTGCCCGCGGCCATGGGAATCGCGCGTAGAAATCGGTCTTGACCGGGTCGGTATTCGTCAGGCTGAGCGTGTAACCGCTGCGCCCGTGAAACGCGCTGTTGAAGTGGAGTATCTCGGTGCCGCGCTCGCCAATCCCGGCGGCCATGTTCTTGCGAACCTTCCAATCCATGGCGGCTTTAAGCGCATTTTCAACAGCCGCAGCCCCTCCCTCGATAAAGAAATAGCGGTTGAGCGGAGCGAGCCCGGCAACCCGGTGGAACGTGCCAATAAACTCCGCAAACTGCGTCGAATAGACATCGGAATTGGCCACCTTGATTTTCGCGGCCGCCAGCAAATCCGCTTCCACCTCGGGCCGGTCGAAATGCGGATGATTGAACCCAACGGGCATCGATGCGTAAAAGCTGTAGAAATCGATGAACTCGCGCCCACTCACAGCATCGACCAAGACAGATCCTCTGCTCTTCTCCAGATCGATCACCAGCTTGAAACCGTCAACGAGGATGTGTTTTTCGAGCTCGGGAACCACTTGTTCGGGACGGATTGTGAGGCCACAGCATGAGCGTGGCAGGCTTAAGTCTCTGGCAATTGCAGTGTCAAAAGGATAAGTTTGTCTCATGGATGATTGCGACCGCAACGACGGGCATGCCCCGAAACGGACGTCAAGGATTCAGCGGCTTGTTGGGATTCGACGGCTTAATCGTTGGTCGAACCGGCGGGAGCAGGAATAACGATCTTGGTGCCAACCTTGAGTCTGTCCCAGTTGACGTTCGGATTGGCCGCTTTGACCTGAGCCAGTGTGACTGGCTTTAGGCCCTTCTTCTTGAATTCCTGATTGTATGCCTTGACAATAGCGCCCAAACTGTCGCCCGAGGCAACCGTATAGCTGAACACCGAGTCCGATGGATCCACCACGGCAGGCGTCGGCGCTGGCGCCCGCTCGCGACGCGCCGGGCGCGTGTCAGCGGCGGCGGCAATGGCGCTATCGAGCTTGCTGATCGAACGTTTGATCTCTTCGGAAATGGCTTGTTTGTCGGACTCGCGCTTGCGGTCAACTTCGGTGATTCTCTCCGCAAGCCGTTTGAGGTCTTCGTGCGGGTTGTTGTTGGCCACCGACGTGGCGGTTTTCCCCAATTCATCCCGCATCCTGGAGAGTTCCTGCCTGAGTTTGCCAACTTCCTCACGCAATGAGAGATTGTCAGCCTTGATGGCTTCAAAATCATCCTCCATGCGGCTGAAACGTTCGGCAGTTTCCCGCGTTGACTCATGTCGGGCCGCTGCGGACGCCGGGGAGCTCGGATCCTGGGCGAACAATGGCAATGAATGGATCAGAATGGATGCCAAAAGCAAACGTTTCATCGCCTCAAAAGTAGAATTCTGCGCCCCAGATATCAAGTATGAAAGCTGCAAGTCAAAAAAAGAAGTGAGTAATGCGCAGGCTTTTAAAGAGGCTTTTAAAGAGTTTACACCTGCGGCCCGTTCGGCTACACAACCAGCGCTGTTAAATGAACGAAACATACGTTGCCAAAATCGCCGGGGAATTGAAGATCACAACCCGCCAGGTGGCGGCTACCGCCACGCTGCTTGCCGGAGGGGCCACAGTCCCGTTTATCGCCCGCTACCGCAAGGAGACAACAGGGACGCTGGACGAGGTTGCGGTAACTGCGATTCGGGATCGCATGATCGCGCTGGTCGAGCTGGATCAACGCCGCGAAGCCATTCTCAAGTCGCTCCAGGAGCGCAATCTTCTGACCGACGTTCTAAAAGCCGCGATTGGCAAGGCGGAGACCTTAACGATCCTCGAAGATCTTTATTTGCCTTACCGACCCAAGCGGCGAACCCGCGCCACCATTGCCAAGGAACAGGGGCTTGAGCCACTGGCGGAGTTGCTGTTCAACGCGCAGGACAAGACCGATCCACTTGCCGAAGCCAAGGCGTTCGTGGACCCAGCAAAGGGTGTTGGCACGGTCGAGTTGGCGCTCGCAGGCGCTCGCGACATTATTGCCGAACGGGTGAATGATGACGCCATGGCCCGCGCACAGCTTCGGAGCCTTTATTGGAGCAAAGCGACGGTGCGCTCGAAAGTCATGTTCGAAAAAGAGACCGAGGGCGCCAAGTTCAAGGACTATTTTGACTGGACCGAGCCGGTGGCCACGATCCCCAGCCATCGCCTGCTGGCGATCCGGCGCGGCGAAGCCGAAGGCTTTCTGATGGTGCGCATGACAGTTCCCGAGGATGAGGCTCTGATTGTGCTGGAGCCGCTCTTTGTGAAAGCATCAGGGAAACCGGCGGGCGAGCAGGTGCGGCTGGCAGTGCAGGATTCCTACAAACGACTGCTCGGGTTTGCCATTGAGGGCGAAATCAGGCTCGAAGCCAAGAAAAAGGCCGACACGGAGGCGATTCGCGTGTTCTCCGGGAATCTGCGCGAACTGTTGCTGGCGCCGCCGCTGGGGCGCAAGAATGTCCTGGCCATCGACCCCGGTTTCCGCACCGGTTGCAAGGTGGTCTGCCTGGACCGCCAGGGAAAACTCCTGTACCACGACGTCATTTATCCCGCGCAATCGGACTACCAGGTGCGCGAGGCGGCCGACACCCTGCGGGCGCTGTGTCAAAAATATCAGATTGAAGCCATCGCCATTGGCAACGGCACCGCCGGACGCGAGACCGAGACATTCGTGCGCGCTCTCAAGCTGCCGCCGTCGATAGCCGTCGTCATGGTCAACGAAAGCGGCGCTTCAATATACTCGGCTTCGGAAGTCGCGCGCGAAGAGTTCCCGAACGAGGATCTTACCGTGCGTGGCTCGGTGTCGATAGGACGACGCCTGATGGATCCGCTGGCCGAACTGGTGAAGCTTGATCCCAAGTCCATTGGCGTGGGGCAGTATCAACACGATGTAGATGAGACGGCGCTCAAGAACAGTCTCGACGACGCGGTGATGAGCTGTGTCAACGGCGTGGGTGTCGAGTTGAACACCGCCAGCAAACAATTGCTCAGCTACGTCTCCGGCTTGGGCCCGACGCTGGCGGCGAACATTGTGGCGTTTCGCAACGAGAACGGGCCGTTCAAATCGCGGGCGCAACTGCTCAAAGTGCCGCGCCTGGGGCCCAAGGCGTTCGAACAAGCCGCCGGGTTTCTGCGCATCCGCGACGGCGAGCATCCGCTGGATGGCAGCGCGGTTCACCCCGAGAGCTATGGCGTGGTGGATGCAATGACCCAGGAACTCAAGTGCTCTGTCAAAGACTTGCTGCGCGACGCCGGATTGCGCCAGAAAATCCAGCTCCAGCGTTACGTCACCGAAACCGTTGGGTTGCCGACCCTGACCGACATCATGGCAGAGCTCGCAAAGCCCGGTCGCGATCCGCGCGAACGGTTCGAAGTGTTTTCGTTCCAGGAAGGAGTGGAGAAACTTGAGGATCTCAAGCCCGGAATGAAGCTGCCCGGCATCGTCACCAACGTGACCGCATTTGGAGCCTTTGTTGACATTGGAGTTCACCAGGACGGCCTGGTGCATATCAGCCAGTTGGCCGACGCGTTTGTCAAAGATCCTGCCCTGGTCGTTAAAGTCCACCAAAAGGTGATGGTGACTGTGACGGAACTGGACCTGCCGCGCAAACGTGTGGCGTTGTCGATGAAGAGCAACCCGGAGATCGGTCCCAAAACGGGCGGTCGCACCGCGCCAGGGCCGGGTGGCCCTCGTCCACCCGCAAAACCCGCCGGACCCAAGCCTGTGGATTGGTTTTCCGAGGCGCTGCAAAAAGGCAGCCGGGGGAAGAACTAACCGACCGTTAGCATCCACCGCAGATGTCTTCGGTCTGGCATTCCAGTTTGTTGAGAATGGCGCGCGGCGGTGTCTGCCTGTTGTTGCTGGCGGCGCTGTGCGGATGCGCCACCAATTACCGGCGTGGGTTGCAATATAAGATCGATCATCGCTACAGTGTTGGCGACGAACAGTTCCAAAGGTCCATGGGCCAGTTAATGGGGCCCGGCATCCTCCAAGGCAACAAGATCACCACTCTGGTCAATGGCGATGAAATCTTCCCTGCCATGCTTTCTGCGATCAAAAGCGCGCAAAAGACGATCACTTTGGAGACCTACATTTATTTTTCGGGCGATGTTGGACGCCAGTTTTCAAGAGCGCTGGCGGAACGCGCTCAGGCGGGGGTCAAGGTCCATGTGGTGATGGATTGGCTGGGATCGCGGCTGGTTAATTCCGCCGATGTTGATTTGATGCGAAAGGGTGGGGTTGAGGTGATCCGCTATAACCCCTTGGTATGGTATAGCCCATTGCGTCTAAACCATCGGAATCACCGTAAACTGCTGGTTATCGATGGGAAAATTGGATTTATCGGCGGAGCGGGTTATGCTGATTTTTGGGTCGGCAACGCAGATTCGCCGGATCATTGGAGGGACACTCATTTCCGGCTTGAGGGACCGGCGGTCGGACAGATGCAGGCAGCTTTCATGGATAACTGGATGAAAAGCAGCGCGCGGGTTCTGGACAGCGAGGAGTATTTTCCCGAACTGCATGTTGCCGGGGACGCTGCGGCGCAAGTCTTCTACAGCTCCCCCAAGGATGGCGCTGAGAGCATCCGGTTGATGTATCTGCTGTCGATTGCGGCTGCCTGCAGTAATATTCGGCTCAGCGCGTCCTATTTCATCCCCGGCCATCTGACGTCTGAGGAATTGGTCGCTGCCAGCGAGCGGGGGGTACTGGTGGAAATCATCGTTCCCGGAGCGCGTACCGATTCGCCGCTCGTTCGCTATGCATCAAGAGCCAAGTGGGGGCCGCTGCTCAAGGCTGGGGTCAAGATTTACGAATACGAACCGACCATGTTCCACTGCAAAGTCATGGTGATTGATGACGTCTGGGTGTCGGTCGGCTCGGCTAACTTCGACAACCGTTCCTTCCGTCTGAACGATGAAGCCAACCTGAATGTTTTCTCTCACTCGTTTGCCGCCCAGCAGATCGAGTTATTCGAGATGGATAAAAAAGAGGCGCGACTGGTAACCTACCGGGCATGGAAAGACCGCGGGCTATTCAAAAAAGTGATTGAGCGCCTCACCAGCCCGCTGCAGGGACTTTTGTGAGAAATTGTTCACGTAGCATAGGCATCCTTGCCTGTGCCCCCCGGCGAGCGTCAGCGAGCAGCCAAATTTTCCCGTAAATGTTCTGGTCGCAGTGGGAAATTCAGCGACTCGCTGACGCTCGCCGGGGGGGGGAGGGGCACAGGCAAGGATGCCTATGCTATGTGAACAATTACTTGACCAAGGCAGGTTGTTGCATTACAACCCAATAGCAATTAAACGCGCAACAACCCCGCACGGAAATTGACGAAAGCAAACCTATGACAAAGCGTGATCTGGTAATGCAAATCAGTGAAGAGACCGGCATGGTTCAGCAGGATGTATTATCCATAGTACAACAGACGCTCGACCGTATCTCCGCCGCAGTGGCGAAGGGAAAGACGGTGGAGATTCGAAATTTTGGAGTCTTTGAAGTTAAAGTTCGCAAGGCGCGAATAGGCCGGAATCCAAATCGGCCTGAGACCGATGTTCCCATCCCCCAGCGAGCCATTGTGAAGTTTAAGCCAGGGAAGGAAATGAGAGAAGCAGTCTTGAAGTTATCGCCAAACCAGCGGTCCAGGAAAAAAGTCGAATAGTTACAAACCATCATGGATCGTTTGCCCGGATTTCGAGATTTTTACCCGGAACCGTTGCCTCATCCCGACGTCTGGAGCGCTGACGCCCGGCAGTACATTTTTGACTGCTGGCGTGAAATAGCCCGCCGATACGGTTTTCGCGAGTACGACGGTCCCCCGCTGGAACCGCTGGATCTTTACACGCTCAAGAGCGGTGATGAGATTGTTGGGCAGCTTTATAACTTTATCGACAAAGGGGATCGACCCGTCTCGATGCGGCCTGAGATGACTCCCACCCTGGCCCGGATGGCTGCCGCCCACGAACGCAACTACAAAAAACCGATCAAGTGGTTCGCCGTCCCCCAGCTTTTCCGCTACGAAAAACAGCAGAAAGGCCGATTGCGTGAGCATTTCCAGTTTAATGCCGACATTTTGGGGGAAGCCGGACCTTCTGCCGACGCCGAATTGCTGGCGCTATTAATTGATGTCCTGAGGATTTTCAAGCTGACTTCGGAAGATTTCGTGGTGCGGCTCAGCAGCCGGAATGCTTGGATGGAGTTCTTTGAAAAGCGGTGTTCCGATCCGGGCAAATCCTACGAGTTCTTTCAAATCATCGACAAACTCGAGCGGGAAATGCCAGAGGAGAGCTCGAAAAAGCTTTCGGCAATCGGTTTTTCTTTGAACGAGGTTAATGATTTTATCGTGGCCGGCAAGCCGACGGCGGAACTGGAGTCGATTGTTAATAATTTGAGCGACCGCGGCTTGGCCGAATTTGTGCGCATTGATTACCACGTCATCCGAGGCTTGGCGTATTACACTGGGGTCGTGTTTGAGGCGTTCGACAAGAAAGGTGAATTCCGCGCCATTGCCGGCGGGGGACGTTACAACAACCTGGTCAAGCTGATCAGTGGAGGCAAGGTGGACATGCCGGCTCTCGGCTTTGGAATGGGCGACGTGGTGTTACTCGAATTACTCAAGTCACGGGGACTTCTGCCAGCATTTGATTCCGGCATTGAGGCTTTTTGTCTGATCGAAGACGAGACATTGCGCGGGCCATCCCTGAAACTGGTGCAGCACTTGCGCGAATCGGGCTATGCGGTCGATTATTTCTTTACCCTAACCAAATCGGACAAGCAATTCAAGCGAGCTATCGAACTGAAAGCCCGGTTTACGGTTAAACTCGAAATAACAGCGCAACAGGAACTGGTCGTCCGAATGAAAAACCTCCAGACACGCGAGGAAAAAATCGTTGTGCCGCCCGACTTGCCGGGGCTGCTCTAAAGTCGGCTGTGCGTGGGGACAGACGTAGCGCAGACATTCCTGTCTGCCGTTCCGCAGGCATTCTTGCCTGCGTGGCGTGGGAATAATTTCGGCGTTTGATTGGCTGACGGTGCTCAGCCGACAAGAATGTCGGCGAAACAGCAGACAGGAATGTCTGCGCTACGACGACGGGCAAACACGAGTTTAGAGCATCCCTGCCGGATTTGCCGGGGCTGCTCGGTTAGGCGGTAATGTCTAATTTACCCTTGTCACTGTCAATGTTGGCCGTGGCTGAGGTGGTTTTTGCCGCATCGGGATGCGTCACGATGTAGGCAGCTTCTTCTTGGTAGGAGACGTTGCCGTCTTTGTTTGTGTCCTTTACGTCGTAAGTCTTGTTTGAACTGGAAGTGGCGGCGGCGTTCGACGAGCTGTTCGCACCGCTGGGAGGCGGGCCGCTCGGTCGCCCGCCGCCGCCGGTGGGCCTTTGGGAGAGCGTTTTCTGGATGTCGGCATAGGCTGTCTTGGCCGCGCTCAGATCGCCGGAATCCAATGCCTTGCCAAGCATTTCGATCTTTGCGCTGATCGGATTATTGCTGTTACCGGCTTGTGCGGGAGCATTCTTTTGCAGTTGAGCCAGCGCCTGTTTTGCGTCGGACAGGCTGCCGGAGTCCAAGGCGCTGCCAAGGGTCTCTAATGCCTTCTTAGCTTTCTCGAAAGAATCACTGACGTCAGCAGGCTGATACGACTGACTGCTTACAGAACTGATTTGCATACGTTTAAATTCTTAAGGCGCTTTGCGCCATTTTGACATTCCTCTACGCGCACGGGTAATTCGAGTGCCCGGTTCACTTCCACTGAAGGGTGTGTGACCAAAAAGTAACCTTGTGGGGCAGGTCTCTGACCTGCCAGTTGACGGAGTCTCTGACTCCGTGGATTGGCTCTGGGGAGATGCGGATTCGATGGGTCAGAGACCCATTCAACCGGCAGACCAGAGGTCTGCCCCAC
>CAIUEN010000291.1 GCA_903898185.1 uncultured Verrucomicrobiales bacterium
GCACCACCGAAGGTATTTCGTTGGGCGTTATGACATCCATTGTTGACACAACAAATACTGGCAGATGATTCGCACGAAATTAGAAAATGCTGTGTAGTATCATCTAAATGCAACACTTTTTTATTTAGCCGAAAGTCATGTTATACCACTTTCTGGCATCGTGACACTCTTCAATTTCAAACACCGGAATGCGTCGTGCTCAATTGATGTGCAGCTATCTGGTATTACAACTTTGGTCAGGCCACAACCCTGAAAAGCGCACTCACCGATGGTGACGACACTATTTGGGATAACTATGTTGGTTAGGTTGTAACAACCATAAAACGCGTAACCACCGATGATCCTGACACGATTGCCAATTGTAACATTCGCCAGATTGTCGCAGCTACAAAATGCACTCATCGCAATAATTTCGACACTATCAGGTATTGTAACGCTTCTAACATCTTGACGTCCTTTGAATAGTTTCTCACAAAGTTTTGTCACTGGTTGGCCTTTAACAGTTTCAGGTATTACTACGTCCTCGTCACCCCCCCAACCGCAAAGCCATCCATTTTCAATTTGCCAATCACTCATGTGTTTTGTTTATGTTTTTGAAATATGCAAACAAGTTCAACAAGCCGCCTCCATTCCAGAACAATCTGCTTCTTTTAACATCTGTCTTTTTGTCGTCAGGGTGTAATGTTCCCAACGGTTAGTTGGTGAGCAAAACGGCATGGCGGCATGGAATGTGGTTTCATGGAATCTCGTGAGGATTGTCCAAATTTATAGTTCCGATTTTGTTCTGCATACTCGATAATTATTCACTTAATCGGCATTCGTCTAAAAAAGTTGAGTTTGTGGAAAGGAATATTTAAAGTTCATTAGCTTGTTCTATTCAAATATTTGTCAGCGGCGGTTTGAAATTCCTTGGACCGTAGTTCGTTTTGTTCCCCAAGATTCATGAAAAACCTCCTTCCTTCTTCAATTCTTCGTGGAAAAGTCCAGAACAGAGCGTTGAGCGGCTCGAAAACCGGTTGTAAAGCAGAATCCGTTCCATGAATTTTATGGAATTTCAGACTGGCGGTTTTCATCCGTTTTCACGCCGCCGCTGACATTCGGTAGGTATCCAGTGAAACTGAGAGTTTTTGGAAGTAGAATCGGGTCCGAATCCGAAGGGAAAGACATTGGGGGGCTCCGATTGCGTCGGCAAGTGGTGACTGTTTTGGAGAGCCGTGCGGTTTCCGGAGGGCATCATCATCTTCATGGCAAGATTGGCCGCCGCTATGATCATTTTATGAGAATCAGAATAGTCTCCCCAGTAACGAAATGTCCAAACGTGGCTTGGTATTGCTCAATGTGGATCAGTGGCAGAGCTCTTGCGTTCGTTGCGTACTATGTTGCGACGACGGTTCTCGACCGGGCTCCATTTAGGGCCGAGCCGTGTCTGGGGTCTGGGGTGGTCACGACCAGGTTTCAATCAAGGGCCGAGCCGTGTCTGAGAAGCTGTGAAATCCAGATGATCATTTGACGACGGTTTCCGCGTCTGACAATACTTCCTTCGTGAAAAAGCGAGATATCTGAAACCACGGAGCAAATACACATATAGTTGGACAGGATTTCCGATCCTGAGATCTTCTCGTGCCTTCGGGTTTCTGACGCTACTGGGGGGCAATCGACTTCTCAAACTCGAAGCGGCGGGATATTCGCTATGAGAGTTGCCCCAAAGAACATGAACCGAAATTTCCGGAAAAAGATATGAGAGGCTTTATTGTATGAATTACATCTTCGGAATCTTTGACGTATTAGGCTTTACCAGTTTTTGCGAAAACTGTGATTCCCGTAGTGCTGAGGGAGTTCTCAAAATCATGGACGAGTTTGAGACTACACTACCAGAGGCGTTTTTCCATGCACTTGATGAATCAGGCAAGGTTTCACAAGACAAAAAAGAGTCGGTGACGAGGCGGTTAACATGGCTGACATTCTCCGACACGATTTTCGTTGCAATACCATTTGACCAATCAGTGCCGTCCAACACTCAAAGCTTTAATATGGTTTTCTTCGTGGCTTTGGTCATTTTAATAAACCGCAGAATGTTTGAACTTGGTTTGCCTCTTCGTGGGTCAGTCCACATCGGGGAGGCTGTTGTGAGCAAACGATGTTTTGCGGGAAAGGCGATTGTGGACGCCTTCAATCGTAGTAAAGATTGTCAGGTAGCCGCTACCGTAGTTTCTGATGAGGCGCATGTTTTCATGTTGAAGGTCTTGGCAAATACAAAACTTTCTTACATGGTATCAGATTCAATTGTTGAATGCGATATTCCGACTAGGACAAAAAAGGTTTCGCAATCGATTTTTGGCTATACAACGAAAAAGATGAAGACGTTGAACTGGTTCGGTCTGGAATTCGGAAAAGAGCGTTTTGCTATACCATCAGATTTGAGCCTCTTCGTTCGAGAACGATTCACCGCTCATGGTAAAAGGTTGTCGGGCGAGAAAGAAATAATGAAAGCGGTAAATACTGAGAACCTGTTCCGATACTGGCAGTGTGCTTTGGCGTTGTGTGGCCGCCAATTGTTATCAATATTACCGCCAAATTCGTGAGCGTGGTTGGCTTTTCGCATTGATTCGAGGGGTTGGCCAAATAGTGTGTGCGTTAGGCGCGAATGGAACCGCTGAAACCAGCCCCGGCGGTTTGCGTCAGTTGATTCAATTCCTGTGTACACGAAGGCCTTTCCGGCCCCATTCAGGGGGGCGGCGTGTGTTGGATGCTGGAACCATGTCTGTTGTGTCGTGTTGTGGATGACGCTTGGACTCCTTATCTGAGGTCTCGTGGTGGGCGCTGTTCCCGTGGCCTCGGTTGCATCGGCAGTTGCCCTGCCCCCCCCCGCGCCAACGGCGCAACACCGGCGGAGCCGGCCTATCGCTTGCGATAGGGGTTAAGCGTTCTCCATTTTTTCTGTTTTTTGGGCGTGGGTGCTTTTCTGACGTTGATTTGACGTTGAACTGATTGTTGAACTGATGCTGACTTGACCGATGACTTGCAGTTGACCTGATTGTTGGTAGGACGCATTGCTGACATGGAAGCTGACTTGTTTATGATGCAGAATCCGATGTTCTGTTGATTCATGGGATGACGGTTTCCTGATTCTATGGGGACTTTTTGGTGACGAGGA
>CAIUEN010000292.1 GCA_903898185.1 uncultured Verrucomicrobiales bacterium
ACTAATGAAAATGTGACCGAATAACTTCCCTTGACTACTGGCAAATTATAATTGTCGCTGGTGGCAAAGAATAATTGTCGTTGACCAGCCAGCCTTTCTTTGTAGTTGGCGGCCCAGTAGGAATCGCCGAGATAACGCCGGACGCCGTAGTCGTCTTCCAACCGGTTGCTGACATCGCGCAAAATTCGATCCGCCATTTTTCCTTCCACAATTTCCATCGGCCAGATCAGGAACAGCAACGCGGCGTCGTAACGTCGGGCGTTCGCGGAATCAACGCATTCGGCGGGAAGAATGCGATGAAGCGCGCGCAGCCCGTGAGCGATCATCTTGTCGATGCTCTTAATCATCCTCGGAGGGGCGAGTTTCAAGAGTCCATCACTCCCTTCCTCGCGGACACGCGCCAAAACCCTCCGGAATATCTTCAGCGCCGCCACAACAACACCGATGCTCGACGCCTCTTTTTTTCGCTTTTCTTCCCAGTGTCCGTTGTCTTCGTCACGCCAAAAACGAATCGCCTCAAAATAACGGGTGAAGAGTGTCAGCAGCTCGATATTATCGGAATTGAGCGGCAGATGGCGGTCAAGGATCAACCGGCTATAAAACCAAACGAAATAGCCGAGCGCGTCATTTTGCGCGTGGGACCATTGACTCCGAAGTTCTTTGCGCGTCCTGCCATTGAAGCGAATATGAGGACGATTCATTGCAACATGTGGGTCGCTTTTCCCGTTGATGATGGCCAAAAAACGCGGGCGCTGGCCTTTGAAAAACGCCGCCAGCGAAAGCGCATTTTTGACTGCCACGTCGGGTTTGCCAATAACGTAATGCCCCCAAGCGATGTAAAAGTTATCCCGCACCCAGGCATTTTGGTAACCCGTGGATGCGAACTTTCGCCGATCAAATCCAGCAGCCGGGAAAATACCGTTTTTGAACGCCGGAAAATCAAACGTTCCCTTCGCGGTCAAAAACTGTCGAAGGTCGCGGATTTGCGCAGCCGTGTAATTGTTACGGCACCGTTCGAGCAAGGCTTCGTTGCGAATGATCACGGATTGTCCAGAAAGTCGCGCAAAAAGTAATTGGTCTGCCTCTCGTGGGCCAAAGTCGTGGCGGGACCATGTCCTCCAAGCAGCCGTGTCTCTGGCGGCAGCGCCATTACCCTGCGCAAGGATGCTTCCATATCACTGTGATTCGAGTCGGGCAAATCCGTTCTCCCGACTGAGCCGCCGATGATCAGATCACCGCCAATCAGCAATTTTTCGTTCGGAAAATAGTAGCAAACATGCCCGGGAGCATGGCCCGGCGTGAAAATGACTTGCACCTTCATTGATCCGATTTGAAGCACTTGGTTGTCTATGACATAGGCATCCACTTTCAACGGTTCGATCTCAATCGAAAGCCTGAACAATCGCGTCTGCAATTCCGGTTGCGCGGTTTTTAAAGCCTCCGATTTATGGATCAAGAATTTCGCGTTGGGAAAACGCCTGCGGACAACCGGATGATCGGCAAAATGGTCAAAATGTCCATGCGTCAGCCACAAGCCGATGACATCCCAGCCATGTTTAACAGCTTCGTCCAGCAATGGAGCAACGGTATTATCCGGCGCATCAAAGATCACCGCTTGTTTGGCGATTTCGTCGGCGACCATGTGAGAGTTGGTCATCGCCATCCCGCCTGTGTTGGTCAGAATTTGCATGCCGTAATGTAGCCCAGCAATTGGAGTGTGCGTCAATGAGAGAAAATTTCCAGCAATTCTCATTGTAAGCAAGGAAGTGGAAAAACGCTGATCTGCTTGCGCACGAAGTTTTAGACTCCATTGCGGAGCCAGAGGCACCGCAACCGGCAGGCCAGAGGCCTACCCTAGGGTGTTGAATTGATTGGGATTTTGCCTCATAAAGTTCATGCAGTAGAAGTTCCTGATTGCACGTCATCACTGCCAATTGCTG
>CAIUEN010000293.1 GCA_903898185.1 uncultured Verrucomicrobiales bacterium
ATCGCTGCCGAACAGGGCGACTGGGCTGCGCAAGCGGCTATTAAAATTATGAAAGGCGCCTCGCCGAGCTCCATCCCGCTTTCAGCCAACGTCAAGGGAGAGTTAGTCATTAACGTGCGAATTGCAAAAAAAGCGGGAATAACGCTCCCCTTTGACCTTTTGCAGACTGCTAAACTCCTGGAATAAGGCGCTGCTCGCATGAACTGGAACTTAGGGCAAGTCCTCACTATTAACATTGAGAGGCAGGCTGCTTGCCGTTGGCAAGTCGGCTGGTGGCAGCCACTACGGATCGGAACGCCAAGAGCGTGACCAGGAGAGAGCCAATCGACTGGTCAACGAAAAACTCTGGCGCTCAAAAGGGCATTGACAATCCGGTGACAAAGTGGCACCATACAGTCATGGAACATGTAATGGAAGAGCCGCGCAAGCGGATAACAGCCCGCGTTTCGGACAACGTGCGCGTGACGCTGGAACAAGCCGCAGAGCTATTGGGGGCGACCGTTAACCAGTTCGTTGTGCAAACGGCGTATCAGGAAGCGCAACGCGTGATTGAGCGCGAGTCGGTCATTCGGCTTTCGCAAAAGGATGCGCGGAAGGTTTTTTCCATGCTCGATAATCCGCCCAAACCCAACAAACGCCTCAAGGACGCGGTCAAGGCTTTCAAAGGTGCGGTGCGTGCGTAAGATCGAACTGCTGGCAAAGTCTCACGACCGGGAGAGATTTGACTGCGGCAGCGAACCCCTCAATTCCTTTCTCAAGCAAACCGCGCGTCAACATGCAGAACGGGGAATTTCACGAACATTTGTTCTGATGGATGAAGGCGCATCCGCGCCAAAGCCTATCATCGGATTTTTTTCCCTCAATCTCTGCCAGATAAAATCAGAGTCACTTTCGGCGAATGAGACAAAGAAACTACCGCGTGACGTGTCCGGCATCAGGCTTGGCCGGCTGGCTGTCGCCAAAGCATATCAACGGCAGGGCATCGGGAAGACCTTGCTGGTTGCGGCGATGCAAAAATTCATGGAGATTTTCAACACAGCAGGCGGGATTGGCCTTTTCGTAGATGCGAAAGATCAGGAAGCCAAACGTTACTACGAGCAATTCGGGTTTGTTGCCCTGCCGTCGAACGAACTGGAATTGTTCCTGCCGGTAAAAACGATTCAAGAAGCATTAACGGCGCGCCAATGAATCGAAGCTGCAAGTGTCATCCATCTGGTTTTAGACCGGCCACAATCCGTGAGAACTGTTTGCGGCCGCCCCTTCCCCGCTCTCGCAGGGCCAGAAAATCATTCGTGCCGAAGGAATGTTACAGGCAGCCGCTCATTCCTCAGCGCGAGTGAGGTTCATCACCTGGGCGGTAGTGGTGTCCTTGCGGGCAACACCCCGTGCTTTCGTGAGCCAGTTCTCAACAGATGGGGACGAGGCGCGACGGGCGCGCAACGTCTCCAGCCAGCGGAATTGCTGAACGCAAATTAGGCTGACTTTTTTTTATGCGCCGGACGCCTATAGTTTGCAAGGTAATCCGCGAGCGCTGTTTTGATCCATGCTTGCCGTGTAACCCCAATGCGTTCCGATTCCCTATCAATTTCAGCCAGGAATGGTTTTGGAAAATCAACATTCACGCGTTGGGCATCTCGCCCAGGACGTTGCGCATTTTCCAAATCCATGAATTGCGACACATCCTCGCCGGCTTCAAAACGCCGTTCGAACGCTTCGGCAGAAATGGTCTCTTTGCCATCGCGGCTCGTTATCGTGTTTTTAGACTTTTTCATAAATTGCCTCTTCTGTTTTGTGGGCTCTACGCACGGAAATTATACGAATTCGATCCCCGCGTTTGGTTATGATGGCCGTCCATAACTTGCCTTTCATTTTGCCAATCACCGCCCACCGGGGCTCGCTTGTGAACAGTAAAGGAATTTCGACCCTCTCGTGATCAGCCCAAATCTGCTGAGCCTCGATAAAATCAATTCGCCGGTTTGGATCAGCTTTCGTTTTGGCTGATTTTTCTGCATCGAATTCAAAGCGCACAATTGAAGCGTGTGTATTTATTAAGAGAACGCAAGTTCCTTTTTTATACCATTTCTATACATGCTATTTTAATGTTCCCGGGTCACATTTTCCCGTGAGGCAACGCGCGCCCAAAAGGAGATAGACAGAAGGTCCAAACAGCACGAACACTGCGCCAGCAAACAACGATGACCCTCAAATGGATAGCCCAGCGCCTGCATACGGGCAGTTGGACCTATGTGTCCAACTTGCTCCACCAAGACCATCACCATAATGTCAATAGTGAGGTCTGACTTGCTTGAGCTCCCAGACCATGCGGATGCGGGCGGGTGACCTGATGGTCACCACCACGATGCGGGCGGAGCTGGAAGTCCTCGACTTCGGTGACATTCCCGAAGCGACCAAGGTGATGTCCGATGATTCTTGCAATCCGCCTTGGGAAACCTGCGATGGGTTGGAAAATAATGAAATGGTAGCTTTTTGACGCTCGCGCGGTCACGGTGCAGTCGCGGTCAATCCAAGCTGAGCGTGTGCTTCAGCGCCGCATCCACAGTCTTCATGTCCGCCAAGCGTCCAAGAAGGAAATCCACCTCATCATCCAAAACGGTGGCGAGGTTGTCGGTCATGATGACGGAGTCGAGCCGCAGTCCGGCGGCGCTGCCGGCGGGTGAATTGCACGCCACGAAAATCCGGCTGGGGTGTCCGCGCCGGGCGAGGTTGCTGGAAACCATCGCCACGATGGTTTGCGGCAGACCGCCGGCAAGCTGGTCGCGTTGCAGAACGAGCACGGGACGGCGCTTGGCCGTCCGCAAATCGGAGTTCGGAAAGAGCACCAGCACCACGTCACCGCGCTGGGATTTCATCGTAAATGGAGGCTTCGGGACGTTCCCAATCTTCGGCGAAGGTCTTGAGGCGGGCGCGCAAATCGGCGGCCTGCGCCTCGCCGATGCCGCGATCATGCAACTCGACGGCGGCATCTTGAACGGCAATCTCCGCCAGCCGCCGCTGAACCGCGCGCCGGTCATCGGAACTCAACCTCGGCAATTCGTTGATGATTTGAGCCACGCTCATGTCATAACTCTATTCCCCACGCGGTAAATTGCAACTGCGATTTCCGTTGGTAGGAGCAAGTTCTCACTATTGACATTGAGAGGCAGATTTGGCATGGCTATTGACATGCCAGACCGTTACGAATCGAATATCCGGGTGCGATTTACCATGTTATGAGCGGTGGGAACCAGCGGCAGAACATTTTTAGCAATGACGCCGACCGCCTGAGGTTTGTTTCCACGCTGGGCGAAGCTTGCCAGAAAACAGGTTTGCAAGTGCATGCTTATTGCCTGATGCACAATCACTTCCATTTTGTCATCGAAACACCTTCGGCCAACTTGGTGACCGGAATGAGCCAGATGGAGGGGATGCGGAGGTGGGAAACGCAGGCTGATCACCGGCAGATACGGCGTGGTTGGCGCTTGGGGGATGATCAATTCCGAAAGAAGCTGCTTGTCGTTGGCAAGTCGGCTGGTGGCAGCCACTACGGATCGGAACGCCAAGAGCGTGACCAGGAGAAACTCAGCGATGGCGGGATCCTGCACAATCACATAAGGCTTGGACGTGATCATTGGTTTTCCTCAGTACGAAAGCCGATGCGGCGCTTGGGCGGTTCAGGTGGGGGCTGCAGATGGAGCTTATGCCAAATGATTCTCAACGATTGGTCGTGCTTCAAAAGGGATTTGTCGATTTCGGCAAGGCGTTTAAGGATGGCGGCATTGGCGGCCAATTGCTCGCGCAGAGTGAGAGGAAACGGCTGTTCCACTCCTGCTCCCCCCGACCAATTCCATGTCTTCAACTCGATGAGACGGCGGAAGAAGTCGGTCAGTTAATGAATCAGTGAGTTAGTGAGTTGTCAGCCTTGCACAAATCTGGATGCGGGTTAAAATACGATTATGAGTTTTGAGCAGATCAAGCGCGAAATAGCGTTGCTGGACGAACAGCAACAGGCTGAACTCATTTCCTATACCCTTGAGTTGCGCTACGCGCATGACGTCGGCTATCACCGAGAACTCACCGACCGACTCAACGACAAGGACAATTCCCACTGGCTGACGCCGGACGAATTTGAGCGCCGCCTCAATTAAAGTTCATGCGGGCTTACGCGGTCTTTATCAACGAACAGGCGCTTGCCACTGCGCCCCGTTCAGGAATGCAGCGCGAAGCCGTGGTGAAATTCATCCGCTCGCTGGCCGACACTCCAAACACCACCGGGGATTTTACGGAAAATGATGACACGGGCAGAGTTGTTCAAGTAAAGGTGATTGGTCGCTGTGCCATCACATTTTGGGCGGATCACGCGGCTTCAGAAGTAAAGGTCACCCATATAAAATCGGCGGACAGATAGATTTCCTTGGATTGTTGCGCAACTGGCGTCCTAACCCAGATTTCAGCGTAAGCAACCAGCCAATTACTTATTTGATTGCAAGGTGGAACTCTCTATTTTTCAGGGCGGTTCTAAAGTCCGCATTTGTGGGGCAGACCTGAGGCCCACATACTTCAAAAACCCCCTCGGTTTCAAGCAAAGTTATGAGTATTCACAATCATCTTTCCATCCACGTTCCGAATCGAATATCCGGATGCGATTTACCATGTTATGAGTCGTGGGAACCTCATAATGGCTCGCCGCTGCCAGCATCTCCGCTACGACGGTTGTGAACTGTCTTGTGGCATATCAGCGGAAAACGGGCGACAACGAGACGTTCGTAAAACTACTGGAACTAACATTGCCGCTGGCGGAATCCATCGAAGTCCGGCGACGGATTGAAGAAAGCATCGGTATCGGCAAGGGGAACTGCATCAATCAAAACTCGCCCCCTTTTATGCAGTGTTGAAGTCCATTTAAGACGGCAAAAAGAGTCCGTCTGAACGGCTTTCATGTGGATCAGGAAAAAACCTACTGGCTTGTTTATGATTTTGGCGGTGGCATGTTCGACGCGGCTATCATCAAATCCGAGGAAGGGACAATCCACGTTGCGCATCACGGCGGCGACAATTTTCTCGGCGGATCAAACATTGATTGGGCGATTGTCGAGAAGTTGATCGCGCCGCGCGTGATAAAAGACTTCGGGCTGACTGATTTTACTCGCGGCAACAAGAAGTGGAGGCGTGCATTCGCATCCGATTTTGTGTAATAGGCTGCTAAGGCAGTAGCGATCAAACACGCCAGCAGGAGCGTCCAACCTTGCCAAACTCCGCTGGAGACCACAATTGCTGACGTGTTTTCAACTGTCTTCACGCTTTTGGAGTTATTTGTCAAAACACCTATTGACAAGTAACCTCAGAATCTTTCACGAAACCCCGCTGGATGCAATGCAAAATCCTTCAAACAAAAATAAAAAATTCAAATTCTTCGATGTTTTTTCGGACTGACACGCGAAAGTCATTGTGCTTTGCTTGGTGAACGAAAATGAAATCGACAATCGAATTCAATGTGGCTCTGGACAATCTGCCGGTTTACCAACCCGGACGGCCTATTGAGGAAGTCGCCCGCGAACTGGGAATCCCTGCCGCTGACATTATCAAACTGGCGTCCAACGAAAACCCGCTTGGCCCCTGCCCAGAGGCTGTGACGGCTGTCGAACAGGCAGCCCGCCAGATGCACCTCTATCCCGATGGCAATGCCTTTTATTTCAAGCAAAAGCTTGCGGCGCATCTTGGCGTGGATACGGCCAATTTGATCCTTGGCAATGGTTCGAATGAACTTCTGGAGTTTGTCGGCCACGCGCTTTTGTCGCCCGGAGCTGACGTGGTGGCCTCCGAGTATTGTTTTGCGGTCTATCCGATTGTTTCACGGCTGTTCGGCGCGAATTTCATTTCTGTTTCCGCAAAGAATTATGGCCATGATTTGCCGGCCATGCTCAAGGCGATCACTCCGAAAACCAAAATCGTTTTCGTTGCCGATCCCAATAATCCCACAGGCACGCTCGCCCCGCGAAAAGACTTGGAGCAACTGGTCAACGAAGTTCCTCCGCACGTATTGCTGGTGATTGACCAGGCTTATATTGAGTTCATGGAGGATCCATTTGATTTGATTCCCACGGTTGCGAGCGGCGCAAAACCGAATGTGATCTTGATGCGCACCTTTTCCAAAATCTACGGCCTGGCCGGCTTGCGATTGGGATATGGAATCGGAGATCGCGGTCTGATCACCAAACTCGAAAAAATCCGACAGCCATTCAATATCAATTCGATTGCCCAGGCCGCCGGGTTGGCGGCATTGGACGCCACTGAATACACCCGCAAAGCGCGGCAGGTTAATTCCGCCGGACTGCGATTCTACGAGGCAGCCTTCAAAACGCTGAGCCTTGAGTATGTTTCGTCATCGGGCAATTTTATTTTAGTTCGTGTGGGCAACGGGCAGTCTGTGTTCGATTCAATGCAACGCCAAGGCGTGATTGTCCGGCCCATGGGCGGCTATAAGCTGCCGGAGTGGATTCGCATTTCCGTCGGCACCGAACAGGAGAATCAACGGTGTTTGGCGGCGCTAAAAACGGCTCTTGGCCAGAATTGAGGGGAGCCTCCATTATCCAATCGTAAATGAAACTGACCGATTTACGCGGAATTCTGCAGTACATCCCGCGGTTTCGAGAAAAGATATTCGTCATCAGCATTGATGGGGCGATTGTCACCAACGAGAACTTCGCCAACATCGTTCTGGATGTCGCGGTACTGCGCTCCTTGAGCATTCGGGTGGTGCTGGTACACGGCGCCTCGGAACAAATTGCGGATATGGCCGCAAAGAGACAGATTCCAGCCTCGAACCTCGATGGCACGGGCATGACTGACGCCGCGACGCTTGACATAGCGTTGACGGCGGCTAATCGCTTAACGCACGAAATCCTGGAAGGCCTCAGCGCCAATGACCTGCGCGCCGCCTCCTGCAACGCGGTAACCGCTCACCCGGTTGGTATCTTGCACGGCGTTGACCAACTTTGGACCGGCAAGGTGGAACGCATCGATGTCGAGTTGTTGCAGGGGTTGCTGGGGCAGGGGATTATTCCAGTCGTGCCCCCATTGGGATTCGATGGTGACGGTCGAACCTACCGGGTTAACTCCGATGGCGTTGCGATGGAATTGGCCAAGACGCTCAGCGCCACAAAACTCATCTACGTCTCCACACTGGACGGACTGATAATTCAGGGGCGTCTGATTCGCCAGATGCTGGTCGCCGATCTGGACGCGCTGCTTGAACAGCAAAAGCCCCAATTCATGCCCGAAAGCCTTTCGAAGGCGCAACATGCCTCGCTGGCTTGCCATTCGGGCGTGCCGCGTGTTCATGTGATCAACGGAAGAAGCGACGAAGCGCTGCTGGCCGAGATTTTCTCCAACGAAGGCATCGGCACGCTGATCTACGCCAACGAATACCAGCAGATTCGGCGCGCAATGAAAAAGGATATTCGCGCCATCATCAATCTGACCAAGAACTCGGTCGCCTCCGACGAACTTGTCAAACGCACGCGCGCCGGAATCGAGAGGACGATCAACGATTTTTACATCTTTGAAACCGATAAAAACCCTGTCGCCTGCATCGCGTTGCATCAACTCGACCAGAACAAGGGCGAACTGGCGTGTTTGTACGTGAGTCCGAACTACGAAAACCAGGGCGTGGGACGCAAGTTGATCCAGTTTGTCGAAGCCAAAGCCCGCGAGATGGGACTGAGCGAGGTCATAGCCCTTTCCACCCAAGCTTTTACCTATTTCCAATCCAAAGGCGGCTTTATCGAAGGATCGCCCGACGATCTGCCGCCCGCAAGACGTGAAAAATACGAACAGAGCGGTCGAAATTCCAAGGTGCTGGTGAAAAAACTGGTGAAGAACTGACAGCGGAAGTCAGGAACAACATTCCCATTCAATCCATTGACAGTCAGATTAACCATGGGATTTAAGTCGGGCCTTGCTGATTGCCTTTGTCGTGCTCGCCAACTGCGTGTGGTTCCGTCGCGTTTCATCCTGGTTGTCAGCATTCGCAAGCAGGCAGTAGGATTGTATGTGAGGCAGACAATCCTGTCTGCCATTTCCAATGACGTCCACGGAGCCAGAGGCTCCTGGAACCGGCAGACCGGAGGCCTACCCCACAGGGTTACTTTCCTGTCTGCCATTTCCAAGGACATCCACGGAGCCAGAGGCTCATGGAACCGGCAGACCAGAGGTCTGCCCCACA
>CAIUEN010000294.1 GCA_903898185.1 uncultured Verrucomicrobiales bacterium
CTCGCGAGGAAAGTTGTTTTACCGGGTAGTTCAGCAGGCAACGCAAGTGTCGCCCGTGCCTTACAAGCTCATAGTGGGCGGAAAATCTCACGCCAACCACAACCAGTTGGGGTAGGTTGCGTTAATAGGATAGCCATGTAGAACTTATTCCGTACAGTCGAAACATTTGGTCGTCCCAGTTAAGCTGGTTTTTGGCTACCTCATAATCCCAGATGCCGACACCGCCCACTCGGGTGGCCAGCCTCAGCCGCTCAGTGGACTGGAACAGCAATTCCTCCATCCGCTTGCGCTCTGACAAATCCACAAAGCATGACAGCATTTTTTCCCGGCCATGCCATTGGATGCGGTTTACCATTTGCAAAACGGGCAGGCGGCTGCCATCCGTCCGCAGCAACTCACTCTCCGATTGACCAAGATTACACCCGTGACAAGTTTCCGCGCTCCTCTTGGCGCATTCCAAAAGCGCGTCGCACCGTTGGCCCGCCAGGTTATCCACAGATCTGCCAACCAGGGTGGCGACATAATTATTCAGACGCTCGACAACCCTCGTTACTGGGTCAACAATGGTCACTCCAGTGGGAAGATTGTCCATCAGGGTGCGTTGCATGGCTTCGCTCTCCCGCAAAGCATCCTCTGCCCGCTTGCGCTCAGTGATGTCGATCATATAACCTGCCACCAAGGTTTTGGCTCCCCTCACAATTGGAAACTTGATCGTATCGTAGTTGCGACCATTGAAATCTTCTTTCAATCTGATAACCTCGCCACTGGCAATGACGGTACGGTCGTCAGCGGCAATCTTGGCGGCTAATTCGGGTGGATACAAATCGGACATGGTCTTACCCTGTATTTTCACACCCAATGGGCCGATCATTTGGTGAAAATTCTCACTGGCCAGAAGAACACGGCTCTCGGTGGGGGTCACCTCCTTGATGAATGCGTAGAAGGGTGAGTGACGCATAAACAGTGAGAGCAACTCACGGGTCTCGTTCAGTGCCTCCACCGCCCGATTGCGCTCGGTTACGTCATGGATTAATAAATGCAAAACCATGTGAACCCCAAACTTAATACGGCTTGACGACACTTCCACATCCCGAATCGAGCCATCTGCCAGAATGTGTTTGTGCTCGAACCTCTTGCTCTGACCCTGTGTTACTGTTGCCATTGCCAGAATGATTTCGTGTTCAGGCTGTGTCGCGATCTGATGGATGCGCATGGCCAGCAGTCGCTCCTGCGGATAGCCGTAGAAACCAATCGCGGTGGCATTGGCGTCAATGATCGCTCCATTTATGGGATCTACCAGCAGCATTGCCACTGAATTGCTGGCGAATTGATTGTGGTAGGATTGCTTACTTTCCCGAAGTTCGTCAGTCAACTCTCTGCCTCTCTTCAATGCTTTGAACCGGGTGTTGAGCAAGTAAAAGAACAACCCTGAGAGCAATAAGCTGACGCTCATCCCGCCGAACAACATGAGCCACACCTTGCTGTAATCCATCGCGAATGACCGACTGCCTGTCGGCGTGAAGCGCAGTGTCCATTGGCGATCAGCCGAAATGACACTGTTTTGCTGGACCACCTGAGCCGCTCCAAAGCTTTGTGGGGCAGACCTCTGGTCTGCCAGCACCTCGTTATCGAGGGGCAGCATTGGTTGTGCTGACTGTTTCAAGAGTCTCTGGCTCCGTGGCCCATGCGAGAGATGAGTTTCGCCAGACTGACTGTCGTAAAGCAGTGTATCCGAGGACACCACATCGCTGTCGAAGATTTCCAAATGAATTTGTTTCCCGCCGGTCGTCTCCCATCCTCCCAGAATGCCGCGCATGAGGTCGGCCATCCGGTAGGGGCTATAGACCCAACCGATGAGCGCTTCGCGTCTTTGGGCAATGGTATCATGAGGTACGCCCGAGCGATACACTGGCACATACATCAAAGTGCCTGCTTGGACATTGGTGCCGGTCTCCTGCACCAGAACAACCTTTCCCGAGAGGGCGGCGACATCCTGATCCCGCGCCCGTTCCATCGCTGCCCGCCGCACCGGTTCGCTGAGCATGTCGTAGCCAAAGGCGCGAAGATTCCGGTTTGTAAAAGGCTCAAGGTAAATGATGGATGAATAACTCTCCCGTTCGCCCTCGGGTCGCACTTGGTATTGAGGGAAGCCTTGAGAGCGAATCTCTTGGACATGTTGTGCCAAGTTTTGCCGGGGGATGAGAAGCGCGAAACCGATGCCCTGAATGCCGGGAAGATGCTGGTCAACCTTTTGACGTTCGGTGAAGCGGTGCCATTCCTCACGGCTGACACCCCCCGTGTGCTCGAAAAACGCCACTCCGCTCCGTAGTATCTGTTCGTGAGCGTCGAGGCGGTCCTGAATCTTCATCTGGATTTCGTTGCAAACGAAATCGAATTGCCGTTTTGCTTCTCTGTCACTCTCTGTTTTTATGTAACGGGTAACCAGTGCGGTGGCTATCAAACCCGCCAGCAGCAGAACGCCTGCCCACCCAATGGAGTGGCGCGCCGCTCCATTGCACAGACTCTTAAACACGTTTTGAAAGCGCTTACTGATAGAATGTAGCATAATATACTTTGAACTGCGTAATTTTGTCGATTTATGTTTTTTTGGCGCATTTGCAACAGAAATCCCATAAAAATGCAGTAAGCGTATGAATATTTGCAGTAAACGCGCTTCTGAATTGCCGCATTTACGACGAAACCGCAGAAATCCGCCTCAGGTTGCATAGGCTGCATTGCCCGTGCCCCTCTTTCCGGCGAGCGTCAGGTGCGTGACAGGAAAGCAACCATGTGGGGCATGCGTCCGGCCTGCCAGCACCTCGTTATCGAGGTGCAGTGATTAGTTGTGCTGACTGTTACGGTGCCTCTGGCTCCGTAGAGAATTGGAAACCGCCTGCGCAGGCAGATCAGATATTTCCTCAAAATGAGAATTGCTGACTTGCTTTGGATGAAGATGTGTCGAGGGGGCGGAGCCCCCTCGAACTGGCAGACCCCACATATTGACTATTTTGCGCTACTGGGCTAGTACACTAAGTCGTAAGTTCGTGAGTCGTATTGACGCTCATTTTACCCAGTAAAATCTACTAATTCATTGCTCACGAACTTGCGACTTACTGTACTAGTCAATTGACTCAACCTGCCCCAACAACTTGTTGGGTTTGGCCGCTTTGCCACCGTGCTCTACCACAGCCCATTGTGGTGGTTGACTCAAGTAATGCGCTAATTCACTGGTGTTTTTTAAAGTTCCAACTCCCTTACGGGCGGCCCGCAATGGCTTGAGCGCGTCCTTTTGGAATGCGATCCAGGTTGTAAATCAGGAACCCATTAAGAAACTGGCGCAACTCAGCCGTCTGTGCTCCCGTCAAGCTGAAGCTGGCGATTTTCGGCCAATCCAGTTCGAGCAAGGATTTCAGCAATTCCCGCCCAACGGGGCTGAGGCGGGTTTGGTCCAAATCAGGTTGTAGTCCGAGGTCGGCCAGCAGCTTCATTTCAAAGGCGAACACAGTCTGCGGTTGGGCAGGCTGAAACGGCATTTGGTCCAGCATCGCCGTGAACCGCTCAAACAACCACGGCAAAGGTGTCTCGGCTTCCGTCGCCTGCTCGACCAGTTTCGCGCAGTAGGAAGCCTGCTCCAGATACTCCAACTCCCGACGAAGTCCCGCATGGGTTGCGATGAGCTTCACCTCGCTTAGCGTGTGCAAATCCGAGCGCCGACTGCGGACAAAACTGAAATCAGCAATGTAAAACAGGTCGAGTTGCCCGCGAAACGGTGATTTCGGACGCCGCGCCCCCTTGGCGACCGTCGTTACGATTCCAGCCCCCGAAGTCAGCCATCGGACAATCAGGCTCGTCTCCGTCAAGGGCCGGGTTCGCAAAATGAGACCAGTCGCGGTTTCTGAACTCATTTGGATGCGGGTTGCGCCTCAGAAAGAGCTGCATGCGATGCCGATCCCGGTGCGGCGTTGAACACGGGAGAAATAGCCCCCAAGCTGATAATAAACTTGATTCCCTCTGCCACCGTCATATCCAGCTTTGTAATGTCCCGTTCGGGCATCATTATCATGAATCCGGAGGTTGGGTTGGGCGTGGTCGGAATGAACACGCTGATCAACGTCTCCGTCTGCATCGGCATCGATTTATGTTCGCCCGTGACAAAGCCGATCGAGCGCGCATTGGGATGCGGAAACGCAACCAGCACCACTTGCTTGAAAGAAGACTTGTTGCTTGAGAACGCTTCGTTGACCTGTTTGACAGTCGAGTAAATCTTATTCAACAGCGGCACCTGCATGATCAGGTGATCGGCCAAGGCAATAGCCTGCCGCCCCATGTAATAACGGGCAAAGCGGCCTGTCAGCACAACAAGGATGAACGACACCGCCAGGGCTGCCAGGCTCCAATACCAGTAGATGGCACCCTCGCGTCCATCGGCGCTGACCGGATGAGTCAACTTATGGGGAAGGAAGAATAAGAGCGTGTCGGTGAAATTCGACACCGTGCCAAAAAACCAGAACAACAGGCCGATGGATATGAGGCCCGGCAATACGATTGCCAGCCCTGTAAAAAAGTTTACTCGGAACAGATAGAAAAAGTTATTTTGTTTCATTAACTTTAGGATGCCCTTGGAGCCGTTCAAACTGGCTTAAATCAAACTTGACTGCAAGCGCCTTGAGCAGGCGGTTCTCCTGGCGTTTCATGACGCGTCGCAACCCTGGCTCGATATCGTCGTATCCGCGCAGATGCAAAACCCCGTGGACAACATAACGCGCCACCTCGGATTGCCAGGTCGAACGAAAGGTTCGCGCGTAGCCAGCCGCGTCCGCCACCGAGATGAAAATTTCTCCGCATAATTCCGTGGCACCCTTGTGGGGCAGACCTCCGGTCTGCCGGTTCCCGGAGCCTCTGGCTCCGTGGATCCCTGCCCTGCTCTCCGAGTTGTCGAATGTGATCACATCCGTGGATCCCTCGTGTCCAAGAAATGTCTCATTCAACCGCATCATCTCAGCGGGTTCAACCAAATGAACCGCCAACTCATAGCCATCCAACTTGATTAATTCCTGGAGCAGACAGGCGGTGACCCGGCGAAGAAAAACCACGTTGACCAAGCGCGTTTTCTGCCGGTTAAGAATGCGCAGCAGTTTCATTTCTGCTTGCCGCGATGCTCCTCGTAAGCGGCGATGATGCGCTGCACCAGCGGATGCCGCACGACGTCGCGCCGGGTGAATTCGATTAGCGCAATCCCTTCGATGTTCCTGAGCGCGCGGTTGGCTTCGAGCAATCCCGAGGTTTTGTGCGCAGGCAAGTCGATTTGCGTGGTATCTCCCGTGATGACAGCTCTTGAGTTGATGCCCAACCTTGTCAAGAACATGAACATCTGTTCGGTGGTTGAGTTTTGCGCCTCGTCCAAGACGATGAACGCATTGTTCAGGGTGCGTCCGCGCATGTAGGCCAGTGGCGCGATTTCAATGACGCCACGTTCCATGTTTTTCTCGATTTCCTCCGCAGGCATCATATCGTGCAACGCGTCATAGAGGGGCCGCAAATAAGGGGTGATTTTCTCGTAAAGATCGCCGGGAAGAAACCCAAGGGCTTCACCGGCTTCCACCGCCGGGCGGGTCAGAATAATCCGCCCAATCTTTTCTTCTCTTAGCGCGGCAATGGCCATCGCCATTGCCAGATAGGTTTTCCCTGTGCCCGCAGGACCAATCCCGAACGTGACATCATGGTTTCGGATCGCATCCACGTATTTTTTCTGGCCGACCGTCTTGGGCGCTACCGGCGCTTTGCGCGGCGATGTGAGAATGCGGTCGGTCAGGATGCTGCGCAGGGCTGAAACACCCTCGTTTTTCACAACATTGAGCGCATGGGAGAATTCCCGATTGCGCACCGGCGTCCCGGCTTTGAGCGAGGTTTCCAACAGGTGGAACATCTGCCTGGCACGCTCAATAGCGTCCGCTTCGCCGACGAGTTGGATCCAGTTCTCGCGCGAGATGGCTTTGACGCCGAGTTCCTGTTCCACTGCCTGCAAGTTGTGGGACTCATTGTTATAGAGTTGCTGCGCCAGACGCGCGTTTTCAAAATGGAGTGTTTCCGTTGGCATGAATGAGATCGTGAGATATGGAATGCGCTAACGCGCCAATTGGGCGCGCAGTTTGGCGGCAACCTCAGCCAAGGCTTCCGGCAGCACGGTGACGTTGCCTATGACGGGCATAAAATTGGTGTCACCGTTCCACCGTGGCACCACATGGAAGTGAATATGATCAGTAATCCCGGCTCCAGCCACTTTCCCCAGATTCAGGCCGATATTGAATCCGTCAGGCTTCAGTGCGCTCTTCAACGCATTCTGGCAGCGACGAACCAGTTCCATTAGCCCGGACAGTTCATTCTCGGTCAAATCGTTCAGCTCGGCCGTTTGCTTGTAGGGCACCACGAGCAGATGGCCGCAGGTATAGGGAAAGCGATTAAGCACTGCGTAACAGGTGCGATCACGAGCAACAACGTAGTTGCCTTCATCATCGTTAGACTGCCCGATCTCTCTAAAAACAGCCGCGTCGGCTGGCGCTGGTTTGGGTGCCAGAATATATTCGATCCGCCATGGCGCATATAGTGCTTCCATAATAAACGCTATCGGCTCGAAAAACAAAAGATTGAGATCATCACGAGGATACGGAAGTGCCAAAAAACGCTTTCGCGCAGGAAGGGCATATCCCGTGTGTAAAATCAGCGTCGGAATGCGTGTGGATGTAATCCTCAAGCTGCTGCCAATCTCCCTGGCCATCACGAATTTTTTTGCAGCTTGAACAGATCGGAATCAGCCCCTTGAGAGTCTTGACGGCCTGAAGCGATTCACGCAATTCCTTGTTCGCCTGCATCAATTGAATGTTCAACCGCTCCAATTCGTTGTTCTGCTGGAGTGTTTTCTCCAGCGACCCGAACAGGAGATCCAGAATTTGCATCCGCTCAGCCGTGATGTTGTATTTCTGCCCTCCCAGAAAAACCTCAAATGCCAAGGTTAAGGCCCCATCCCGTGACGCATCGTGGTTGAGCAGGATATAATCGATTCGCGAGAGAAGATAACGTTCGTCGTACGGTTTGAGGATGAAATGATTAGCTCCACACTTGAGACCATTAAGAATGTCCGTCGGTGCAAGCAGCGCCGTGACGAGGATCACCGGCATATCCCGAAATCGCGGATTTTGCCGGATTTTGCGCGATAATTCGTAACCGTCCATTCGCGGCATGGTGACATCGCTGATGACCATCGTTGGCTGGTTTTTCTCAAGAAACTCCAATGCTTCCACCCCATCGCTCGTCTGAAAAACCTGGTAGTCGCGCCCCTGCAAGATTCGAGCAAGATGCGCCGATTGAACTTTGCTATCCTCGACAATGAGTATTTTTACATTTTTCGGATCTTGCATAACGAAATCGACATGATTGTCGGCTTGGCTAACCAGAAACCAAACACTGAACTAAGCGTATCAGACGCCAACACGATCTGATCTATTTGTTTCAAGTCTATACAACACAACGCCGATGGGAAACAATTTTTTCTGCTATAGATTCGCGCAGTGCGCATCTCAGATTTTTAATGGCGGCTAGCCGCCATTAATCTGCGAGGGCAAAAATAGTTTCATTTTTTTCGGGACTCCAAACCTGCCTCCTGTCACACTGCCTCTCGTGATGGAAGCAACTATTGTCCAAGGACGGCGCATTGGCCCCGATGAACTGGAGCAGGTTCGCCAGTTGTTGGCGCAACATCCGGATTGGAGCCGCC
>CAIUEN010000295.1 GCA_903898185.1 uncultured Verrucomicrobiales bacterium
ACTGACTTCTTTCATCTTCATTCCTCTCATGGTCGGGTAACATTCTCCCATGAGGCAACGATATGATTTCACCCCCCTTTCTCACCGCTCCCGGGTAACATTTAATTTGATGCAACGCGTATTTCTAAAATCTGATCGAAATACATTCGCATTGTAATCAATCACCCAGTAAGTTTCAGGGTTCCAATTTTTGTCCGCAAAAGTGCCGTCTTTAGACAAAAAATAACAGGCCCAGTCACCCGCTTCCAAAAAATAATGTCGTTCGCCTGAATGGCACCCACCTCCTCGCGCAACGCATTGCGATCTTTTCGTAATACGGGAATCACCTAAAGCAATTTCTGCAACAACAAATCGCTCATCCAATATGTATCCTTCAGATAGTCTAGAGGGGTTACTTGTTACTTGAGTGGGTACGAAATCTGTCACAAATTCCCATGAATTACCACCCATATCAAAAAGCCCATATCTGTTTGGCTTAAATTGACCAACCGGTGCGAGGTCGAAATAGCCATCATCCCGCTTGACCCAGCAAGGAATCTCCGTCCGACTTTTTTGGGTTGGAAGTAATTGTTTCAAATAGGTTCAGACCTCACTAAAACCGGCAAAAGCGGGGGGAAACACTCGCAAGTTTAATTCCTCGAAAGCGGGTCTTTTGCGTCGTTGTTGTCGGTGGGTTTCTTGAGGCGGATTTCAAAATCGTCTCGATCTGAGAGAAAGAACCTTATCGAGCGTTTACTGCCATCGGGCATCACAGGTCAGGGCAGACGCATTTAA
The DNA here is from genome assembly GCA_903898185.1 of uncultured Verrucomicrobiales bacterium. Taxonomy (GTDB): domain Bacteria; phylum Verrucomicrobiota; class Verrucomicrobiia; order Limisphaerales; family Palsa-1400; genus CAIUEN01. The sequence goes on from CAIUEN010000295.1 coordinate 775, forward strand.
ATTTCTCTGAAAAATGCTAGGCAAAATTTGCCTTGTACTTTTGTCAAACATGTATAAATAGAGGGGTGAGCTGTACCCCATTGTTTGGACCAAAAAGTGTGAAAATTAAGTTAGCATTTTCTGGTCTGCCATTTTCATTTTAGTGTTATTGACGCAACTATTGACTTAACGTTTTCATTGACTCGAAAAGAGAGAGCAAGCGGTGTTGTTACACTTGACTCACCCTCCCTCTCCGTTTTCTTTAGGTCTGCTTTTCTTACCGCCACGGGCGGTCTCATTTCAAGCCTTTTTCCAAACCGTGTCGCGATCCCCTTCTGGATCGGGCGAGGGCAGGCGGCCTTTTCCAGAGCCATCTTTGGGCCCACTGCGCATCGCTTCCCAAGTCTTGGGCTTGCCTCCATAGCCTTGAGGATTGAAATAGACCTCATGGGGCGTGGCATAACCCAGCGCTTGATGCGGGCGCTCTTGGTTGTAATGGGGGAACCAGCGCCCCAATCCGCGCCCGGCCTCCAACCCGTCGCTGTAATCTTGCAGATAGATGTCCTCATATTTGGCGCTTCTCCACAATCGTTCGATAAAGCGATTGTCGATCCAGCGGTTCCGTCCATCCATGCTCACCTCCACCCCGGCCGACTCCACTGCATCGATGTAAACGGGGGCAGTGAACTGAGCCCCTTGATCGGTATTGGAAATCAGAGGCGTTCCCCTTCCAGTTCGCAACGCCTCCTCCCATGCCTCCACGCAGAACTGCGCTTCCAACGTGTTGCTTAACTTCCAGGCCAGAACATAACGGCTCCACCAGTCCATTACCGCCACCAAATACATAAATCCATTTGCCATAGGAACATAGGTAATATCGGCGCACCATACTTGATCGGGTCCGTTTATGTCCACATCGGCCAGCAAATAGGGATAACGAACGTGGTCGGCCCCTGGCTGACTCAAATTGGGCTTGGGATAAATGGCTTGGATTCCCATCCCTTGCAACAGGCGCGTCACTCGCTTGTGATTGACAACCCATCCTTCCTGCCTCAACTTCACTTCGAGTTTGCGGCTCCCATAGACCGGATGGTCCAGATGCAACTCGTCCAAGCGGCGCATGAGCCGCAAGTTCTCGGGCGTCTCCGGGCATGGCTCGTAGTAAAAGGTGCTGCGCGCCAGGCCCATCAACTCGCATTGCCGACGCAGGCTCACCTGAGAGTCGGGGACGATGATTTCTCGACATTTTAGAGACCCAACTGTTTGGATTTTTTTTTAGCCAGTCCAAATCGATTGTCAGTTGCCCAATTTTCTGGTGCAACGCCGCGATCAATTCTTCCTGGTTTTGAGCTTCCTTGCGGTCGCTGTCAAAGAGGTCTGGCAACCGCTCACGGACGATTGTCTTCCATTGACTGACCTGCATGGGGTGAACGTTGTTTTCGCGGGCGATTTGCGCGACGGTTTTAATTCCCATCAGCGCATCCAATCCCACTTTGGCCTTAAGGGCCGGACTAGGGTGTTGAATTGAGCAAAAACAGGCTTAAGGAGCTTGTTCCTTGATTGGTATCGTGATTTGAGGAACAAATTCTGAATGAATCGACCAAGGCAAATCCCCATCAATTCAACACCCTAGGGCCGGACTATGTCGTTTTCGTTTTGCTTTCATAAGTCTGCTTTTTCTCATTCTTAGCAGACCTTGAAAAGTCTAACTTAACTTCTGGTCCAGTTTTTGGGGTACAGCTCAGGGATGCAAACGCATCCGAATGATAAAACTGAGAGTCAAACAACATTGGTCAAAAGCAGCCTGGTGGACTATTTCGCACAGGTGCCTGACCCGCGAGTTAATCGTAGAAAACAACACGATCTGGTCGATGTGCTAGTGATCGCCATTTGCAC
>CAIUEN010000296.1 GCA_903898185.1 uncultured Verrucomicrobiales bacterium
AGAAAAAGCGAAAAATTGACTATACAACAGAGGAATGATTTGATAGTAAACAACACAACGGTTGGGTAACATTTAATATGAGGCAACGAACCCTGCTATTTCAACGTTACCGGGTAACATTTTCCCGTGAGGCAACGCGCAGTTCTCACGGCTTCAGCGACGCAACCCAGCCAACCCAGTTTTCCAGGTTGTGTCGTGACACCGCAGTCTGGATGGGTTCGCCCCGAAATTGGCCAACTGTTCGCCGATTACCAAGGGGCGTCAAAATACCACGCCGAAGATGACGAGTGGCTACGGCAAATCGAGAGCAAGTGCAAAGGTGCATTGCAACAGTTTCAGCTTCAATCGAAGCTTTTGCTAAAAACGCTGACGCCGAATGCCGCGTTGCTGAAATTCCAAGGCAGCGCGAATCTCACTGTTGACCAGGTGTTGAAGCGGCGATCCGAATTTTTGACCACACACGGGTTGAACTTGATATCGGTTCGAGCTGAACCCGGCGTGATCTCCATTGCGATTGCGCGTCCCCACCGTCAAGTCTTGCAATTGCCTGAGGTCTGGAAAAGCTGGCATCCGGATTGCACACACGGAAATCACGACCTGCTGATCGCAGTCAAGGAGGAAGACAGTAGCCCTTTGTTCTTATCTCCACGAACCAACGCGCCGCACACCCTCATTGCAGGTTCAACTGGCAGCGGCAAATCGGTTCTCATGCAAAACATCATCTTGGGAATCGCCTGCACAAACACCGTCGAGCAAGCAAAGATTATTTTGATTGATCCCAAGCTCGGCGTCGATTACTTCGCCTTTGAAGGACTGCCCCATATCCAGGGCGGCTTGATCGACAACCAGGAAACCGCGATTCAGACATTGAACGAACTCGTCGGCGAAATGAACCGTCGCTACACCGTTCTCAAAGAAAACCGGGTTTCGAACATCTTCGACTTGAACAAGAAACCGAATCCTACCGAGCGTTTTCCATTCCTCTGGGTAATCCACGACGAATTTGCGGAATGGATGTTGACCGAGGAATATGCCGAGGCCGTTTCTGACATCGTTGGCCGCCTTGGCGTAAAAGCCCGAGCAGTCGGCATTTCCCTTGTCTTCGCCGCTCAACGCCCCGATGCCAACGTCATGCCCATGCAATTACGCGCTAACCTCGGCAACCGCCTCGTTCTCCGCGTTGACGGCGAAGGCACTTCCGAAATCGCCCTAGGCGAAAAAGGAGGCGAACGACTTCTTGGCAAAGGCCACCTTGCCGCGAAACTCGAAGGTGAACAAGACATCCTCTTCGGTCAGGTGCCCTTTGTGGAGGGTGTTGTTTTGGAACAAACGGTTGCCATATTGAAAGGGATCTAACCAGAATAGCTGAGATTGAGTCACACAAATCGAGAGATTCCCCTTTAAGAGGTGGATTACGAGAAGCTCAGAACACCGCATCTGCCGGAACTGAGCCTGAGCCCCATTTGAACACCATTCGCAGATTGGTGCCTGGAAAAATGGTCAATGTGGCGCTAATTCTTGGGCTATCTGAGAAGGAGACGTTCGAATTACAATTTAACTCAGCTTGCATATCACAGGCCAAAAAGGTTTAAATTCGTTCTTGGCTTATGGCAACGCGTCCCAAAATATTGCTCTTGGATGATGAACAGGATCTGGTGGAATCCTACGCGACCCTGTTGGAAAACATCCCAAGCCACCCCGAGGTTTTCACCTGCATGGCAGGGCCCCGCGCCTTGGCGCTGCTTAAGTCCGAGTCCTTTGACCTGTTTATTACCGACCTGAGGCTGCCCGGCATCGATGGACTGCAAATGTTGTCGGTCGTCCGGCGCAAGTATCCGCGCATGCGCACGGTGGTTTTGACGGGGCTGAGCGATGAGCAGTTCCGCATGCGCGCTTATGCCATGGGCGCCGATCTTTTTTGGTTGAAGCCCGACACGCGCGATGGCATGCAAGCATTCCAGGATTGTGTCGAATCGCTCTTGCAGCACACCCCGCTGAGCGGGTTCCGAGGTGTGCAGAACAAGAGCTTGGTGGACATCATCCAGTTGGAATGCCTCTCGCAAAACTCGTCGGTTCTCCACATTGTCCGCGAAGGCCAGGTGGCCGATATCTGGATGGCCAATGGAAATGTCATCGACGCGCAGTTCAGCGGTTTGAGCGGCGAATCGGCTTTCCGAGAAATCATGACATGGAAATCGGGCAATTTCGAGTTGCTGCCGCCCGATACGGAACATCCCCGCGTCATTGAAAGTTCGTATCAGGGCCTGCTTCTGGATTCGGCTCAAGCGATGGACGAAGGCCGCGGCACACAGTTTTCGATGGAACCGTTGGCTGTCGAGCCCTCGCCCTTGTCCTTGTTGGCAGAAACAGATGGAGTGGAGTTTTTGCTGAGTCTCGACAGCGCCCGGAAGATGGAGTCTTGGGGTTTGGAAAACGCGGAGGCAGTCGCCCAATGGATTGCGGGGCTGGACAAGAGCTTCAGGGAGCTTGGGGAGCGGCTGGAAGTCGGCGACACCCAACAGCTTCAAGGCATCGGCCCCAAGTGTCGAATCGCCTTGGTGGGACGCGAGCAGTCGCTGCTTTGTGTCGGCTTGAATCCCAGTATCAACATTGAGCAAGCGGCGGGCACCGTCAAACAGATTGCATCAAGGTGGCTATGTTGAATTTCTTTTCCAAAAACGAGCCGCCCAAACTCATTGGATTGCCAGAAGGAACCTTCACTGTCGATCCGGAGGGACGGGTTCTGACCTCAACCATCCCTCAGTGGTTTCCCTCAGAGCATGTCGAAGACATTGGGCGACGGGTGATCAATGCGTTTCGCCAAGCCAGAGAAGTCCACCTGCCACTGAATGAATTGGTCATTCATTACGCCGCCCTGAAAATCATCGCGCGTGAACTGCGCGGCGGTGCCCTGATCTTCCTGACCCTAAAACAGGACGAGACTGAAATTCCAAAACTGTGATTTTATGCGCGACAAAAAACTCGACCAACTGATACTGCAACTCGAAAACTACGTCGAGTGTTGGAAGCAGTTCAACTCTTTCATCGCGATGGCGCGCGCAAAAAAATTCACGATGGAAGACGAAAACCAGTTCTTGGAAATAAAGTCCATCCTCGTCCAACAATTGGAAATTATCATATCGCGAATTGAGAGCGGCACCCCAAGTCGCGAGGAGATTCACAGCCTGGTCGCTCTGGTTCCGTCCATCCGCTATATCAGTGAAGCTCCCGAAGGAACTTTCCGCAACGTCGAGAACCAGTGGCACAAACTCTTCCTTTCGTGGCAAGCCGTGCTCGGCCAGCTCAAGGTGCGTCAGCAGGAAGTGAGCAACAAGTCGTTCTTCAGTTCGCTTTTTGGGAAGAAGAAGTAAGAGGCCAAGATGATGGATGCGGCGGATGTCAGGGAATCGAAAACTTCGCGCGCAGGCAGATCAGCGTTTTTCCCCATCCTTGCTCAAAATGAGAATCGTGCGCATCTCAGATTTTTAATGGCGGCTAGCCGCCATTAATCTGCGAGGGCAAAAATAGTTTCATTTTTTTCGGGACTCCAAACCTGCCTCCTGTCACACTGCCTCTCGTGATGGAAGCAACTCTTGTCCAAGGACGGCGCATTGGCCCCGATGAACTGGAGCAGGTTCGCCAGTTGTTGGCGCAACATCCGGATTGGAGCCGCCG
>CAIUEN010000297.1 GCA_903898185.1 uncultured Verrucomicrobiales bacterium
GAACATATATTGCATGAACTTTATATGGCTAAATCCCGATCAATTCAACACCCTAGGGGGATAGTCGATTGCGCTCCCGTACCAATTCAAACCGGCAGGAGCGACAGGTTGCGCTATCCAAAAGACCAGAAAGTAACGCTGATCGCCACTGCTTATCCCGGTTGGTGCTTTGCAGGCTGGAAAACTCCCGTGGCAGGAAAAGGAAGGCTGTGGGACGCTGAATTGAAGGTGGACATCATCTGTGAACCAATCTTTGAACCAGATCGTGTGCGGAGTGTTGCATCCGTCCCTCCTGAGGAGATCAAAATAGAGGAAAGTCATGTCTACCTTATGTTAAACGGTTCGGCCAGCATGAAGAACCCTCATTGCTCTGGCGAACTCAAACACTTTGCGGTGGCCAAAACAGTCCAAGGAATTATTAACGAGCTGCACGATGACGACTGTATCCAAAACACGATGCTGACGATCATTTGTTGGGATTCAAACAAGATCGACGACGTGCGCTTGCTGGAATATGATGTCAAACAGCATCTTCATTATTATGAGAACTACGATCCAAACACCGTAAAACCAGATGACGAAAAAATCAAGCGTTGGGATCCTCTGATCGGGCATGGATGCGAAGCTCCAACTGGACGGGCGCTCGCGTTTGCGCGTGAAATGGCGCAGATGTGGGTTGAAGCGGCAAACGGACTGGTGTATCGGCGCGCCGTGATTGGCCTACTCTCAGACGGACAAACATGGCCTGCAAACGAATCGAACGGCCTCGATCAAAAGGATGCCTTCGCAAAATTTTATACGCAGAATGAGAAAACTAAAGGGATAATTCGACTTTTTACGGTAGGGTATTTTCAACAACCGGGTGGGGGCAATGACGCCGAAAAAGCTGCATGCGCAGTGCTCAAAGAATTGGTGCTCAATCCTTCTGCTTACATTGAGTCAGACGTTTCACAGTGTTCGATATGCCAGTATCTTTATAACGATTTGGCTCCCGAACTAGACTGTGACCGTGAATATTCACCATCTGTTCCTTCCGAAGTTATTTGTGAAGAGAGTCATGTGTTTCTTCTTCTGTGCGGTTCGCGAAACATGAAGTGCAACGATGCCACAGGAGAACCAAAACACGTTGCAGTAGCCAAAATGGTACAAGGGCTGATTAATGAGTTTCACGATGATGCCGCGTTTGAAAACACATTGTTGACCGTTATTTGCTGGGATTCAAACAAGATCGACGACGTGCGCTTGCTGGAATATGATGTCAAACAGCATCATCATTATTATGAGAACTACGATCCAACTACCGTGAAATCAGATGATGAAAAATTGAAACTCTGGGATCCTCTGGATAAGCATGGGGGCGCGACTCCAACCGGGCGTGCGCTCGAGTTTGCCCGATGGATGGCTGAAAGCTGGGTGCGTTGTGCGGAAAGATCTAACCGCCGCATCGCTACTATCAGCCTGCTGTCAGATGGAAAAACGTTTCCAGAAAATGAATCAAGCGGGTTGGATCAGAAGGCTCTGATCGCCAAGTTTAATGAGAACAATAGACACAAGGGCTTGGTCAGGCTTATCACAATTGGCTATTTTCAAAAAAACACCGGGTGCGGACACCCAGAGGATGCGGATCGCGCCGCGCTCAAAGAACTGGTGCTCAGTCCAGCTCTTTATAAGGAGACCAATAACGCGAGAGAGATTGCGTGCTACTGCATGCCGCCTTCGTATTTATTGTGGACGTAAAGTTAATAAGCCCAATAGCTATGCATTACAATGACTGTCTTTAAACTGCAAACTGTATGTTATCAGAACTGATAGGAAACTTAAAACGGTTGTTTTCCAACACTACTGTTTTCATCAAGAGCATAATTTTTGGCACACTTAAAGAATCAACATCCGAGGAAACACCTGTGAATAATACCTCAGAACAAACAAAAGATCTGCCGTCTGCGGCACATGTGGCAACCTTTCCCGCTGTTTTTGTGCCTAAACTATTTTGGAGTCCGCTTGAAGGCAAAAACGAGGATCGAATCCGCTCTGAAAAGTTCAATGATGAGGGGGCGCTGATTGTCGTGGCCGATGGAGTGAGCGAGGGGCCTCATCCAAACGCCGGGGGACAGGCGGCGGAAATCGTTTGCAATACAGCCTACCAGCGTCTTTCCGAGGAAATTCACCGGGAAATGTGTGCTGATGAAATCATTCAAAGCCATCACGAGATGTTCACTCAATGCACGGCGGCTCTTCAGGAAGCGCAGTGCATGGGAGCTACAACCATGCTTACAGCAATGCTTCGCAGGAGCCATCCGGTCGACGGAGTGGTGCGCTGGCGTTGGTTCTATTCCTACCAGGGAGATGGACACATCGTCTTGATCAATTCCAAACGATCTATCAATGGTAAGATTCTCTGGACCAAACTTTTGCCATATCCGGGACAAAAAGCCGGCGCAACAGCGGCATTGACCGCCAAGGGTACCTGTGTGCCTCCCATCATTGGGTGTGTAGCTTATGAGCAGGGCGACTCTGTGTATGTCGGGTCTGATGGAATGAATTCGGTGGAAAAGGCGGTAATGAAGCAGCGGAATGTGATTATTGCTCATTTGATTGAAGAACAGCTCACCCAAAAGGGCATTGGCGCTCTAGATTTGGACGCAATTTTCGGCGGATTCAATTATAGCGACGATGCGGTGTTGGGGTTGATTGCAACGCAATAGGCTCAAATTTATGCCACATTCCGTCATACTCAATGAAATAGTTGAATTGGGCAAAAAGATCGCGGAAGGAGGCCAGGGAGAAGTCTGGAGCACAAATTACGACAGCCACCTCATCAAGGTGTTCAAACCAGCGAACCCACCTGCGGATTTTCAAACAGCTATGACGGATGCTGTGGGTAGGTATAAACTATTTTCAGCGTTGGAGCCCCAGTTGGCCCTGGAACTGGCTTGTCTGCCCTGCGAAGCCCTTGATGGGATAGTCCATCCCGAAGTCGGAACGACGGCGGCCTATTTGATGAAGAGGGCGCGCGGAGCCCAGTTCGAACTTAATCCGGATTTTTGCAATACTTCCATTCTGAATCGGCTCCTGATAGCAAAAAGCCTTGCCCATGCAATCACTTACCTGCACGGGCTAGGAATCGTTCATGCGGACTTCAAGCCACAGAATTTCTGGTTGGAGGTTGATTCGGCAGGGAACGCCCTCATGCAAGTTCTGGACATTGACGGAGGCGGATTCTATGGAGTCGCCAGAGGATACGGTCTGGTGGATATTCCCCCGAATGTCTTGCCCCAGACGAAGTATAGGTCGCCCGAACTGACCAAGGCTAAGAGGTGGGATGATCTTTGGCAGCAAGCCCCGCTAAGGCGGCAGCCCGACCTTTGGGCGCTGGCAGTGATGATATACC
>CAIUEN010000298.1 GCA_903898185.1 uncultured Verrucomicrobiales bacterium
AGTCGGCTGGTGGCAGCCACTACGGATCGGAACGCCAAGAGCGTGACCAGGAGAAAGCCAATCGGCTGGTTGACGAAGAGCTCAGGCGGCTGGGTTGGACGGAAAAAGAGTTGGAGCAACGCCCAAAAGGGGATAAACGGAAGGTCGAAACAGCGCGAATGCTGCGCCAGCAAACAACGATGACACTCAAATGGATAGCCCAGCGCATGCATACGGGCAGTTGGACTTATGTGTTCATACTTGCTCCACCAAAACCAACACCATAATGTCAATAGTGAGGACTGATAATCATCTGCGATAACTTATCTGTCCGAGATTTCAGGCATCGCCAGCCCAAACGGCGGCCTCAATGGCGAGATTATTATTACCGAAGCCCCGAACATACCGCATAGGGTTTGGCGGGTTTGGGCGAGTTGTCTCTATTATTTTTCCGTCGCCGCAAATAATTGGTTCTTGCGGAGGGCGAACATTGCCAGCGCTGATTTTACAAGGCTGGTTTTGCTTCTGACTTTCCCGCATTCTGGATGCGCGACATCTGACGAAGCGTGATTACAATTTCTAGTAGTTTTGTTCGGGCTTGACCTGGCGAAGTGCTGCGCAGACCTTGCGAAGCCGCAAATCGCAACGCGGTATTGTCTGGTAATGCTTCAATAGAGGTTACAACTTCATCCTCCGTCTTTGCATTGGTTAGCCGGTCTAGGAACGCTTCTGTATTTGCATCAAGATTCGGTGTTTCTGTTATTACGATATGGGAATGATGGTGCTTTTCCTTCTTTGGCTTTGGAATCGCGAGTTTCGTTTTTACAATTCCTTGTTTGTCATGCTCGAACCGGTGAACGCACATTTGCACAAATCGCACCTGTTCGTTGGACAAGCTTGCGCTCAATTGTTCTAGCTTTTGCATTAGGTCAACAAATGAGGCGACCTTGATGCTTGGCCCTGGCGGTGTGCTTACCCGTTTAATTCTACCAGACTTCTTTGGGTCTATACTACCGACATCGGAAGTTTTGCTAGGCAACTTAGTAGAAGGCGTATTGCCTGTTGGGTCGTTCACTTGCATACTGATAGTATCTTTACGGCTGTATCGCGAACACAATCCCCAACGGCTTGCTGGCGGGAACGTGTTTCCCAAATGTCGCTCTGTCCTAAATGGCTTTTACCTTCATCATAGACCTTGCAAACATTATTTGAGTTAGGCCACATACCAACTATACCACGGTCTTTTTCACACTTTGGATTGTGTTTAGAGACGGTTGCGCGGATGGCGGCTAAAGAGTTTTGTTGAACCTCCGTGATTCCACTTGGACTGCGAATCACTCGGTTAATAAGAACGCCGAGCAATCGTGGCCTGTCAGCTAACGGGATGTCCTCAACCCAGCGAAAAAGACGCGGAATGCCGTAGGCGGAAACGCGGTCGGGAATTACGACCGTTAGGTAGTTGCTACAGGCTCTTAACATTCCTTGCGTCAACAGCATTTTGTTCGGCGGGCAATCTACAAAGATGTAATCGAAATTGTGAAAGAGAGCTAAAACACGCCGGCACTGTGCAAAAAACTCTGGCCTAGTAAATTTCTGTTCCTTGGCCAACTCGAAGTCAAGGTCTTCAACTTCAAGTGCGCCTGCGAGTAAATAGAGGTTTGGCGGAAAACCACCGTAGCGTCCACGGCGCAAATATGCTTCGCGATGAATTCCTGTCGGTTTTATTGCTTTACCACCGGTGAGCAATGTTAGGACGTTGTGATCATCGGTCAAAGTAGGGTCAATTCCAAATACGCTCGTAAGGCTACATTGCGCGTCAATATCAACAATGAGCACTTTTTTCTTCGGTTCGTCATTCGCAATCTGAGCCCCTAGAAAAAAAGTGGCTGTGGTTTTTCCTACGCCCCCTTTGTAATTCACAACCGCGATGGAACGAGGATGCTTGTCGTGTAACCCGGCTTGGAATGTCTTCTCTTGCTCCTGCGCAACTTTTGAAGGGTCTGTTGGCAGAGCAAGCTTATCTAACGCCTTCCAAAGTGGATTATCGTCATGTTTTGTCATTTTATTTTCCTTCCCGGTTACGTCTCCGCTGAACCTTCCGCCAGCTTCTTTTGCTCGGCCTTTATCCGCTTCTTCTCTCGGCTCTCGACCTTTTTGATGCTCTCGGCCACCGGCAGATTTTCTGGCATCGTGCCGCCTAGCTCGTGGATGGTTTTGCGGACTTTCCGGCCTACCTCGTTGTGGATGCGGTTCGCGTGGTCTTTATTGCGGACATTCTCCCGGCGCAACTTTTCCTCCGTCTGCGTCGCCCGGAATAGATTTGCCGCCAGTTCCGTGCTGCCCATGTGGTCTAGCCTGGATTTCCACGGGAAAGAGTTCAACTAAGTAATACTGAGAATTCGGGTCGATCCTCTCTGATTTCACCCCGTAAAACAGAGGCTTTGGGATAATCCGCTGTGTTCTAGCACTTACAAATATAGCGCGCTCAACA
>CAIUEN010000299.1 GCA_903898185.1 uncultured Verrucomicrobiales bacterium
GATCGCGTAATCAACTTTGGCTTAATTGGTTATGCTATTTTTAAGGGATGATCGGCTTAGTCTCTTTCGCTGAAGATTTCGTTTTGGTAAGTTGTCTTTCCTCATTTCCTCAAGATTATTGGCTTTGTTTATTGACATGCTTGACACTATTATGGCACACTATATGCAAGATTTGTAATAGCGCATATAGTGTGCCATTCACTGAAATGTAGTTTACACCGTGAAAACTTTCCAAGATGCAAACACCTCGCTGCTTGAACATCAGAGAGCCCCGGCCACTGTGCGCGAAGCACACTCACCAGCCCAGATGCAGTCAAGCATCTCATAATAAATCGCAAATGCAACTGAATTTCGCGATCATAGGCTGCTACAGCAGCAAAACATGCGGCGGACGCGCAGAATAGCGGAACTGCAATCGACCAAACTCTTAAAGATCACGATCAATTCAAGGCTGACATGGCTGATATGAAAAGACAGATCCGATCTGCAACGCCCGATTCAACTGTTGAGGCCCTCATATCCGAGGCGAAAGTGCCATTACACCCACCCACAAGCGAAACCATCACTAAAACGGAAGAAGCTCAGGTTAAAGCTCTTTTAAAGGGAAAACTGGAAGTCAAGGGAGGATCACAGCATGAGTGACTTTACGTGTAAGGCAATTCCAGTTCGACAGCCAAGTGGCACCTTTTATGTGGCTGCCGTCGATGTTTCCGACCTGAAAACAATCTGCCGACCGCTAAGACGCCCTTCTAATACAGGACTTTTTGGGCGTGATACTTCTGAACCGCTGCAGCTTTCCGAAAAGCAGTTAGATTCGCTTGTTCGGTCGCTTGAATCACCCAAATTTCATACCGGGATTGACCAGTTGCTTTCCGAGGAACGAGAGCAGCCTTACCAGCGCTTCCTCGACGAGAAGCGTGCCGTGGAAATATCCCGCTATTTACAACAACCATCGGCGTTGCTCCCAAACTCCATAATCTTAGCGGTAAACGTTGAGTTAGATGAAAGCGATGTAGTGCATCAATCGCAAGACAAGTTTGTGGAGATAGCGTTGCCTCGAGATGATAATTCGGCAGTTATACTAGACGGGCAACACCGAGTTGCTGCGTTTAGATATCTTAACGAAGATATCAGAGGTGATTTTCAAGCAATAGTTACGTTCTTAGTCGGAATCCCATTTTACCAGCAGGCGGAAATATTTGCGGTTATAAATGGCAAACAAAAACCTGTAAATAAATCGATCATTTATGATTTGTTCGGTTATGCGCCAGTTGGTCGAGATAAAGATGAACGCCTTTACGAAGGTCTAATGGCGGTGGCGCGTTTTTGCAGCCACGTAACGCGAATCTTGGAAATTGTTGAAGAATCACCTTGGCAGAATAGAATTAAGATGCGAGGGCCGGGGGATGAAGGACTGATTTCACAAGCCGCCGTCGTTGAGTATCTCACTGCGCTGGTTGAACCAAAGACTTTCTCATCGCGTCTAAGAGTTTTCCCGCTGTTATACAGCTATTTCAAGAATTCTGACCCAGTGGGCTGCGCTTCATTGCTGATTCTTTATTTGCGGGCAATCCAATCGGCGCTTCCTGAACACTTCGCCAATTCAAAATCGTTGCTCTGGAAAAACAATGGCGTTGCAGTGATTATACGAATTCTCCACGATGACATCATATTGGCTGGAGGTGTTTCGGAGTTAACCCGACTTTCGATACTGGGAAGGGTTTTTGACTATTTTCGTTGGAAGGACTTTTGTAACCTGCTGTAAATCAGTTGGCCTCCAGCATCAAGAACCCAAAAGACGCTGTAGTGAAGACCC
>CAIUEN010000300.1 GCA_903898185.1 uncultured Verrucomicrobiales bacterium
CGCAAAACGGCAATGGTCAAATGCATTGGAAATCGGAATATCAGTGGAGCCCTGTCGATGTCTGCCCTCAGCAAAAGGAAGATACAAGAGTCAATCGCATAACTGTGTAGAAAATAGTATGACAACGCACAACGATCGTCCCCAATTCGCCATGGTGGTCAACGATACCCCCACCCAACTTGCCATGCTTGCCGGGAAGCTGCGCAAGGCGGGTATCGAACCCCGTATGTTCGACGGAGCCGAGGCGGCTCTTGCCGCTTTGGATGGTGAGCACCCGCCATCCCTCATCGTTACCGATCTCTACATGCCGGGGATCGATGGGTGGCGCTTCTGCCGTTTGCTGCGTTCGCCCGAGTACGCCGCCTTCAATCGGGTTCCCATCCTGGTGGTTTCGGCCACCTTCTCCGGCGACGATGCCGCTCGCATCGCTGCCGATCTTGGGGCCGAAGCATTCATCCCCTCCGAGTTGGACGGAAATCGTTTTTGCCAGCAGGTGCGCGCGGCCTTGAACGGCGAGCGGCTGCCAATACCGCCACGCCTGCTCATCGTGGACGACGACGAAGCGCTCTGCGACTTGCTTAAGAAACTCTTCTCAATTCACGGCTACGAGGTCGAAACGGCGCTGACGTTGAGGGCTGCCTCTGAAGCGTTCGGAAAAAACGTCTTCGATGTCGCACTTTTGGACTACCACCTATCCGACGGCTTTGGCGACGTTCTGCTTGATGAGTTCCGAGCATTACGACCGGACTGTGTTTGCCTGATGATCACCAGCGACACCGACACCAATCTGGCCGTCGAGTGGATGAGGAAAGGGGCCGCCGCATATTTGGCCAAACCCTTCCAAACGGCATATCTCATTGAGATGTGCGCACGGGCGCGCCGGGAGCGGGCACTGCTGCGAGTGCAGGACTTGCTCGAACTGCGCACCCGCGAACTGCGCAAGAGCGAGGAGTCCGCTTTGCGCAACAACGCGCTGCTGCGTTCGATCATGGAAAGTCCGCTGGACATTATTATTTACGCGCTCGATACCCATTACCGCTATACCATGTTCGCCCAAGCGCATAAGCGTGCGATGAAGGCGATCTGGGGCGCTGATATCGAAGTCGGTATGAACATGCTCGACGCCATCACCAACTCGGCAGATCGCGAAAAGGCCCGCAAGAACTTCGACCGCGCTTTGCAGGGCGAGCATTTCATTGCGATGGAAGAATATGGCGACCCGGCGCTATTACGAACCGTCTTCAAAGATCGCTACAACCCCATTCTTGGCAATGACGGCGTTGTCTCCGGACTGACCGTCTTTGTCAACGACATTACCGAACGAAGGCGGGCGGAGCAGGAAACGAAAAATGTCATGGCTTTGCTGGAAGCTTCAATCTCGCAGTCGCCTTCCGGAATTTTGATTGCCGATGCCCCTGACGTTACCATCCGTTGGGCCAATGCCGCCGCCTTGAGCATCCGGGGCGAAACCAAGCAACCTCTGACCGGGATCAATGGCACTCAACATTCCTCTCACTGGCAGACGTTTCGGCCCGATGGCACGGCTTATCCCTCTGAGGATCTTCCCCTCTCTCGGGCCGTGCTCAAAGGCGAGACCACGCATAACGAAGAGGTCATCATCTGCAATGCCCAAGGCGAAGACCGCTGGGTGTCCGTGAATGCCGCGCCTGTCCGCAACCACGACGGCGTCATCACTGCCGGCCTCGTCATCTTTACAGACATCACCGAGCTCAAGCGCGCCGAGGCGGAGAAGGCGAAACTGGAGAGCGAGCTTCACCAGGCCAAGAAAATGGAATTAGTGGGGCGGTTGGCTGGCGGCGTGGCTCACGATTTTAACAACATGACACAAATCATTATGGGCAATGCATGCATGGCTCTGGATGAAATCCCGCCAGACAGCCCGCTGCGGGGGTGCTTGGAGGAAATCCAAAACAGCGCCCAGCGCTCAGCCGATATGACTCGGCAACTGCTGGGCTTTGCCCGCCAGCAGATTATCATGCCCAATGTGTTGGATCTCAATGTGACTGTGGAAGGACTTCTCAAACTGATTCGCCGACTCATTGGCGAGAACATCGACCTGATCTGGCAGCCAGCGGCAGATTTGGGGTTGGTCAAAATTGACCCAAGCCAACTCGATCAAATCCTGACCAACCTCTGTGTCAACGCCCGCGACGCCATCGCCGGTGTGGGCAAAATTAGCATTGAGACGGGAAAGTCTGGGTTCGACCAGACCGACTGCTCTGATCACCCAGAGTTTGTCCCAGGCGATTATATAATGCTGTCCGTCAGTGACGACGGATGCGGTATGGACAAGCTAACGCAGTCCCGCATTTTCGAGCCGTTTTTCACGACTAAAGGCGTCGGCAAAGGCACTGGCCTGGGACTGGCTACGGTTTATGGCATCGTCAAGCAGAACAACGGATTCATCACCGTTTACAGCGAGCCAAGCCAAGGCACGACCTTCAATGTGTACCTACCCCGGCACGCGGGCAAGTCCGTCGCGTCCCAAGCCGGAAGCGCGACGCCACCGCCCAAGAGTCGTGGAGAGACGGTGCTGTTGGTGGAGGACGACTTGGCGATACTGGTCAACACGCAGAAAATCCTCAATCGTTTGGGTTACACCGTGATGACCGCGAGCACTCCGAGTGAGGCGATCTTGCTGGCGGAATCGCTCGACGTGGAGATTCATCTGTTGATAACCGACGTGGTAATGCCTGAAATGAATGGGTTGGATTTGTCCATGCGGTTATTGTCTAGCAATCCAAAGCTTGAGTGCCTGTTCATGTCCGGCCATACCGCTGCCGTCATCGCCGATCACGGCGTGATCAATGAAGGCGCGCGCTTCATTCAGAAACCGTTTACAACAAAAGACCTGGCAAACAAGATCCGCAATACTCTGGATCAAAGGAACCCAATCATGCACAAAAACAGTTTTAGTTTCGTATGAATGCCATAAATTCCATCCTCGCTGTCCTGGGCATGGACATCGACGCCCATGCCTGGCTTGCCCACGCCGCCCTGCCGACGTTGGAGCTCATACTCGCGTTGGCCGCGATTTCCATGTTAATCAACCTGAGCCTCGGCCGTCGTAATGAACTGGAGCGGTTGGTGTTGAACCATACCACCGAGTTGCGAAAAAGTGAGCAATCCTACCGTAATCAGTTCGCCAACAATTCAGCGGTGATGCTGCTGATTGATCCCACAGATGGAGCGATCATTGATGCCAATGCCGCCGCCGTCACTTTCTACGGGTATTATTCCCGCGAACAACTGCTGGCCATGCATATCGCCGACATCAACCCCTTTTCGCACGTCAAGCTGGTTCATTTCATGAACTCCGTCGTCCAGTCGGAACATGGGCAGCGGTTCCAATTCCAACACCGTCTGGCGAACGGTGAGTTGCGGGATGTGGAAGTGATGTCCTGCCGTATCCAGTTTGGCGGGCGCAGCATTCTCCATTCAATTATCTTTGATGTCACCGAGCGCAAGCGGGCGGAGGATGCGCTGGGAGAGACTCGTGAATTGCTCTCGCTGTTTATGCGGCACTCGCCCTATTACGCCTTCATCAAGGAGGTGACCCCCTACCGAGAGCTGTGTTCTTCTAGCCAGCGAGAATTTTCACCAGATGCTCGGCCCGGTGGGGGTGAACATACAGGGTAAGACCATGTCCGAGATGTATCCACCCGAATTAGCCGCGAAGATTGTTGCTGACGACCGTACCGTCATTGCCAGTGGCGAGGTTATGAGATTGGAAGAAGATTTCAATGGTTGCGACTACGATACGACCAAGTTCCCGATTGTAAGGGGAGGCAAAACCCTGGTGGCAGGTTATATTATCGACATTACTAAACGCAAGCGGCTTGAGGAAAAACAATTTTTGACAGTGACATTACTGAATCTGATGACGGAATTGTCTCTTCTTGCGTTCTATGTGGTCGATAACCGCACCGACAAAATAGTCTATTTCAACCATCGATTCTGCGAAATATGGGGAATCACCCATTTGGAAGAACAGATGGCGCGGGGCGAACTCACCCACAATCAGATTGTTCCCTATTGTCTGGACGCGCTGACCGATGTGTCGGGTTTTGCCAAGTCCTGGCATCTGCTTCAGAATGAGGAAGACCGGGCCACCATAGAAGATTTCTTGCCCTTCACAAACGGAAGAACCATTCGCAGATATTCCACGCAGATGCGTGGCGCAAATGATCTATCCTTCGGACGGTTTTACCTGTTTGAAGATGTCACCGTGCAAAAACAAGCCGAAGCGAAACTTCTCGCTATCAACCTCAGCCTCGAACAAGAGACCGTCCGTGCCGACTTGGCCAACGCAGCCAAGAGCGAGTTTTTGGCCAACATGAGCCACGAAATCCGCACCCCCATGAACGGCGTTCTGGGCATGGTCGGTCTGCTTCTGGATACAAACCTGAACGGGGAACAACGCCGTTACGCCGAAACCGCTCGCTCCAGTGGCCACGCACTCATGGGCTTGCTTAATGACATTCTGGATTTTTCCAAGATTGAAGCCGGAAAACTTGAACTCGAAAACCAGAACTTTAGTTTACACAGGTTGATGGACGATTTCGTCAGGATGATGGCGATGCGAGCTCACGAGAAAGGATTGGTGTTGGCTTGTGTCACGGCACCTGACGTTCCAGCCGATCTACAAGGCGATCAGGGACGTTTGCGGCAGATTCTCATCAACTTAACTGGTAACGCCATCAAGTTCACCGCGCAAGGCGAAGTTGTCATTCGTGTGAGTGTGGTCTCGGAAACACATGGCGAAGTTCGTCTGCGGTTTGGCGTGCGTGACACCGGCATTGGCATTCCTTCGGACAAGCTTGGGCGGCTGTTTGGGAAATTCTCGCAAGTTGATTGCTCAACCACGCGTAACTACGGAGGCACGGGGTTGGGGTTGGCGATTTCCAAACAACTGGCGGAGTTGATGGGGGGAGAGATTGGAGTTCAGAGCGAGGCTGACAAGGGCTCGGAATTCTGGTTTACGGCGCTCTTGGCCAAACAACCACCCCAGAAGCTAGAAGTAGTGCCAGAGTTGTCGGATCTGCGCGGAGTGCGTGTCTTGATTGTCGATGACCATCCCGTCAATCGGGAGATCCTCATGATTCTGCTAAAATCCTGGGGGGCGCGGCCCGACGAGGCTACCGACGGTAATTCCGCCCTGCGGGCGCTAACTCAAGCTCAAGCGGCGCGGGATCCTTTCACAGTCGCCATTGTGGATATGCAGATGCCTGGCATGGATGGAAAATCCTTGGGCCGCGCCATCAAGAGCGACCTCAATCTAGACAAGACCCGGTTGGTGTTGCACACATCTTTGGGCCAAGCCGATGTCGATCAACAGTTGGAAGAACACGGATTTGCCGCCACTCTGACCAAACCGGTCCGGCGGGAGGATTTATTGGAAGTCCTGACGTCCGTCATTAGAGGGAAAGAGTTTGCCATATCCAAGCGGGTTTCGACGCCTGTTCTCGCATTGGGGCACAGCTTGACTCATGCCCGCATTCTGCTGGCCGAGGATAATACAACCAATCTGGAAGTCGCGGTGGGCATTCTCAAGAAACTTGGACTTACAGTCGATGTGGCCGCCAACGGCGTCGAGGCTCTCAAAGCCCTTGAGACGTTGCCTTACGACTTGGTGCTGATGGACGTGCAAATGCCCGAGATGGATGGTTTTGAGGCCACCACAGCAATCCGCAATCCGCAATCGCGTGTTCTCAACCACAAGATATCCATTGTTGCCATGACAGCCCACGCCATGCAAGGCGACCGCCAGAAATGCCTGCGCGCAGGCATGGACGACTACCTGACCAAGCCGATCGAACGACCGGCTTTGGTTGGAGTCTTGAAAAGATGGCTCAAACCAAAAGGTGGCGTAAATCAACCGGTGGTCAGCAAGTCTGAAGAAAAAATTGCCATCTCCAACCGTACAGATGAACCCGCTGTCTTCAACCGTACGGCATTCATGAATCGAGTCGTGGATGACGAAGACTTTGCTCGAGTGGTAATTGATGGCTTCATGAGTAAATTGCCCGGCGAAATTACGCAATTGAAGACCCATGTCACGGCGGGCGATGCCCGTCTTGTCGAACAGCAAGCCCACAGAATCAAGGGTGCTTGCGCCGCAGTGGGAGGCGAAGCTTTGCGCGCCGTCGCTTGGGCGATGGAGCAAGCTGGCAAGGCCGGAGATATGACTACGGTCCGAGTTCGCGTAACCGATCTGGATGCGCAGTGCAATGCGCTCAAAAAGGCACTCAAGAATGACCGATGCTATGCTTTGAACGGGTAAGAATGTTACTTTTTGCACCAACAAGGAACGATCTTACCCGTTAAAGTATAGATCATCTTTTTTTCTCGTTCCCCTTCCGCGTATTCCGCGTGTTTCGCGGTTCATCCCGTATTCGGCGACAACTTGTTGAACCGCGAAATACGCGGAAC
>CAIUEN010000301.1 GCA_903898185.1 uncultured Verrucomicrobiales bacterium
AAGACTCACATTCCAAGTAACACCCGACTAAAGTCGGGTGTTACTGAAAAAGGCGATTATCAGCATGAACTATTTTCCCTCAATTCAATTGCTGAGGCGTGCCAGAAACTCAGGACCGAGCCACTTTGACGGCGAGCCGCACTGTGGGACGATGCTTCTGCGAAATTACGCGTCCATAATTGCGCCCGCGCCGCCGCCGGTTCTTGGCCTCGGGGTTGAGGATGCGGCTCAGTTGCCAGGCACCCATTACAGCCATTACCGCAAACAGCAAAAAAACAAATTCAGGTTTCATTTATAGTCCAAATTCAACGGGTAACTTTTAGCTCATTGGGCCTGATGTTTGCAAGTCATCGAATTTACGTTTTTCAATTTCTGACGTATGCTTTGGCATGCTTTATGCCAACTTGCCTGTTGCTGATTACGATCTCGATGTAACGCTGAGCTGCGGTCAGGCGTTTCGCTGGGTGCGGCGCGACGATGGCTGGGAAGGAGTGGTCGGCTCAAGATGGGTGCGGCTGTGCCGTGCGGGAGACTGTCTTGTTGCGCAAACGGCTGAACCCGTGCCCGACTGGCGCTGGCTGGCGCATTATCTTCAAATGGAGGCCAACCTGGCCGCAATCGTCGCCACCTTCCCGCAAGATGAACCGATGCGAGCAGCGGTCGCCGCGTGCCGAGGAATGCGCTTGTTGCGGCAGGATCCATGGGAATGTCTGGCTTCGTTCATTTGTTCATCCACCAAGCAGATCGTCCAAATCCAGCAGATTATCGCCTTGCTCTGCCAACGATTCGGCAATCCTGTCGTGGTTCCGCAGGGGCGTCCTGAAACGTGGACATTTCCAACTGCGCAGCGGCTGGCGAATACATCCGAAGAGAAACTGCGCGCTTGCAAGCTTGGCTTTCGCGCGCCCAATTTGCGCGCGGCAGCCCAGAAAATCGCCTCTGGCGTGGTCAAGCTCGACGGCAGCCTCTCCTTGGACGATGCGCGGACCGAATTGACCAAACTTCCTGGCGTGGGGCCCAAAATTGCTGACTGCGCTCTGCTTTTCGGATTCGGGTATCAGCGCGCATTCCCGGTGGATACTTGGATTATGCATGCGATGCGCAGGCTCTATTTTCCGAAGCGTAAAATCAAGCCGCCGCAGATTCGGCATTTTATCGATACGTATTTCGGTCCGCATGCGGGCTACGCGCAGCAATACTTATTTCACTACATGCGCACAAAGGTGGGGCATGAGCGGGATTGAAAGACTGTTTCGGGTGTGGCAATCTCGCTGGGATGAATCATTTGGCGCATGCGCGAGAAGTGTTTGATATTGAATTGGCCGCGTTAAAGGCCGTGCGGTCCCAGTTGGACAGTGCGTTTGACGCTGCGGTGGAACTGGTGGTCCAATGTCTGAGCCAGCGAGGCAAGTTGGTGGTGGTGGGCGTCGGCAAATCCGGAAACGTCGGCCAGAAAATCGCCGCCACCCTGACCAGCACAGGCTCAACCTCTATTGTCTTGAGCAGCGTCGATGCCATGCACGGCGATCTGGGCGTGATCAACGATGGCGATGTCATTCTCGCTCTGAGCTACTCGGGTGAATCGGAGGAACTGCTCAATCTGATCCCCGCGCTCAAGCGGTTTTCAGTGAAGATCATCGCATTCACCGGATTCCCTCAATCATCGCTGGGCCGCTACAGCGATGTGATTCTGAACACCCGCATCCCCAAGGAGGCATGCCCGTTCAACCTGGCGCCGACCTCAAGCACTACGGCGATGCTTGTCATGGGCGACGCCCTGGCAATGGCCGTTCTCCAAGCGCGCGGTTTCAAGAAGAAGGATTATGCCAAGCACCATCCATCCGGCGCCATTGGACGCGCTCTGCTGCTCAAGGTCCGCGAAATCATGCGCAGCGGTCAGCGTGTCGCCATTGCCGACGAATCTCTTCTGGTTAAAGAAGCGCTGTTCTTGATGACGCAAGCCAAATCCGGCAGCGTTTGCGTAATTAATCCCAAAGGCAAATTGGCCGGCGTCTTCACCGATGGCGATTTGCGCCGCCACATGGCCAGTGATACCGATATTCTTGCCAAACGGCTGGGAGATGTCATGACGCCCAATCCGATCTGCATCGGCGAGGATTCCCTGGCCGCCGAAGCGCTCAAAATCTTCAATGAGCGCAACATTGACGATCTCATCGTGGTGAACGCAAAAAAACAGCCCGTCGGCATGGTCGATTCGCAGGACCTGCCAAAGCTCAAGCTGATGTGAGATTATACTGCAAATGGGTATGATCGTTCCTTGTTCGTGACGCAAAAAGTAACATTCTTACCCGTTCAAAGTATAATCATTCGGAACGGTTCCCATGATTTGAGGCATTTCGGCGTGAATTAATGGAATGCATAGCCACATGGCATGGCTGTTGCTTGGTGGAGAGTATCAGCGGTTGGTGAAGTTCAGCCCCATTCTGATGAGGCGGTTGCCGGGGCACGGCAGCCATCGTGAACGACTGCGTCAGCACGTCGGTTGAAGCAGACACTGATCACTGTTGTTGATTGCTCCAAGAGCGCAAAAAGAAACAGCCGGTTATGACTATAATTGACCATTACGACCACTCGGGGTTTTTTGATGAAATGGTCGCCGATAACGGCGAATTACGTCCCCATTATCGCAAGTTCCTCGATCTGCTGGAATCGCTGCCGCAGGAGGAATTTGAGAATAAGCGGCAATCGGTGGATCTCTCGTTTTTGCGCCAGGGGATCACCTTTAACGTTTACGGCGATTCACAGGGAACGGAGCGCATTTTCCCGTTTGACTTGATTCCGCGCATCATCCCCGCCAAGGAATGGGAGTACTTGGAGCGCGGGTTGGTTCAACGAATCACGGCGTTGAACCTTTTTCTGCACGACGTTTACCACAAGCAGCGGATCTTCAATGACGGTGTCATCCCACCTTACTATGTCCTCTCCGGAAAACACTTCCGGCGCGAGATCGTCAATATCAATGTTCCCAAGGACATTTACATTCACGTTTGCGGGACCGACTTGATCCGTGGAGACAAAGGCGAATATCTGGTGCTGGAGGATAATGCCCGCTGTCCCAGTGGCGTGAGCTATGTGCTTGAGAACCGGCGCGCGATGAAGCGATCGTTCCCGGAGATGTTCGAGAGCATCGGGGTGCGTCCGGTGGGCGATTACCCGCAGGATTTGCTCCGAACCTTGCAGTATGCATCCCCAGTGGGAGTGGAGGATCCAAATGTCGTTCTGTTGACTCCTGGTTCAGGCAACAGCGCCTATTTTGAGCATACCTATCTTGCCCGGCAGATGGGGATTGAGATCGTCGAGGGACGCGACCTGGTGGTGCGCGACGCCAAAGTCTATATGCGCACAACGAACGGACTGCGCCAGGTGCATGTGATTTACCGACGGATTGATGACGATTTCCTGGACCCGACGGTTTTCCGGCGCGATTCATTGCTGGGAGTTCCCGGCCTGGTCAATGCCTACCGGAGCGGCAATGTCTCCCTGGCCAATTCGATTGGCACCGGGATTGCCGATGACAAGGTCATGTATTATTTCGTGCCTCGGATGATCAAGTATTACCTTGGCGAAGATCCGATCCTTCCGAATGTGCCGACTTATCTGGCCAGCGAGAAAAGCGACTATCAATATATCATGGAGAATCTCCCGAAGTTGGTGGTCAAAGCCGCCAATGAATCAGGCGGATACGGGATGCTGATGGGGCCCAAGGCCAGCCACGAGGAGGTCGAAGCCTTTCGTGCCCGGATCCAAGCCGACCCGCGCAATTACATCGCGCAGCCGATGATCCCTCTTTCACGCCATCCGACCCATGCGGAAGGCGCCTTTGAAGGCCGGCATATCGACCTGCGCCCCTATATTTTGTATGGAGAAAAAATCGTGATCGCGCCGGGAGGACTGACTCGAGTAGCATTGCGCAAGGGATCGTTGGTGGTCAATTCGTCACAAGGTGGGGGCAGCAAGGAGACTTGGGTGCTTTATGGTGACGAATAGTGAGTGCCGCCATCGACCCAAAGCAAATCGTAATTGTTCCGGTCTGAGGGGAAAGTTAGCGTCTCGCTGACGCTCGCCGGAGGGAGGGGCACAGGCAAGGATGCCTATGCTACGTGAATAATCAATCGCATCGATCATGTTAAGCCGAGTTGCCAATTCTCTTTACTGGATGTCCCGCTATATCGAGCGGGCCGAGAACATTGCGCGTCTTTTGGACGTCAACCTGCAATTGCTGCTCGATTTCCACGACCTTGGCGAGGATCGGCTTGCCGAGCATTGGCTGCCCATCTTGCAGAGCACCGGCGACGAGGCCGCGTTTTTCGCCCTGCATAAAAAGGCGTCAGGGCGCGCTGTCACCGAGTTTCTCGTGTTTCAGCCCGAAAACCCAAACTCCATTGTGACATCAATCTGCCAGGCGCGTGAGAATGCCCGCATGATTCGCGATCAAATCACGGTCGAGTTGTGGGAGGAACTTAATAACCTGTATCTTTTTATCCGCTCTCCGGGAGCGCGCGAAGTCTGGCGACAGAGCCCAAGTGACTTCTTCCAGAAGATTAAGGGCGGTTCTTTTCATCTGGCCGGCATCAGTTATGCCACTGTGCCGCACAACGAAGGGTGGTGGTTTTCTGAAGTGGGCCGGTTTATGGAACGGGCCGACAAGACATCGCGCATATTGGATGTGCGCCACCAGAGCCTGCCATCGGCGGGCGCGCCGGAGATCATCAGCCAGGCCGAAGCCTTGGAGTGGTCGGCCGTGTTGCGTTCGTGCAGCGCTTGGGACGCCTACAAAGCCATTAACGGGGCCGAGGTGCATCCAAAATTGGTCGCTGAATTTCTGCTGTTAAGCGAAGATTTTCCCCGTTCCGTGCGATTCTGTGTAAGCGAGCTCAACCGTGCTCTGCGCCGCCTGTCCGGCGTGGCCGAGGGCCGTTTTTCCAATGACGGCGAAAAACTCGCGGGCCGGCTGGTTGCCGAGCTGCAGTTCAGTTCGATCGATGACATTTGCCAGCAGGGAATCCACGATTACATTGATTGTCTGCAAATAAAACTCAATGCAATCGGCGATGCTCTGTTCAAGACTTACATCTTCCAGGCGTTTCAAACCCAGGACGAGGAATTCTTTGTTCAGCAGGAGGAACAGCAGCAACAGAATCAGTAATGTGAGATTTCAAATCGTTCATCGCACTGCTTACAAATACGTAACCCCGGTGCGGGACAGTTCCAACGATATTCGTCTGCGCCCATGCTCAAACGAGGATCAGACGGTCGAGTTCTTTGCGCTGGATGTGGAGCCCGCAACGAATTCGAGCGAATACCACGACATTTTCGCAAACGCGGTGCATCATTTTGATCAATTCGAGCCGCATGATACGCTTGTGTTTGAAAGCCGCCTCGTGATGGCCACCCACCCGCGCGAGCCGCTCTCTTTCGATGCGATGCCATGGCCGCTGGAACGAATCGACGATGCGGTGCGGATGGCCCGTTGCTACGATTTTCTTCATCCCAGTCAGTATGTTGATTGCGAGCCGGAGACTTGGCGGATGGCGATCGATGCCTCGGCATCGCAGTTTGACGTGTGGCAGACTTCATTGGCGTTGATGCGATTTGTCCACGGTCACCTGTCGTATCGTCCGGGCGCAACCACGGCGCAAACCCACATGCGCGATGCATTGATCCAACGCGCCGGGGTTTGCCAGGACTTCGCGCATGTGATGATTGGACTATGCCGGGCGTTGCGAATCCCGGCGCTCTATGTCAGCGGCTATCTGGCTACCGAAACCGCCAGCGCCACGCACGCCTGGACGGAGGTTTACATTCCCGGCGCGGGCTGGCGCGGACTGGATGCCACCCATAACCGCGTGACAGACGCGAACTATGTCAAGATAGCTGTGGGCCGCGATTATGCCGACGTGCCGCCGATCAGCGGCCACTACCGTGGCACACGCAACCGGACGATGGAAGTGAGTGTCAATGTGACAAAACTGTCTGCGTAAAGCCCATTGCTATCCAGCAATTCTCAGATGGCCGATTAGTGAAAATCAGCGTCAATTAGCGGTTCTCAAATCCCGAAGCTCAGGTAGCATAGGCATCCTTGCCTGTGCCCCTTCCCCCGTTGAGCGTCAGCGAGAGTGGAAGCTCTCCAACCGCCAGTCATAGCGACTGTGCTTAAAATTGAATCCGGGACGGCACGAATGATTTTTCTGGCCCTGCGAGAGCGGGGAAGGGTCGGTCAGCAAACAGTTCTCACGGATTGTGGCCGGTCTAAATCCGGATGGATGACAGCGCGTTGCCCCTTGCTTTTGTCTTGCAATTGCCGTGCCCTTGCACGCATCCTATTTTCCATCAACGGTGGCTGTTTTGGGA
This sequence comes from uncultured Verrucomicrobiales bacterium, assembly GCA_903898185.1. GTDB lineage: Bacteria > Verrucomicrobiota > Verrucomicrobiia > Limisphaerales > Palsa-1400 > CAIUEN01. Next base: position 6,373 of record CAIUEN010000301.1, read on the forward strand.
ACTGCTTTATGAGTCTCTTCACAAGAGTGTCGAATGAATTATGCCTCCAGGGAGCAACCCATGCGAGGCTGGAAAGGTTTTTTCAACCCATATGGGCGGCAACCTCGACTGAATGGTATCTTCCTCTCCCTCACAAACCGGCCATCGCGATAATCAGCCGTAACATCTTCCAGATGCGCTCCGGTACAAAGAAGCCAAATTACGAACTGAAGGGGATTCAAACAATGACAGAGCCAGTGCTCGATCACGTCGAAACACCTGCTTTCTAACCCCGCATGTCAACCCGCTTCTTCACCAACCACAGCCAACATACACTCTTCAATAAGTTCAAGGGGGTGTTCGAGAACAACCCTGACATCGAATGCTTTGACGCCCTCGTTGGCTATCTGCGCTCATCGGGCTACTTTGCGCTCCGGCCATATCTCGAAAAAGTTCCTCACATCCGCATCCTCGTTGGCATCAACGTCGATGCAATCATGGCTGACTACCACCGACGCGGACTTCTCTTTCTCGCCGATTCGACCAAGGCGCTGAACGAATTTCGTGAGTGGCTTCGCAAGGATATTCAGAGCGCCGAATACAAGCGCGACATTGAAACGGGCGTCCTCCAGTTCGTCGATGACGTGATCTCCAAGAAGATCGAATTACGGGCGCACCCCACCAAGCGCCTCCATGCCAAGCTCTACATCTTCCGACCCAAGGGGTTCAACGAACACAAGCCCGGCGCCGTCATCACCGGTTCATCCAACCTGACCGCCGCCGGCATCGGCGTCGAGGAACAGGTCAGCAACTATGAGTTCAATGTTCTGTTGCACGATTTCGATGACGTCCAGTTCGCCACCGATGAATTTGAAAGCTTGTGGAAGGAATCCGTCGAAATCCTGCCCAAGTTCCTCAAAGAGGTTCGCGATGGCACCTATCTGGCAGCGCAGGTAACGCCTTACGATCTGTATTACAAGATGCTGCTCGAATACTTCGGCCAGAGCATTGAATACGATCCCAACGCCATCACCGACATGCCCGAGGGTTACATGCGGCTGACTTATCAGGTGGATGCGGTCACCAGCGGTTTCCGGCTGCTGGAAAAGCACGGCGGTTTTTTCCTCGCGGACGTCGTTGGCTTGGGCAAGACGATGATCGCCACGCTCATTGCCAAGAAATTCTTTTTCTACAACGGCTTCCCCGACCACCGCTCGCACACGCTCATCGTCGTTCCACCCGCCATGGAAGATAGCTGGCGCGACACCGCCAAGGAGCAATTCCGCCTCGATAATTGCGACATCATCACCAACGGGAGCCTGCACAAAGTCAAACGTCCGGAGAAATACGACCTTGTCATCGTGGACGAGGCCCACAAGTTCCGCAACGATACCGCAGATGCCTTCGACGAACTGCAGCGCATCTGCAAATCGCCCACGCAGCGTTTTCTACCGGACGGTTCGCGGGCCTCCAAGCGCGTCATCCTGGTCAGCGCCACCCCGCTCAATAACCGGCCCGATGACATCCGCAATCTCATTTCGCTCTTCCAAGATTTGAAGGATTCAACTTTGAGCATCGCCAATTTGCAGCACTTCTTCGCCCGCTGCCAAAAGGCGTATCTGGAAGCCAACCGCGAAACCGACCCAGAGGTCGCCCGGCAGAAGGTCAAGGCCATCTACGAACTCATTCGCACCAAGATCATTTCCGAAGTCACCGTGCGCCGCACCCGCAACGACCTGATGGAGCACGACGACTACAAACTCGATTTGGCCAATCAGGGCGTCATTTTTCCTCACATCGAGCCGCCGCGCAAAATCCTCTACCCGCTTTCGCCCGCGCTGGAAAACCTCTACGACCGCACCATGCTCTTGCTCTCCCGGAGCGACGGCCAAGGGTTGACCTACAACCGCTATCGCGCCATCGGCTTTTTGAAGCCGGAGAAAAAGAAGAAATACCAGAACGCCGACCGCATCTCCGCCCAGTTGGCCGTCATCATGCGCACACTGCTGGTCAAGCGGCTGGACAGTAGTTTCCACGCATTCAAGGAATCGTTGCGCCGTTTCCGTGACGCCACCAGCGTTATGCGCGACATGTTCGCTCGCGGCACAATTTATATCGCGCCCAATCTCAACGTCACCGAGTTCCTCATGGAAGGCCGCGAGGAGGAACTGATTGCCAAAATCCAGGAGCGCCAGCCCACCGATCCCACCATTGAGATTTGTTCGCCAGCCGATTTTCAGCCCGGTTTCACGGATGGCTTGGAATCCGACTGGCAGCGCCTCGATGAACTCTACGCCGAATGGAAGCGCGTTGAAGAAGACCCCAAGCTGGACGAGTTCTTGCGCCATCTCAAAGACGGCCTGTTCGATCCGAAAATCAATCGTCAGCACAAGCTGGTGGTTTTTTCCGAGTCAAAAGAAACGACCGCCTACCTGCTGGGTAAGCTTACCCAGGCCCATTACAAACGTGTTCTCACGGTCAGTTCGGAAAACCGCGCCGAGCGGATGCCCCTGGTACGGGCAAATTTCGACGCCAATTTCAAACAGCAGGCCAACGACTACGACATCCTGATCTCCACCGAGGTTCTGGCCGAAGGCGTGAACCTCCACCGCGCCAACGTCATCGTGAACTATGACACACCTTGGAATTCCACCCGCCTCATGCAGCGTGTCGGGCGCGTTAACCGGATCGGCTCTGTTGCGCCTAACATCTATATCTATAATTTCTATCCCACCGCAAAGGTGGACGACGATATCGAACTGAAGAAAAAAGCCATTATGAAGTTGCAGGCGTTTCACACCGCCCTGGGCGAGGACAGCCAGATTTATTCCGAAACCGAGGAAGTGGACAACTTCGGCTTGTTCGAGCGTTCACCGGAAGAAGAGGAACGCGATCAGAGGTTGGCGTTGCTCATGGAATTGCGCCAGTTCCGCCAGCAGAACCCGGAGGAATTTCGCCGCATCAAAGGCTTGCCGCTTCGTGCCCGCGTGGGCCGCGCCGACGAGCCTCGTGCCGGCAGCACCGTCACCTTCATCCGCAGCCAGCGCCGCGACGCCTTTTACAGAATCAAACCGGACGGCGTCTTGGACGAAATCAGCCTTCTCGAAGCTGCCGACGAGTTCCGCGCTCCCGATCCTACGGAAAAATCCATCCCGCTCCACGCCGCGCACCACGACCATATCAACGCCGCCCTGGTCAAATTCAAGGAA
>CAIUEN010000302.1 GCA_903898185.1 uncultured Verrucomicrobiales bacterium
GTCAGCAGCATCACCGCCTTGGTATCGCAGGATAAAGTCTTGTTCGCCGGCGATATTCTCTTCTCACACTATCACCCTTACTTGGCCGAGGGCGACCTGGCCGGCTGGCAGCAAGCGCTTATCGAATTGGAGAGTACCATAGCTACCAAAATCATCCCAGGACATGGCCCATTGTCCACGGTTTCCGACCTGCGGGACATGCGGGAATACATTCGCGTTTTTGACACCGAAGCGCGCAAGCTTTGCGCGGGAAAAACCGCAACGGACGCGCCGGTCATTGCCCAGGAACTGCTCAAACTCCTCCCCGAGCAAGGACGCACGGAATTGCCAATGATGGTTCAGGCCAACCTCGCCGCCCGATTTTTGCCCAAGTCGAACCACTAGCGCATGCGGCGCAAGTTCGTGAGCTGGCACTGGGGTTCTGCGCTATATCGATGAATCCTTGATGGTAGTGAAGACCTTTGGGGTGGAATGCCTCAAAAATCGAGGGATTTTGAGGTTTGGCCTCAAAATAAGTGCCCAGTATCGAAAGTCGGTTTAACCTACCAGAGCCTCAAGGGAATCAACCATCTTCTTAAGGTTGGTCGCCTGGAAACTAAGTTCATCCGCAGAGGCAGCGCTTTGTTCGGAGGTTGCGGCATTGGACTGGGTGACCTTGTCCATTTGATTGACAGCGGTGGTGATTTGTCCGATGCCCTGGCTTTGTTCCTGTGAGGCGGTTGCGATTTGCGCCACTAATTCATCCATGGCCTGCGCCTTGGAGACGATTTCCTGGAGTTCTCTTGCAACACGGTTCTGCAAATCGAGTCCGCGTCGGCTTTTTTCGATGGAATCATCGATTTTTTCGGCAGTCTCATGGGCAGCTTGAGCGCTGCGTTGCGCCAACGCCCGGACTTCCTCGGCCACAACCGCGAAACCAAGTCCAGCCTCGCCGGCCCGCGCGGCTTCGACTGCGGCGTTCAAGGCCAGAATGTTGGTTTGAAACGCAATTTCGTCGATAGTCTTGATGATTTTGGAAATGTTTTCGCTGGAACCTTTGATGGCGTCCATTGCGGCGCTCATCTGCTGCATGTCGTTGAAGCCCGCTTCGGCTGCGGTCCGGGTCTGGGTGGAAAGATCCCTGGCGGCCTGGGCGTTGTTGCTGGTGTGCTGGGTCATGCCGGCCATTTCCTCAAGGGAAGCGCTGGTTTCCTCGATGGATGCGGCCTGTTCGCCCGCGCCGGAGGCCAGGGAATGGCTGGAAGTTGTCGCCTGATTTGCGGTTTCGCTCAGTCTGCCCCCAGTTTGAATTAGAGCATGGGATAGGGAATTTAAATCCAAAATAATGGAGCTGCGCATGCGCCATCCGATGGCAATGGCCGCGAGCAGAAGAAGCGCGATCAGGCTTCCTTGTTCGAACATCTTGGAGCGGCTAAGTTTCAAAGCCGACTCCATATCCGTCTTGCTCTGAGATTCAGCGGATTTCGCGTAACGGTCGAGTTCATCGCAAGCAGCCAAGTAGGATGGAATCGCGCCTTCAATGAATTTTTCGAAAGCAGCGCCAGAATCTCCCTGAAGCACGTTTTCAATCACCGGCTTTTCACTGGACGCCATGCGTTCAAATGCGGTACCAAGCGATTGACCCGACGCCCCGCAAGCCGCAATCAGTTCCGCGCCTTTTGCTTTGCGCAATTCGAGGTCTTTGAGCGTTTTCTCAAGCTCGTCAGGGTCCTTGGTTCGCAGCAATTCCTGAACGTGGTCATGCACCACGCCAATTGTATTGAGCAACTGATAGCTTCGACGCTGTTGATCCAAAGCAGTGGCAGTCAATGCGCTTGCGCTGCGATATGTCTCATGCAGCAACAATCCAAACATCGTGACTCCCACAACGGTCACTCCACCAGATATCGCCATCATCAGCAGTAACCGCCAGGAAATACTACGTTTTTTCATTCAATAGAGTAGAAGGTATTGCTTGTTTGTTGCTGTGTTGGATTGACGTTCTAGTACAGTAAGGCGCAAGTTCGTGATCGATGAATTGGTCGATTTTATTGGTAAAATGAGCGTCAATCCGATTCACGAACTTACGAATTACGGTACTAGTCCTTTCCCAATTTCGACACCACCAGCCTAGGGTGTTGAATTGAGGAGAAAGAGTTCATGCATCAAGAGTTCCTTGAATTCCATGGGTTTTATCTTACAA
>CAIUEN010000303.1 GCA_903898185.1 uncultured Verrucomicrobiales bacterium
GCCCGGATATGCGAACTGACCGGATATGCGAACTGCCCGGATATGCGAACTGCCCGGATATGCGAACTGCCCGGATATGCGAACTGCCCATTAACGGGGCCACTGGCCGGAATAATTTTTTGCTCCATATCTGTTCTATTTTAAACTATCACTGCTACTACAGTAGAAGAGATGCCGAACAGATGCTATGGGGTGTTTACCCCATACCGCGCTTACCGGAGGCTGTTATATTTTGAACCTAAATTCGGCAGTTGGCCCCTCAAAAACCGCCCTTCGCCTTATATTGCAATCCCTTGCATAAGAAATAGTTCTCACCGAAAAGGTGAACTGCGGAGCAATTGGAAATTAGCCCAAATGAGGTGGTTGCAAAACGAAGGAGGTTTCAACTGCCGAATTTAGGTTGAACGGATAAGATGTTACTTTTTGCGCCGAGAAGGTGCGCATCTCAGATTTTTCTGGAGCGCGAGCATTTCTGTCCGCGCTCCGGCCACTCTTGCCGGACATCGGAAAAATCTGAGATGCGCACGCCGAGAAGTAGGAACGATCTTACCCATTTACAGTATAGCTGATAGAGGTATTGATGCGGGGTTGACCGCGCCCCTCCCTCCAAACCGGACAGGCGGTTCTCCCTCACGGCTTTCCGGTCAGTGATTTCACAGCGTGATGGCGGTACTTTTCGGAGCAGCCACATGCGTTCTGTCTATGCCGGACATGCGGTGGGGCACTTGAATCATTACGCATTTTGTCTCCAATTGGAGACAAAGCGGGGGGGCAACAGATGGCTTAATTCAAGCGAGCAGATGCGGGGCAATTTATCAAACCCCAAACCTCAAGTCTTTTTCACTGTCTGGTCTGGTTTTCTCATAAACCGAACAATCGTATCCTTGAGATTCGCCAACTCATAAGGCTTGCTCAGGAATGCCTGTGGCAGTTCGGGATGGTACCCAGCCATCACTTGCTCCCTGGTGTAGCCACTGGCCAGAATCACCGGGATTCCAGGCGCAAGCTTGCGCAACGCCGTCAATGTCTCCCACCCATTCATGCGGGGCATGGTCATGTCGCACAAAACGCAACAGATCTCGTCGCTGTGCTGCTGAAATACTTCCACGCCTTCAACTCCATCTTTTGCTTCAAGCACCGTAAAGCCAGATCGCTTAAGCGCAAGCAAGACCGCTTTACGCAAAGGGGATTCGTCATCGATTACCAGCACAGTGCCGCCGTCTGCCGTTTTGGGAACCTGGGCGACAAGAGCTGACTTCTGGGAAATGGCTTCGGACGACAGCGGTAAGAAGACACGGAAGACGCTTCCCTTGCTTGGTCTGCTTTCCACTGTGACGCACCCGCCGTGCGCTTGCGCAATCCCCACAACCACAGACAGGCCAAGACCTCGTCCCACGAATTTAGTGGAGAAAAACGGGTCAAACACTTTCTCAATATCCTTGTCTGCGATTCCGCAGCCCGCGTCGGCCACTTCCAAACAGGCATAGGGGTGGTCTTGCACTTGGCAGTCAATTGGAAAGCGGTTTACTGAGGGGATGTCTGCTGCCTGAACGGTCTTGACGATTAGCCGAATCACGCCTTGCGTCTCACCCATAGCCTCCCAAGCATTGGTGATCAGGTTGGTCAGAATCTGTTGGAGCTGGTTTGCATTGGCGTTGATGATCGGGCTTGGTGATGACAGATCGGTTTCCAACACCACGCTTTGCGGCACAGCAGTGCGCAGCATGGGCAGGTGGCGTTGGCAAGTGTCGCAAAGATACAGAGGTTCATGTTTGGCAGAGGCTTGCCCGAGGTAGGTCAGCATCAGCGTGCTCACTTCCGCCGCCTTGAGGGCTGACTGCATGGCCTCGGTCAGAGTCTCAACAAGTTGCGCATTTTTTGGCACATCTTGCATGGCCAACTGCAGGTTCGTCATCACCGCTTGAAGTTGGTTATTGAAGTGGTGGGCAATGGCTCCGGCCATGCGCCCCAAGCTTTCAGCTTTCTGAAGCTGCCGGTTTTGAAACTCCAGTTTCTCCTTCGCCTCCTCGGCCCGCTTGCGCTCGGTGATGTCGATGGTATAGCCCGCCAGTAAGGTTTTGCCTCTCATTACAATCGGGTACTTGATCGTGGTGTAGTTGCGGCCATTCAAATCTTCATCCGCTTTCAGTACATCACCCTTGGCAACAACCGCCCAGTCGTCAGCGGTCATCTTCGCGGCGAATTCAGGCGGAAACAACTCTGACATGATCTTGCCTTGCATATCCAAACCCGAAAGGCCGATCATCTGTTGAAAATTGTCACTGGCTTGAATTACACGGCTCTCGTTGGGTGTCACATCCTTGATGTAGGTGCAGATGGGTGAGTAACGCATAAACAGCGAAAACAACTCACAGCTATCACTTAGCGCATCCTCCGCCCGCTTACGCTCGGTGATGTCCTGAATGGTGCCGATCATCTGAATGGGTTGGCCGCGTTCATTAAGAATGACTTTGCCCAAGCCGTGAACACAGCGTTCCTGCTGATCATTATGACGGACAATCCGATAGTGGCGGTCAAAAGCGGACTGGCCGTTCAAGACTTCCTCATTGAGGTAACGCTGCATTTCTTCGCGATCCTGTGGGTGAACAAGCTGCAGCCAGCCCGCAACATCTTTTGTAAGACCGGAATTAACTATGCCGAATAATTCATCCAAAACTTCTGATGTGGTAAATCTGCCGGTTCTGACGTCAAGGCAGTAAGATCCGAGGCGGGCAATACGTTGCACATCCAAGAGTTGTGCGTTGGCTGACCGGAGCTCGGCTGTGCGCTGGCTGACAAGATAATCAAGGTTTTTCAGGCGGCCCTTGACTTCATGAGTCAAGTTCCATTTCTCGGTCAAGGCATGGGCCAATTGCATCACCTCGATATTATCGAAAGGCTTCTTGAGAATCACCATGCTGTCGGATTTGCCGATGTGCTCAATCATCTCACCCCAGGAGTAATCGGAGTAGGCCGTGCAAACCACAACCTGCAGTTGTGGATACAGTTGCCATATCCGCTTGATGGTTTCCACACCGTCCCAGCCAGGGGGCATCCGCATATCCACAAACATCAGGGCAAAGGGCCGTCCGGCTTCCTCAGCTTCTTTCACCTTCTCCAATCCCTCCTGCCCCTGAAAGGCGGAGACAATTTCAAATCCACTCTCGTCCAATGGGAGGGGATTGCCACCAAAGAGCAACTCTTTGGTTTGAGCCAAGGCATCGTGGCTTTTGCCCTCGCTGCCAAGTATCTTGCGGATGTCATCATGAATCGCGGGATTATCGTCGATAATCAGGATGCGGTTGTTCTTCAGATCGTGAAAGTCACTGTTCATACTCAATTTTGGTGTTCATACTCAATTTTGGGTATTCCGCTGACGTGGCAAAAAGGGAGGCTACTGTGGACATGGCAACTCCATTAGTTCTTTGACTTCTGGCGTTTCCTTGGTTTTTCATGCCTCTCAGTGCAACATACTTTTTCACAATGATATTGAGAACAATGAAATGCAAGACCAAAAATCCAGGGTGCGTGACAGGGTGCGCATCTCAGATTTTTTAAAGGGTTTAGTCCAGAGTAAACACTTGGGATCGATTTGCTATGGTCGGGTTGTCATGGCGATCAGTTCAGACTGGGGGAAGTTAGTTTGACGTGGGGGTAAAGTTCTTCCCAGCGGCC
>CAIUEN010000304.1 GCA_903898185.1 uncultured Verrucomicrobiales bacterium
CCCGCGGCAGGAGGACGGGGACGGGGACGGGGGCGGGGGCGGGGGCGGGGACGGCGAGGCGGGGGCGGAGCCGGCTGCGCTCGCTGGCTTCCGGAGTGGGAAGATTGGCCATTTCGGATTGGGTCTGGTGTCTGGAATGGAATGTATTATATCCAACTTGATAGGATAGACCACAAAAAAAGCGCCCGGCTTTTTGCCGGACGCGTGGGAAATGTCAGAGTGAGCAGGCTGGAAGCCTGCTCTACGTTTAGTCAATCAAGGGTTGCGGTTCGGGCTCGGGGCCGGTCAGCGATATCGGAGGCGCAACAGGCGCCTCTTCAACCGGCAGAGGCTCGACCAAGGGCCTCAAGTCAACTCGTCGGTGCGTTACGTAACCAGTGCCGGCCGGGATGATGTGGCCCATGATCACGTTTTCTTTGAATCCGCGCAGGTAATCTACTTTGCCGAGCGTTGCTGCTTCGGTCAAAACACGGGTTGTGTCTTGGAACGATGCTGCGCTCAGGAAACTTTCGGTTTCCAGCGAGGCTTTGGTAATGCCCAATAGAACCGGTTGCGCTTCGGCAGGTTTGCCACCCATCGCGTCAACACGATCGTTTTCCTTCTCGAATTCGATCTTGTCGATCTGTTCGCCCCACAGGAATTGAGTGTCGCCGGGTTCGGTGACGCGAACCTTGCGCAGCATCTGTCGAACAATGATTTCGATGTGCTTGTCGTTAATCGTCACGCCTTGCAGACGATAGACTTCCTGCACTTCGTTAACCAAGTGCTCCTGGAGTTCCTGGGGCCCGCAGATATCGAGAATTTCGTGCGGATCGACAGGACCTTCAGTCAATTGCTGGCCTTTCTTGACGAAATCACCCTTGAAGACGATGACGTGCTTACCGATCGGGATCAGGTGCTCTTCCTCAAGTTGCGTTAGCGGATCTTTGATCAGAACAGTGCGTTTGCCACGGACACTCGGACCGAAATCCACAGCGCCATCAATCTTGGAGATTTCGGCGGCGTCTTTCGGACGGCGGGCCTCGAACAATTCAGCCACGCGGGGCAGACCGCCGGTGATATCCTTGGTCTTGGATGTCTTGCGCGGGGTCTTGGCCATAAGCGTGCCGGCAACGATTTTGTCTCCTTCGGATACAACGATGTGCGCCCCGGATGGTATCGGGTAATTGGCGAGCGGTTCGCCTTTATCGCTCAGAATGACAATCTGGGGATGCAGATCTTCTTTATGCTCAATGACAACCATGGCCTCCTGGCTGGTGGTTTCATCAGTTTCCTGCTTCATGGTGACACCCTCAATGATGTCCATGAATCTCACTTTGCCGGCCTTTTCTGAAAGGATCGGAACATTATAAGGATCCCATTGGACGAACGGTTCGCCCTTTTTGACGCGGCCACCGCTCTTGACGGAGATGACCGAGCCAATGACCAGATTGTGGGTCTCGAGTTCGCGGCCTTCGTCGCCCATGATCGAAATGGAGCCGTTCTTGTTCAGGACGATGTTGTTGCCGTCTTCAAGTTCCACCAAGCGCAACTCGTTGTAGCGAACGATACCGTCGTACTTCGACTTGATCTGAGGCTGCTTGAAGACCTGGGATGCCGTTCCACCGATGTGGAATGTGCGCATTGTCAACTGAGTTCCAGGCTCGCCGATGGACTGGGCTGCGATGATGCCAACCGCTTCGCCGCGCTTGATGGCGCCGCCGGTGGCCAGGTTGCGTCCATAACAATTAGCGCAAACGCCGTGTTTGCTCTCGCACGTAAGCACCGAGCGAATGCGAACGCGCTCGATACCGCCGTTTTCGATCGCTTTAGCTTTATGTTCGTCAATGAGCTCGTTGGCTTTGACAAATACGCGTTTGACGTCAGTCGGATCAGCGATGTCTTCGCACGAAATGCGGCCGTTGATGCGTTCGCTCAACTTCACCACTTCGTCCTCGCCTTCGTAAATGGCAGAAACGGCAATTCCGTTATTCGTGCCGCAGTCCGCTTCACGGACAATGACATCTTGGGCAACATCGACCAGTTTTCGGGTCATGTAGCCAGAGTCCGCCGTCTTGAGAGCGGTATCGGCCAAACCTTTGCGGGCGCCGTGAGTCGAAATAAAGTATTCGAGCACGGTCAGACCTTCGCGGAAGTTGGACAAAATCGGTTTTTCGATAATGTCGCCGCTGGGCTTGGCCATCAAACCGCGGACGCCAGCCAACTGGCGAACCTGTTGGCGGTTGCCACGCGCGCCCGAGTCCACCATCAACGAAACTGGATTATATTCCAGCTTGCCGTGGTTGAATTCAAGGGTGCGCAACATGACATTCGCAATCTGGTCGGTGCAGTGGGTCCAGATATCGATGACCTTGTTGTAGCGTTCGCCAGGGGTAATGACACCCTTGCGATATTGCTTCTCGACTTCAGAAATTTGTTTCTGCGCATTCTGAATTTCATGATCTTTTTCCTTCGGAATGATCATGTCATCAATACCGATGGAGCAACCCGAGCGGGTTGCTGAGGTGAAACCAAGCTCTTTGAGACGGTCGAGCATCAACACTGTCTGCTCGTGACCGCAAATCTTGTAGCACGTCCAGATCAGTTCGCCCAACTGGGACTTGCCGACCGGCTTGTTATAGAAACCCATCTCGGATGGCCAGATTTCGCTAAAAATGACGCGACCGACAGTTGTTTCAATCGCGACGCGAGTGGAGTCACCGTAATGAGACTTGCGGGCGCGATCTGGATTGGCCACGCGAATGCGGTCATGCAATTTCAAACCGCCGTCGCTGTAGGCAAAGATAACCTCGGACTTGGAGCCGAAGAGCATCGGAGTAACACCCTCTTTCTTGGGGGCGCGCGGTTCGGCTGTCAGGTAGAAGCATCCGAGCGTAATGTCCTGAGTGGGCGTCATGATTGGACGTCCGCTCGAAGGGCTGAAAATGTTGTTTGGCGCCATCATCAGAAGGCGGGCTTCCATCTGGGCCTCGACCGACAGCGGCACATGCACAGCCATTTGATCACCGTCGAAGTCGGCATTGTAAGCCGTGCAGACCAGCGGGTGGATACGAATGGCCTCGCCTTCAATCAGGATCGGCTCAAACGCTTGGATCGACAGGCGGTGCAAGGTCGGTGCGCGGTTAAGGAGCACCGGGTGCCCGCGAGTGACTTCTTCAAGAATATCCCAGACCTCAGGCGACTGGCGCTCAATCATCTTCTTGGCTGAGCGCACGGTATGCACGTAGCCAAGCTCTTTGAGGCGGCGAATGATGAACGGTTCAAACAGAACCAAGGCCATCTTCTTGGGCAAACCGCACTGGCAAAGTTTAAGCTCGGGACCGATGACAATAACCGAACGTCCAGAGTAATCGACACGCTTGCCCAATAGGTTCTGACGGAAGCGTCCACTCTTGCCTTTGAGCATATCGCTCAGTGACTTGAGCGCACGGTTGCCGGCGCCTGTGACAGCGCGGCCATGTCGGCCGTTGTCGAAGAGGGCATCAACGGATTCCTGCAACATTCGCTTCTCATTGCGAATGATGACCTCCGGCGTCTTGAGCTGGAGCAGGTTCTTCAACCGATTATTGCGGTTGATGACACGACGATAAAGATCGTTCAGATCGGAAGTCGCAAAGCGTCCGCCTTCCAAGGGAACCAATGGACGCAAGTCCGGCGGAATCACCGGCAGCACGGTCAGGATCATCCACTCGGGACGTGACTTGGAAGCATGAAACGCTCCAAGAAGCTTGATCCGTTTGGCGATCTTCTTGCGAATCTGTTTGCTCTTGGTCTCAGTCATCGCAATGGCCAATTGATCCACTTCCTTCTGCAGATCGACATTGGCCAAACCTTCGCGAACCGCTTCAGCGCCCATTTTCGCTATAAACGCTTCCGCGCCGTAGGTCTCACGCGCTTCGCGATACTCCTGTTCGCTAAGCAGTTGGTGCTGCTTGAGCGGAGTCGAACCGGGATCAATGACCATGTAATCCTCGTAATAAATGACGCGCTCGAGATTGCGAGCAGTCATGTCGAGGACCAAGCCAAGCCGCGAGGGCATGCATTTAAAAAACCAGATATGAGAAACCGGAACTGCCAGCTCGATATGCCCCATGCGCTCCCGACGCACGCGGGCGAGGGTCACTTCCACACCGCAACGATCGCACACCACACCGCGATGCTTGATGCGCTTGTACTTTCCGCAGGAGCATTCCCAGTCCTTGACAGGACCGAAAATGCGTTCGCAGAACAGCCCGCCCTTTTCAGGCTTGAAGGTGCGGTAATTGATTGTTTCCGGATTCTTGACTTCGCCTTTGGACCAAGCCCGAACCGATTCGGGCGAGGCGACGGAGATTGCCACGGATTCGACCTGGTTCACTTTGTCCAAGCCGAGCATCTCGCGTGCATTTTCTTTGGTATTCATCGTGCTTCTAATTTTGTGCGCCTAAAACTGTTTACTGGGTTTTCAGAGCGGTCAGGGCCTCAGTCTGAGTAACTGCAGCCTGCTCGGTGGGATTGGCGTAGCCAACCTTGACATCCATGCCCAAGGATTGCATTTCCTTGACAAGGACGTTGAAGGATTCAGGAACGCCGGCCTCAAGGCTGTTGTCGCCTTTGACGATGCTCTCGTAAATCCGCGTGCGCCCTTGCACATCGTCAGATTTGACGGTAAGCAATTCCTGCAAGCTATAGGCAGCGCCATAAGCTTCCATTGCCCAAACTTCCATTTCGCCGAAGCGCTGGCCACCATATTGCGCCTTGCCGCCCAGCGGTTGCTGAGTGACCAAGGAATACGGCCCCACAGCGCGCGCATGAATCTTATCAGCCACCAAGTGGCCCAGCTTCATCATGTAAATATAGCCGACTACGATCTCTTGATCGAATGCTTCGCCGGTCCGCCCGTCAATCAGAATGGTCTTCCCATGTTCAGGCAGCTTGGCTTCCTTCAGATAGCCGCGGATATCCGGTTCCTTGATGCCATCAAACACTGGTGTGGCGAACTTCAAGCCCAAGAGTTTTGCGGCCCACCCCAAGTGGGTTTCGAGCACCTGCCCGACGTTCATGCGCGAAGGCACTCCCAACGGATTTAGAACGATATCGACCGCCGTTCCATTGGCCAGGAACGGCATGTCTTCTTCAGGCACGATCTTGGCCACAACACCTTTGTTGCCGTGGCGACCCGCCATTTTGTCACCAACCGATAGCTTCCGCTTGGAGGCGATATAAACTTTTACCGATTTGATGACACCACTGTCAACTTCTTCACCAGCCTCAGCGCGCTCCATCTCCTCGTCGTGCTGCATTTGGAGATCGTCGAACTTCTTTTTAAAGCTGCCGATGATTTCGTTGATCTTGTTACGGATCGGCGACGGATCGATCTCGATGCGATCGTAAACTTGCGCCAGTTTTCGCAATAGCGTCTTGGTAATCTTTCTGTTGGCCGGGATGATGATTTCGCCGGTTTCTGAATTCACCACATCGAGCGGAATTTTTTCACCAAGCAGAATGTTGCTCAACGCTTCGGTCAATTGCTCGCGCAATTCTTCCAACTTGGTCTTGTATTCGTCCTGAACTTCCTTGGCGTGTTTCTTGGACTCGGGCGCTTTCGCCTCGACCTCACGCTCTTTCTTGGACGAAACCTTGACGTCCATCACGATACCGTAAGTGCCGGAGGGAACCTTAAGCGAGGTGTCTTTGACGTCTGCGGCTTTTTCGCCGAAAATAGCGCGCAGCAAACGTTCTTCCGGAGCGAGTTCGGTTTCGCTCTTGGGAGTGATCTTGCCCACCAGGATGTCCCCAGGTTTAATTTCAGCGCCGATGCGAATCACGCCGTCCGCGCCCAAATTCTTGAGGGCTTCATCGCCCAAATTGGGAATGTCGCGAGTGATTTCTTCGGGTCCGAGCTTGGTGTCGCGGGCGCCGACTTCAAATTCATCAATATGAATTGACGTAAAAACGTCGTCTTTCACGATGCGCTCGCTGATGAGGATGGCGTCCTCGAAGTTGTAGCCATTCCAAGGCATGAACGCGCAAAGAACGTTGCGTCCCAAGGCCAGCTCGCCTCCCTGTGTGCATGGACCATCCGCGATGACTTGTCCCTTCTTGATTGCATCGCCCTTGCTGACAACGATCTTCTGGTTGATGCATGTGGCGGCGTTTGACCGCATGAACTTGCGCACTGGATAAACGTAAACGCCGGTGCCGGTGTCGGTTTTGATCTTCTTTTTGTTCTCGGGAATCTTACCGTCAGCCGTGATGATAATCTGACTGCCTGTAATGGAAGCGACTTTGCCAGCCTCTTCCGAAACCAAAACGGCGCGAGAATCGCGGGCGACCCTCTCTTCCAAGCCAGTTGCCACAAACGGCGCTTCTGTCACCAACAGCGGCACAGCTTGGCGTTGCATGTTGGAGCCCATCAGCGCGCGATTCGCGTCATCGTGCTCGAGAAATGGAATCAAACTCGCAGCCACCGATACCAATTGCTTGGGCGAGACGTCCATGTAATCGACCCGGGCGGGTTCGACGTCGATGAAGTCGCCTTTACAGCGGCATGTGACCCGTTCAGTAAGGAAATTGCCTTTTTCGTCGATCAGAGCGTTGGCCTGAGCTACAATATATTGCTCCTCGCGATCAGCAGTCAAATAATCCAAATGCGCTGACACCCGGCCTTTTTCGACGCGCCGATAGGGCGTTTCGAGGAAGCCAAAGTCGTTAACCTGCGCAAAAGTCGCCAGCGAGGCGATAAGGCCGATGTTTGGCCCTTCAGGGGTTTCCACCGGGCAAATACGGCCATAGTGTGACGGATGAACGTCACGAACTTCAAATCCGGCGCGGTCACGAGAGAGACCGCCAGGCCCAAGCGCCGAAAGCCGGCGCTTATGTGTCAGTTCCGCCAAGGGATTGATCTGGTCCATGAACTGCGACAATTGGCTGCGGCCAAAGAAATCGCGAATCACGGCCGACAACGCCTTGGGATTGATCAGCTTCTGCGGCGACATGCTTTCCAAGCTCTGATCGAAGAGCGTCATGCGTTCCTTGACCAAGCGTTCGGTGCGCGCCAGACCCACACGACATTGATTCGCCAAAAGTTCGCCAACCGTACGAATGCGGCGGCTGCCCAAGTGATCGATGTCGTCCAAGCTGCCTTCACCCTTCTTAAGGTGCAGCAGGTACTTGGTCGCGGCCACCAAGTCTTCCTTGGTCAAAATCCGTGAGTCACCACCCTTGATGCCCAGTTTTTGATTGATTTTATAACGACCCACACGACCCAAATCGTAGCGCTTGGCATCAAAAAATAGTCTTTTAATCAAAGCGCGAGCATTGGCTGCCGTCGGCGGATCCCCGGGACGCAACCGACGATAAATATCCTTCAACGCTTCTTCCTCGTTCTTGGTCGGATCCTTCTTGAGACATTTGATGACAATGCCGTCATCAACCTTGGTGTCCACAACCTTAATCTTCGTAACTCCGAGCTCGGCGATCTGCTTAACAACCGCCTTTGAAAGCGGTTCGAAGGCGCGGGCGACAACTGCGTTCTTGTCAGCGTCAATGGCGTCTTCGATCAAAACCTTGTTCTGTATGTCTTCCAGCTTATCCGCATCTTTGACGCTCAAATCCTCGATATCGTAAAACAGCTTGAGAATTTCAGCATCTGTTCCGTAGCCCAGCGCACGGAAGAAGGTAGTAGTCAGAAACTTGCGCCGACGTTTCTTACGATCCAAATACACGTAAAGCATGTCGCTGGTATCGAATTGAGCTTCATACCAAGAGCCGCGATCAGGAATGATTCGGAAGGAAAAAAGCTCTTTACCGTTGGGGTGCAGGGTTTTCTCGAATGCCAAACCTGGAGAGCGGTGCAATTGGCTCACAATCACACGTTCAGCTCCGTTAATAACAAACGTTCCTTGCGGGGTCATCAGGGGCAGCTCGCCCATGAAAACTTTTTCTTCACGGGTGCCTTTTTCCTCTTTCAATAAAAAAGTAACATGCAAAGGCGCCCCGTAGGTGATGCCTTCGCGCAGACACTCAAGCCAATCGTGCTTTGGATCGCCGATTTCGTAGCTGTGAAAATCCAAAACGCACTTGCCATCGTAGCTTTCGATGGGGAACACTTCAGTGAACACCGCTTGAAGACCTGCATTCTTTCGCTTGGACGGGGGGGTGTCGGTTTGCAGGAAATCCCGATAGGAATTGGTCTGCAACTCGATAAGATTGGGCGGAGCGATGACCTCTTTGATCTTTCCAAAGTGGACGCGTTCATTGAGTCGTGATGGCATTTTAACCTCTAATCTTTCCGGCAAAGCCGGATTCTTGGTTCAGTACAAACGAAACGAGGCAAGTCTCTGGCGGAGCAGACGACTCGCCGGTTCATTAACTAATCTCTTGCAAAAACAGCTATAATTGTAGTCTCTCAGCGCTTTCAGTTGGCTTCAGAGGTTAGAACGGCGGATGAAACGTCCGCCGCTCTAACAAATAATCGGAATTTACTTTAACTCAACTTTGGCGCCAGCTTCTTCAAGCTTCTTCTTGGCGGCGTCGGCGTCAGCCTTGTTCGCGCCTTCAAGCACGGCCTTGGGAGCGCCTTCAACAAGCGCTTTGGCGTCAGCCAAACCCAATCCTGCTTTAACTTCACGAACGGCTTTGATGCAAGCAATCTTCTTATCAGCCGGAGCCGAAACGAGAATGACGTCAAAAGCGGTCTTGACCTCGGCAACGGGAGCGGCAGCGGCAGCCGGACCAGCAGCGGCGGCAGCTACGGGAGCCGCAGCGGAAACGCCCCAAGCGGTTTCAAGTTGTTTTACCAGCTCGGCGGCTTCAATAACCGTCAGCTTGCCAAGTTGTTCTACTAATGTTGCTAAGTCAGCCATAATGTATCTTTTAGTCTCGTCGTCGTTCGCAGCCGCAAACGCTTTACGCCCACAAGCCCGCAGGCCGACGATTTACTTTTGTTCTTGTTTGTTAGTTTGTTTCCGTTGTGTTTCAACGAAAACAAAATTTAAGTTGTTAATCCTTGGAATGCTATTCGCCCTTGTCCACGCGGGCTTGGAGCACGCGCGCCAATTGCGCACCCGGAGCGTTGAGCACCGAGACGAGCTTGGTGGCAGGCGCCTGAAACAGACCCAACAGCTTGCCCCGAAGGACATCCAGCGATGGCAAATCGGCAAGCGCGATTACGTCCGCAGCTTCGAGCCTCTGATTTTGAAGGTAGCCAAATTTGATTTTGGGTTTGTCAAACTCCGACGTAAAGGTCTTGAGCACTTTGGCGGTGACAGAAATGTCCTTCTGTCCGGTTACTACAGCCATCTGGCCGGTTAAAGTTTTGCCCAGATCGGCAACGCCAGCTTCCTTGACCGCAACCCGGAAAATCGAGTTTTTGACGACATGCAGCTCGCCGCCAGCCTTGTTCAAGCGTTTGCGGAGCTCCGTCAATGGGGCGACTTTTAATCCCCGATAATCGACAATGATAAAAAATGGGGAGGCGTTAAGCCGGGCCAAATATTCCTTGGTGATATTTTGTTTTTCAGCGCGCATGGTAAGATTCTCCTTTTGGACTAGGCATGTGTGATAAACTCGCGCACATCGACGCGGACCGGAGGACTCATCGTTGCCGATATGGTGCAACTCTGAATGAAAACTCCCTTGGCCGAAGCCGGCTTGGATTTAGCAACCGTCTCAACAACCGAGCGCGCGTTCTCAAAAATGTGCAGGGCGGAAAATGATGTTTTTCCGACGGGAACATGCACATTGCCACCTTTGTCAACCTTGAACTCAACTCGTCCGGCTTTAACTTCTCTAACTGCTTTGGCCGTGTCTTCGGTGACCGTGCCCGTTTTTGGATTGGGCATCAAGCCGCGAGGCCCGAGCACTTTGCCCAGCTTGCGGACTTCACCCATTGCTTCGGGTGTAGCCACTGCAACGTCAAAATCCGTCCAGCCTTCCTGACACTTCTTTATCATTTCCTCGAAGCCGACGTTTTCGGCTCCAGCCGCTTTGGCAGCGTCAGCAGCAGCGCCAGGCTTTGCAAAAACAAGAACGCGAACAACCTTTCCGCTGCCGTGAGGCAAAGGAACGGTTCCGCGAACCATTTGGTCGGATTGCTTGGGATCGACACCCAACCGAAACGCAAGGTCAACGGTCTCGTTGAACTTAGCTTTAGGAAACTTTACCAGAATATCAACAGCCGCCTGAAGCGGGTACTGCTTTTTGGCGTCCACCAATTGAAGGCCCTTAATGTAGCGTTTACTTGGCATTATTTATTGAGCGGTGCAAACGAGTTCAGTGAACTCTCCCGCGTTTAGGGTTAATCTTGTACTTCGATGCCCATACTGCGGGCTGTGCCTGCGACGATTCGACACGCGGCATCTTCTGATGTGGCGTTCAGGTCTTTCATTTTGAGCTTGACGATTTCCAACACCTGCTTGCGGGTAACCTTACCCACTTTATCCTTGTTCGGCACCTTCGATCCAGAAGCAACACCAGCGGCCTTCTTCAGAAGAATCGAAGCAGGCGGAGACTTGGTAATGAAAGTAAAGGATTTGTCCTGGTAAACGGTAATGACCACTGGGATGATCATCCCGGCCTGTTCTTTGGTCGCTGCGTTAAACTCCTTGCAAAAAGCCATGATGTTGACTCCTTGCTGGCCAAGAGCGGGGCCCACCGGAGGTGCGGGGTTGGCTTGGCCGGCGGGAATCTGCAGCTTGATCTGTCCGATAATCTTCTTTGCCATAAAAATTGATACTTACGCTTTTTCGACCTGCCAGTACTCCAGTTCAACCGGGGTATTGCGGCCAAAGATATTGACGGTCACTTTCAGTTTGCCACGATCCGGTTCGATTTCTTCGATAACACCGCTGAAGTTGAGGAACGGGCCGTCATTGATTTTTACCGTTTCTCCGACCTCAAAATGAACTTTTGGTTTTTCTGAGTCTTCCGAATCAGTGATTTGGGCTTTGATCACGGCAATTTCATCGGGCGAGACTGGCATAGGCCGCTCGCCACCGACGATGCCTATTTTTCCAGGCGTGTCCTGAATGAAGTACCACGGACGCTCAAGAATCCGCTTGTTATCATCAAGCAGCACCATATCGATATAGACATAGCCTGGATGAAGTTTGCGAGTTGTAACGGTCTTCTTTCCGCCACGCACATCGACAACGCGCTCCACCGGCACAAGCACTTCTTTAATGTACTCGCCCATTTCCTCCGGCTTGATGCGCTTTTCAATGCTCTCTTTAACCTTCTGTTCCTGCCCCGACAGAGTGTGAATGACAAACCACTGGCTTTTTGGCATGTGAGTTTCCTTAAACAATCCTGCGTACGATCAGAGTAACGATTGCGTCAACTCCAACAGTGAACCCGCCCAACAACAAAATAGCCACTGCAACCACCAAAGTCGAGCCTTTAAGCTCTTCCCATGTTGGCCAAGAGCACTTCTTGAGTTCTTCCTGCGTTTCCCGGACATACGCCGAGATTTGAAGGAATGCGCCGCGCCGCAGCAAAATCGCAAATACTACTATTGCAATCGTCGCGAAGATTATCAATGTTAAATAACTCATAAAACTATATATTTGGCGGAGGGGGAGGGATTCGAACCCCCGTCGGCTTTAAAACCGAAGCGGTTTTCAAGACCGCCGCTATAGACCACTCTGCCACCCCTCCAAACCTGTCACGAACCATTCAGGTAGCATAGGCATCCTTGCCTGTGCAGATCACTCCGGCGAGCGCCAGCGAGAAGCAATTTCTCCTTCTGGCCTGAACAGTTATCTCAAAAACTTGGCAGGGCGGGAGGGAGTCGAACCCCCAACCAACGGTTTTGGAGACCGCTACTCTACCAATTGAGCTACCGCCCTCGCCGTTAAATTGGCCAACGGAATACAAAATACGACGGGGAACTGACGGCAGTACCCCATCGCGTTAAACTTACACCAAAACTTCCGAGACGCGTCCTGCTCCAATGGTGCGACCACCCTCACGGATTGCGAAGCGCTGACCTTTTTCCATGGCGAGCGGCGCGATCAATTCGATCTCAACCGACACATTGTCGCCAGGCATCACCATTTCAACGCCTTCCGGCAATGTCACATTGCCTGTTACATCGGAGGTGCGGAAATAGAACTGCGGACGATACTTGTTGAAAAACGGAGTGTGGCGGCCGCCTTCTTCTTTTGACAACACATACACTTCGGCCTTGAACTTGGTGTGCGGCGTGATCGAACCGGGCTTGGCCAACACCATGCCGCGTTCAACATCATCCTTCTTGGTGCCGCGCAACAGCACGCCGACATTGTCACCGGCACTGGCTTTGTCCAGCAACTTTCGGAACATTTCAATGTCGGTGGCGACCGTCTTGCGTGTGTCTTTCAAACCGACGATTTCAACGTCCGACATCTTGTTAAGCTCACCACGTTCCACACGACCGGTCACGACTGTGCCACGACCTTCAATGTTAAACACGTCCTCGATACACATCAGGAATGGCTTGTCGATCTCACGCACCGGCAAGGGCACGGCGGAATCAACCGCGTCCAACAGATCAGCAATCGCCTTCTGGCCTTCAGGCGTTCCAGCCAAAGCAGCGGTAGCGGAACCACGCACCACGGGGATTTTGTCTCCTGGAAATTGATATTTGTTGAGCAAGTCGCGAATTTCCATCTCGACCAAGTCGAGCAATTCAGGATCATCCACCAAGTCAACCTTGTTCAGAAAAACAACAATAGCAGGGACACCAACTTGGCGGGCCAAGAGGATGTGCTCGCGAGTCTGAGGCATCGGACCATCAGCAGCGCTGACTACCAAGATAGCGCCATCCATCTGGGCCGCGCCGGTAATCATGTTTTTGACATAGTCAGCGTGACCTGGGCAATCCACATGAGCATAGTGCCGGGTTGGGCTTTCATACTCAACGTGGGAAACGGCGATAGTGACGGTTTTGGTCGAGTCACGAACTGTTCCACCCTTGGTAATATCAGCATAGCTGATGGGCTTGGCCATGCCCTTCTTGGCCTGCACTTCGACAATCGCGGCGGTCAGGGTTGACTTGCCGTGATCCACGTGGCCAATCGTGCCGACGTTAACGTGCGGTTTGGTTCTTTGAAATGCTTCTTTAGCCATTGCTATCTCCTGCTTTTAATTTTTGTTTAGGTTAAACTGCTTCAATTATCTTTGTTATCTGGAGCCCATGATCAGGCTTGAACTGATGACCTCGTCCTTACCAAGGACGTGCTCTACCAACTGAGCTACATGGGCAAAAATCAAAATTCATGTTTTGCTTTCGCCCCGCTCTTCCATCTTATTCCAAACGACAAAAGTACCATCCTCCCCGCTATGTCACTTTCGAAAAAGCGCTCGGAGTTGATGATTTTCAAATGTCGCGGCCCGATAACTAAGGTTGAAAATACGTTGGCACACTTAAGATGTCAATGGCTTTTTTGTTCTTTTTTGAAAGATTGGGCAAAAATGGGGGCAAGACAAAAGCAACCAAGAATAGTGCAAGGTTGGCGTCCACGGAGCCAGAGGCTCTACGGGAACCGGCAGACCGGATGTCTGCCCCGCAATGACGCGAGTTTAGAGCACCCCTTGGCAATGTTACAACGATTCCATAATTGATTCGTTGGCATCAAGCATGCTAACATAAGAGATACGTGGTTCAGTAGAAGGCAATTTGTGAACAATGTATTAATAAATAACCCGCCTTCTGCAATGTTCACGGCTACGAAAAGAAAGATAGATAGTTATGAAGAATAATATTACTCGTAAATCCGGTTTCACCTTGGTTGAAATCATGATCGTCGTTGCCATCATTGGTATGCTGGCTGCAATCGCCATTCCCAACTTTGTAAAGGCCCGCAGTAGCTCGCAAGCCAATGCTTGCGTGAATAATCTCCGCCAAATCGATTCCGCCAAGCAGCAATGGGCTCTGGAACAGAACCAACTCCCCACAGCCAGTCCTGTCGCTTCTGACATTCAGCCTTACATGGGCCGCGCCGCCGCTGGCTCGCTGCCCAGTTGCCCGCTCGACACTGCCCGCGCCTTTGCCAGCAGCTATACCATCAATGCTGTCAATGCCAATCCAGCCTGCCAGAAGAACAGTGGAGCGATTACCAATCACACTATTCTGTAACCTAACTCAGTTAATCTGTTCATAGTTTTTCAGGCTTGGGAGGTAACTCCCAAGCCTATTTTTTTTGCTTTGACGCTACTTGGACACTGTAACTGTGTCAGAGGGAGAAATTAGCGGCTCGCTAACGCTCACCGGAGGGAGGGGCACAGGCAAGGATGCCTATGCTACATAGGCTACTCAGAACCAATCAACCCACCTGCAAAGCGAACCGTTGATTAGCTAATAGTGTCCAATTTTCTGACAGGCGTCAACTCATGTCGTCCAAATAAGAGTCATGCCGAGCTCAATGATGCCGGTCGAGAACATTGAGGCAAACGGAAGGGGTGTTTTTCACAAATTTTGATGGAATCAACTCCATCTCCAGATTTGAAACTTTTTTTATTTCCCCATTCTCAATAGCTCGCTGACGCTTCGGAGGGCGTCGCTCATGTGGTAGGGTTTCTTTAATACCCTGCCTTTGTAGCGCTCAATCACTTGTTGCTGGATGTTGTCATCCAGATGTCCCGATGCAAGAATACATTTGATCTTCGGCCATCGTTGAGTCACCAGATGGATCAATTCAAAACCGCTGATGCCCGGCATTTTATTGTCCGTATAGAGAAGATCGAAGGCATTGGCTTCCATCAATTTCAGCGCTTCGTCAGCGTTGCATGCTGTGCGCACGGCATAGCCGGCGTTTTCGAGGAACGCTTGGGTGCAATCCCGGATCAATTCCACGTCATCCACGACGAGAATCCTGCCAGAACAGTCATGCTCGGATATATCCTCGGCATCGACGAAAGCATTGACCTCCGAGTTAACTGCCGGCAGAAAGACATGGAAAACCGTGCCCCGCCCCACTTCGCTATCAACCTCGACAAACCCGCCTGCCCGGCAGATGGCATCGTGAGCAATTGAAAGTCCCAAGCCGGTGCCTTTGTCTTCCTTGGTGGTGAAAAACGGGTCAAAAATCCGTGGAATGACGTCTGCCGGAATTCCAACTCCCGAATCGCGGACACTGCACCGAACATAGAGGCTGCCCGCAATGCGTTGCTGTATGGCGGCCTGCTCGGCTGAGAGCGCCACCAAGGTCGTCGAGATGGAAAGTTTGCCGCCGTTGGGCATGGCATCGCGCGCATTCACGCACAAATTGAGCACCACTTGGTTGGCCCGGGTGGAGTCCATCTGGACGCTGAGCATCCCCGGGTGTGGGTGGATCGTAAACTCGATATTGCTTGGCAGCGAAAGCCGCAGAAGCGAGGCAACCTCAGCAATGACCCCATTGAAGTCAAACACGACGTTCTTCTCCTCAGAGTCGCGGCTGAAGGAGAGCATCTGATAGGTGATGGCGGACGCCTGCTGGGTGACTTCGCTGATGCGGCGCATATTCCAACGTATGTCGTCAATCGATGCGTTTTTCATCTGGGCCAGTTCA
This sequence comes from uncultured Verrucomicrobiales bacterium, assembly GCA_903898185.1. Taxonomy (GTDB): domain Bacteria; phylum Verrucomicrobiota; class Verrucomicrobiia; order Limisphaerales; family Palsa-1400; genus CAIUEN01. The sequence goes on from CAIUEN010000304.1 coordinate 15,513, forward strand.
ATGTTGCCGCGGATGACTTGGAGCAGGTTGTTGAAGGCGTGCGCGACGCCTGCCGCGAGCGTGCCAACCGTTTCCATTTTCTGCGCTTGATACAGCTTTTTCTGCAATTCCTGGAGCTTGGCGTCGTCGCTCACCGCATAGATGATCCCGCGGACATCCTGCTCGTGAAACCAAGGCGATATTTTGACAACCCAATGGCCATTGGGCGAGGATGCAGGCAGAACCTGCGCTTTGCGAGTGGTAATTACCTCTTGGAAAAACGCCTCCAACTCGTCTTTCTTCCCTTCCTGGACGTAATCGAAGAAATCAGTTTGCAGCGTCGGGTTTTTTCGAAGATTCAGGAATCCATGACTCGATGGAAGCCGTTTCCATCCGTCATTCATGTGCGTCAGACGGTGGTCGCTATCAACCGCATAGATCGCTGAATCAATGGAATCGAGAATGCTCAGGCTGAAATTGCGCTCCAAGAGCAACTCCTCCTGCATGCGCTTCTTGGCCGACACGTCGCGTTCGCCGGCGACATATCCGAGCAAATCGCCATTCTTGCCGAAAATCGGCGAAATGGTCGATTCGACCGGGTATTGCGAGCCGTCCCGGCGCACGTTCATCAGTTCGCCAGTCCAACTCACGCCACGGCGCACTGAACCAAGATACTCCTCAATGATTGGAGCCTGCGACGCTGCCCGGAGAAAATCGGCAGTATGCCCGAGCACCTCCTCAATATTGTAGCCGGTAACGATCTGGAACGAGGAATTGACAAAGCCCAGCTTGAATTCGGCATCGGTAAAAAAGAACACGTCCGAGGTGGCGTCGATGGCAGTGGTCAGCCTTTGGGCGTGCGATTCGACGCGCCAACGGCGACCGGCGTCCTTGATTCCGACCATGAAATATCCCGGACTGAGCTCGGCAATTTGGAGGTCAGCAATCAGGCGCAGACGTCCATCGGCGAGGATGGAGATTCCGCTATAGGTGATCTGCCGCTGGCCTTCAACCTTCAAAAACGCATTGACCTTTTGAGATAATGAGGGTGTCAGAGCGTCGGAGAGATTGTAGTCTGCCGGTTCCTTGAGGCGAATCTGCAAAAGGTTGGCTGCCTGGGAATTGAGCTTGAGGATGTTCCCGTCGGCATTGCACACCAGCATGGCTTCTTCGCTATTATCAATGAAACACCGCCACCACTCCCCGGTCAACCCTGTGATGGTGTGCGTCAAAGCGAGGCCGTCCAGTTGCATACCTTCTTAATACATTACCAGAGCGAGAGATTAGCTGTTCAGCAGGTAACAAGCAACAAATGGTTCAACGGCATAATACGGCTATTGTTACGCAACGTCCCGATGCTCGTTTCGGTTAATTGCTGTCCCTCCGGTAAAACCAACGCCCCATTGGGGTTGTAGATGCCTTTTGCCAGAATCATGCCGGGACGCAACTCTGAAACCGGAATCTCCAATTGACGGCGCAAACTCAGAATTCTTGGGTAGGCCGAGAGAAAAGCGCGGACGGCGTCGGCGTCAAAGACAGTTCCTGCGCCGACTTGGATGGCATCGATGGCTTTTTGCCCCTGGTTTCGCGCCTCGGCAAAACGCGAGGCAACACCGACCAGGCTGGCCAGCCAGGGGATATTCTTTCCGCCCAGTCTGTCCGGGTAGCCCAGTCCATCTACTCGCTCGTGATGATACCGGACAATTTCGCCAACCGTCTTGAAGTGAGGCACCGATTCCAGTATTTCCTGTCCCACAACAGGGTGTTGTTCCAGGGTTTGGCGCTCGGATACCGTCAGTTCATCGGGTGTCTCTTGCGACTTGCGGATGAGGTCGCGCGGCATCGCCACCATCCCGATATTTGCCACCGAGCCGGACGTTTCAAGATCCTGGCGTTCGGGCGCGGCCAGATTGAGGAAATCGGCGATAACCCTGCAAATTTCGCTTGTGCGCCGGGCTTGGGTTGCCAGAAGCGGCGAGAATTTTTCGAGCATCCGCGCGCAAAGATGCGCCTCCCGCTGGTGATCCTGCTGAAGTTGCCGGTTGAGTTCTTCAAGTTCCTTGTTTTGTTCGGCTACGCGCGCCACCTGTTGTTCGAGCGAGCCATTGAGTTGGCGAAGTTTTTCGTTCATCGCCAGTGTGCTGGCTTGAAGAATCTGGTTGCGGCAGGTCAGTTCGTAGCGCTGAACAGCGCTCTTGAGCGTGGCAAGCAACTCTTCCCGAAGCCACGGCTTGACGACAAACCGGTAAATTTCGCCTTTGTTGATGGCGTCAATGACGGTATCAAGGTTGAGGACGGCGGTAATGAGGATGCGGGTGGCATCGGGTTGCAGACGCCTGGCCTGCGCCAGGAACTCCAATCCGGTGAGCATTGGCATCTGCTGATCGGTGATGATGACAGAGAAGCTTTCTTTCTTGAGCGCCTCCAACGCTTGCAGTGGGTTGCTGTGGGTCATCACATTGTAACCCTCGCGCATGAGAATCTCGCGCAATGCGACCAGCACGATTCCCTCGTCATCCACCACGAGGATGCGTTGTGGAGTTTCGATGTGAGGAGTCGTATTTGCGCTCATCGTTTGTCGGTTCCCTTGTTCACAATCGATTCGATTTGCGTCAACATTTCCCGCTCCGGCGTATCGGCGGAAATGATCAGGTCGGCTTGTTTCATGAAGGATGTGTCGATTTCATCGGGGTTGCGGCTGACAATCTGTAAAATGGCTTTGACATGCATATCATGACGGCGAATTTTATCGAACAGCGCCGATTGCCCGATGGTGGTCTGAAGAATGGCAGCGGAAAACTTGTAATCCGGCGATTCCAGTTGCTCGCATGCGATGATGTCGGATGTGGCGACAACCACGCAGAAGTCGTTACGTCGGAGGATTTCGGCCATGCTATCCAAGGCAGTGCCGTTGGCACCCGCCAGCAGCAGGTTATGACGGGACTGAATCAGCTTTGGCCCATGATCTCCTTCGGTGAAATCGGACTGAGGCAACCAGATGCAAAATGTGGTGCCCTTCTCAACCTTGGACTCGACCGATATGGCCCCTTGGTGTTTTTCGACAAACAGACTGGCGTTGTAAAGGCCGAGTCCCGAACCTTTGTTGACTTCCTTGGTCGTGTAAAACGGATCAAAAATGGAGCCCAAGCTTCGTTCGGGAATGCCGCACCCAGAGTCGCGAACAGTCAGGCACACCGCTGGCAGGCGTGGCAGAACGCCTTGCAAGTGGGGGCAGGGTGGAAATTGCTCGTGACGCGAGGTTTCGATGATAATTTCACCCCGTTGCGGCATTGCATCGACGGCGTTGAGAGCTAAATTCACAAATACCTGCCGAAATTCGACTGCATCGGCATAGACCGCAAGTTGCCCCGGTGTGAGCCGTGTCTGGATGACGATGCGCTTGGGAACGATTTTACGCACCAACTCCACCATTTCGGAGGCCATTTCATTGAGGTCGAGGTAGCTTCTCTCGCCGGGTTTGCCACGGTGAAGCTGGGAAATGCGTTGAATGAGCTGGCTGGCTTGGATTGAGTTATCACGGATGAGTGTCAACCCCTCGTAAAACGGATGGTCTTTGCCAAGCTCGGACTGGAACGTCTCGCTCAACGAAAGAATGCCGGCCATGATGTTGCTGAAATCATGAGCCAGCCCCATCGTCAGCACTGCAAGAGTTTCTTTCCAAGCGGAACTGGATAGCCGCTTTTCAGCAATGGTTTGCCGTGTGATATCGAGCCAGAAACCGTCGTAGCCCATCAGCAGACCGGTGGGGCTGAGCACCGCCTGCCGATGTTCCATGATGTAAGCGACGCGTCCGGACTTGGTGTTGCGAATGCGGAAGGTTGTGGTCAGGCCATCGGGCGAGCGAACGACCTCGCGCAGGTGTTTTTGGATGCCATCGGCATCGGCTTCATGGATGACTCTCCAGAAAAGCTGGGGCTGGTGACGCCATTCCCGCGCCGGAACACCGGTAAATTCCTCAATGCGCGGGCTGATAAAATCAAAACTGCAGTCCGGCCGCTGACTGAAAATGATGCCAGGCCAGCGTTGCATGAGGCTTTTGAGCTGGGATTCGGTCCGCATCAGGCGGACAAACATCTCGCGCCGGGCGGAAACCGAGCCAAGGTGATCATCCCAAGCGGCCTCTTCCAACTCATTGACCGGCGGAAAAAGCGAACTCAGCCGCGCGGCAATCCCTGATCCGATTCGAACGCATTCCAACTGAAACCATTCCACCGAACCGTCGCCTGGAACGGCCTTTTGGAGTTCGATTCGGCTGAACCGTTCAGCGCCGCCAAGCATCTGTTCCACCGGACGCTCCCAATCTGCGCAACGTTCCCGCAGCAGGTGGGCAAAGCGGCGGCCAACCATTGCGTCTTTGGACATATCCAGCCATCGACAGAATGATTCACCTGCATCCACCACGCAACCGGCGCCATCCAACACCGCCCAGCCCTGTTCGAGCCAGCCGCGCGGGATGCCGCCAACGGAGTTGGTTCTCATGGCGGATGTCTGTTTTTCTGACCGCGAGCCGTTCATTGCTTCTTAAGCTGCAACTGATTCTTTCCGGCTTTGGAAAGACTCTATTTGATTTGGACGATACCAGTGTTCACTAAGTTGCTCAGTTATAGCATAACTTCCGCTTCAGATTCAATCATTTCACGATTTGCCTTCTGAATTCGTACCGGACAGTGAAATGTTCATGCGGCCTTGTCAGGGTTGAAAACATCTGAATAACCACAGAATTTGGGGCTGATTTTCTTGTGAACCTGTCTATGCAGCAACTGACAGAATAAAGGATAAATTATGATTGCGTTCATTTGACTTTGCCCATTGGGGCGTTGTTGGCGCACGCGGCATGCGGACGCCGAATTGAAGCCATGTCGAGTTTCCGGGAGGCCGCTGGCGTCCACCGCCAGACCTTGCCTCGTTTCCGCTCGTTTGCTTC
>CAIUEN010000305.1 GCA_903898185.1 uncultured Verrucomicrobiales bacterium
GGCCGCTGGGAAGAACTTTACCCCCACGTCAAACTAACTTCCCCCAGTCTGAACTGATCGCCATGACAACCCGACCATAGCAAATCGATCCCAAGTGTTTACTCTGGACTAAACCCTTTAAAAAATCTGAGATGCGCACAATTGCAGCCAGGCGTGAAAGTCGCGTTTGCAATTTCACCGATACCGACTACCATCCTGCTCCTCTGAGCTTTCTTGAGGATTTGCCTCGACAGAGACCCTTTGTTATGACGCTGAAACTGAATTATTGAGACCGTGAATAATCCCATGCCCCAATGGTTGCATCCGATCACCGCAGGTCTGGTGGACGGGCAAGCCGAAATCCGCCTCCGAGAACAAGCCGCCTTGCTTGACAAAGCCCGGGATGCGACCATCGCGCATACCCTTGACGGATGTCCAACATCGCAATCAAAGAGGATTGAGAGCCTTGGAACATTCGCCGGAGGCATTGCTCATGACCTCAATAACATTCTGTCACCGATTCTAATGGCATCGCAGATTCTTCAGCTTCGCGAGACTGACGAGCGAAAACTGGCGGCGCTGCGGGTGATTGAGTTGGGAGCGGAACATGGCGCTGAAATGGCCCGGCAGGTCTTGACCTTTGTCCGTGGATCTGATGGAGAAAAGGTAATGCTCCAATTCAAGCATGTTCTTCGCGAGGCGGTACAGATCACAAAGGAGATATTTCCGAATTCCGTTCTAGTGGAGACCAAGATCGCGTCGGACCTGCTCCCGATCAAAGGCAATGCAACCCAATTACAGCAAGTTCTGCTCAATTTGTTCCTCAATGCCCGGGACGCCATGCCCAATGGGGGTACTATTTCGGTTTATGCTCGAAACGCGTTGCGGGAAGCAGATCAAGATGCCTCCGGCGCTGCAATCTCGATCCGTGTTTGCGATACAGGAATAGGAATGCCGCGCGCAGTTCTCGACCGCATTTTCGATCCGTTTTTCACAACCAAGCCGCCGGAAAAAGCAATGGGATTGGGGCTGTCAGCGGCGTTTGGCATTATCAAGAATCACGGCGGATCAATCAATGTGTCCAGCGAGCCCGGCAAAGGCTCGGAATTTACGATTCTGCTCCCCACCGCAGACCATCCGGTTCCGAAAACAGCGCCGCCACAAAGCTTCGAGAATCTGCAGGGACGCGGTCAATTGATCCTGGTGGTCTGCCGGGAACCCCTCACGCGCGGAAGCATGGAATACGTGTTGGAGCGTCACAACTATCAAGTCATTCAAGCGAGGGAAATCGAGAGCGCATTGGAACCGATCAAGCAGCGCGGTTTGGAATTGGATATGGTCATTATTGACTCAGTGCCAGACGCGCCAGCCCTATCTGCGTTCATCGCTCAAATCAGGAGTGTCAATCCCCGGATTTGTGTTGTTCATTCTGGCGATTCCTCTGCCCAAGAAACGAATACGGCATTACTCAACAAGCCCTTTTCCGCGCTGGACCTGTTGAAAACAGTCCAGCGCGGTCTAAGGGAAAGACAGGATTAACAGGATTTACAAGGTCGCAGCCACAAGGTCGCCCACTTGGGAAGTGGTGTAACCCATCTTTCCGGCGGCCAGGCTCTTCATCTTCTCGCGGGTCACTTTAATGACCGAGTTCTCGATGGCCTGCGCGGCTTCTCGTTCACCCAGGAAATCGAGCATCATTGAGCCGGCGCAAATGGCGGCCAGCGGGTTGATCACGCCAAGGCCGGTGTATTTCGGGGCGCTGCCGCCAATGGGTTCGAACATGCTTGCCCCTTGCGGGTTGATATTTCCGCCCGCCGCGATGCCCATGCCTCCCTGTACCATGGCGCCGAGGTCGGTGATAATGTCGCCAAACATGTTGTCGGTGACAATCACGTCGAACCATTCCGGATTCTTGACAAACCACATTGTCGTCGCGTCAACGTGAGCGTAATCGCGCTTGATGTCGGGATAATCCTTGCCGCCGACCTCATGAAACGCCCGTTCCCAGAGGTCGAACGCATACGTCAGCACATTGGTCTTGCCGCACAGCGTGAGTTGAGCTTTCTTGCCCGCCGCAACGTCCTCAGTCTTCAAGCCCTTCCATGGCTTTCCGCCGCGCCGGGTGCGGGCGTATTCGAAGGCGTAGCGCAGGCAGCGCTCGACCCCCCGCCGGGTATTGATGCTCTCCTGAATCGCCACTTCATGCGGCGTTCCTTTGAAAACAAAGCCGCCGGAACCGGTGTAAAGCCCCTCGTTGTTCTCGCGAACGACTACGAAATCAATATCCTCGGGCTTCTTGTCCTTGAGCGGGCAAAACCGCTCGTCATACAAGCGCACCGGGCGCAGGTTGATGTATTGTTCGAGCTCAAACCGCAAGCGCAGCAGAATTCCCTTTTCCAAGATGCCGGGCTTGACTTCGGGATGGCCGATGGCCCCGAGCAGGATCGCGGGAAACTTGCGCAACTCCTCAACCACGCTGTCGGGCAGGGCTTCCTTGGTCCGCATATAGCGGGCACCACCGAGATCGTAGTGGGTGTAATTGAGCTTTAAATTGAATTTTTGGCCGGCGGCGCCAAGAACCTTGATAGCCTCTGCGACGACTTCCGGTCCTGTGCCGTCGCCGCCAATGACTGCGATGTTATAGCTTTTCATTTGGATTTTGCCGCTTGCGCGGATTTGCCGATGCTAGTGAATTGCCAGACCCGCTGGCAACGAAAATAGTAACTGTTCTGGTTAGGCGGTCAGGCTTATATTAGCCCGTGGAAAACCAGCCGGTTTCAGGCCTCAAAAAATTTCCACTTTTTGGAACCATAGCCATACTGAATTTGAGTGGAAAAATCACCGCTGAGTCTCGGAGGCGCAGAGTAAGAAGAAGAAAATAATGCATGACTTCTTTCTCTCCGCGCCTCTGCGCCTTTGCGGTTTGGTGGTTCTTTTTCCCCTCAAATTCAGTATGGTTTACGGTTCCAAAAAATGGGAATTCATTGAAGCGGGAAACTGGCCAGTTTTCTACTGGCTATGCCAGCTCTACTTTTGAGCGCTTGGCCGGTGTGGCTTCCGGTAAATGCGGCTATTTGTTCCGGGGTGCCCTCGGCCACAATCTTTCCGCCGCCATCGCCGCCTTCGGGCCCAAGGTCGATGACCCAGTCAGCGGATTTGATCACGTCGAGATTGTGCTCAATGACCACCACGGAGTGGCCGGCATCGACCAGCCGTTGGAAAACTCCCAACAAGACTCGGATGTCGTCAAAATGCAGGCCGGTGGTCGGTTCATCCAGCAGAAACAGGATTGATTTGTTGGTCACGGCATCGCCGATCCCGCGCACTGCCGCCAAGTGGCTGACTAGTTTCAACCGCTGGCTTTCGCCACCTGACAGCGTATTGATCGACTGCCCCAAGCGCAGATAACCCAAACCAACCTCCTGGAGCAATGACAAGCTCTCGATGGCGCGTTCAGCCAATCGCTCTGAAGTCACATTCTTGTGAGGCAGCCCCTTGTAGGGTAGGCCTCCGGCCTGCCGTTTCCCGGAGCCTCCGGCTCCGTGGACACCAACCTGCTTTACAGCACCCCCATCTGATCTCAATCCGCCCAAAAACTCAATGACTTCGTCCACCGTCGCCTCCAGCAGATCGGCAATGCTCCAAGACTTCGCACAACTGGGGCTTGAGAGCTTCACTTCCAGTATGTGCGGGCGATAGCGCCGTCCCTCGCAATCGGGACACCGGATGAAAACGTCGCTCAGGAACTGCATCTCGATTTTTTCAAAGCCCGCGCCCCTGCAACGTTCGCATTGCCCTTGGGCAGAATTGAAGCTGAACGCGCTGGCGCTCAGTCCGCGTTGCTTCGCCACGTCGGTTTGGGCAAACAACGCTCTGATTTCATCAAACGCGCCAATGTAAACCGCCGGGTTTGAACGCGGGGTTTTCCCAAGCGCCGATTGATCAACCAACACCACCTGGCCTATCTTTTGCCAGCCCCCCACCTCAGCCAGTCCTGTCGTGCCCGCCGCAGTCGTCTCCTCGTCCTCATCTGTAGTTTCTTCAACATCCCGGCTCTGCCGAAGCTGCGGAGCCTGCTTGAGCCGGGCTTCCAAGGCTGGCAAAAGCACTTCGCGCAGGAGCGTTGTCTTGCCCGAACCGCTCACACCGGTCACGCACACAAAGCGACCCAGCGGAATCCGCGCAGTCACGTCCTTGAGATTGTGAAGATTCGCATGACGCAACACCATTACCTCCGCAGGGAAGGGCCGCCGAACCGGAATCTCGATTTTCTTTGCGCCGCTTAGATATTGCCCTGTCAACGATTCCGGAGCGCTCAACACTTCCTGGTAGGTTCCCTGAAAAACGATTCTGCCTCCAGCTTCACCATGTCCGGGGCCGAGATCAATGATCTGGTCAGCGGCGCGCATAACTTCGGCCTCGTGCTCGACAACCACCACGCTGTTGCCTGCGTCGCGCAAACGATGCAGGATGCGAATCAATCGGTCGGTATCGCGCGAGTGCAGCCCGACGCTTGGCTCATCAAGCACGAATAACGTATTGACCAAACGCGATCCAAGGCAGGTGGTCAGGTTGACCCGCTCAGTCTCGCCTCCGGAGAGCGATCTTGTGTTGCGATCCAGGCTCAGATAGCCCAGCCCGGCCTCGATCAAATACTCGATTCTCGAACTAACCTCATTCAATGCAAGCACCCAAGGATTCCGAGCTGCGGATAATTGCCCCACATCGGTTCCGCTGGACGCGCTGACCAGGAGCGATTGAAGAAATTCCAATGCCCCAGTCAAGGGGAGTCGATAAAACTCAGCCAGGGTCAGTCCATTCCCTGGCCCCAACCGATAAAGCAATGCCTCGGGCTGGAACCGCGCCCCGTGGCAATCGGGACAAGTCTGATAGATGCGATATCGCGAGAGCAGCACGCGCACATGCATTTTATATGACTTTGATTCCAGCCAACGGAAATACCCCTTCACGCCGTACCAGGCTTTCGGCCATTCGTGCTCCTTGTCGCTGCCATATCCCGGATCACCATCGATCACCCAATCCTGCCATTTCTTCGGCAAATCCTCGAATGGCACGTTCATTGGCGCCTTGCGAATCCGGGCAAATCGGGCCATGTCCTTCTGGCATTCGGCGCTTGTCCCGGTTTGCCACGGTTTGACCGCCCCTCCGGCCAGAGTGCGGGTACGGTCTGGGATCGCCGCATCATAATTGATGGCGATGATCCGTCCAAAGCCACGGCATCTGGGACACGCGCCGATGGGATGATTGAAACTGAACAGCGCCGAAGAGGGCTCGCGATATTCAATATCGCACTCGGCGCAATGAAATTTGTCCGAAAACTGGCGGATTTGAGAGCTGTTCACCCGTCCATCAGTCAATAACCGCACTGCCAGCTTGCCCTGTCCAAAATGATAGGATTGCTCGCATGCCTCAACGCAACGCGCCCGGTTTTCTTGCGTCACCGCCAGGCGATCCTGGATCACCGTCAATTCGGACGGATTCAATTCCTGCGCGCGATCCAACGCTTGCTCGATTCGGATTATCTCGTTTTCCACAAGCAATCGTTGGTATCCCTGCCGCTCAATCAACGAAAACGCCTCGCGCAACGGAAACCGGGCGCTCAAAGCCAACTGGAATGTAATCAGCGCCTCCGCGCCCCGATGCCCGGCAATCAGCAGATCCCAAATCCGCCCTGGCGATTCCTTGCGCACCGGTTTTCCGCAGTTCCGGCAGTAAAGCTGAGCCAGTCGAGCCCAAAACAGCTTCGAGTAGTCACAGATTTCGGTCATCGTCCCAACGGTCGAGCGGGTCGATTTGACCGAATTGCGCTGTTCTATGGCAATGGCCGGAGGGATGCCTTCGATGGAATCGACCTGTGGCTTGTCCATGCGGTCCAGAAACTGCCGGGCGTAAGGAGAGAACGTCTCGATGTAACGACGCTGGCCTTCGGCAAAGAGAGTTTCAAAAGCCAGTGAGCTTTTGCCCGATCCGCTCAAGCCGGTAATCACAACCAGTCGCCGCTTGGGCAGGTCCAAATCGATGCTCTTGAGGTTGTTTTGACGCACACCGCGCAAACGAATGCTCGTCTCTGTAAAATTCTTGCGTATCACCAAAGTATTCAAGTCTTACTATGAATGGCTCATTGCGCAAGATTTTCAATATGGACACGCAATTCTCATTATGTGGGGGTGCGCATCTCAGATTTTTTAAAGGGTTTAGTCCAGAGTAAACACTTGGGATCGATTTGCTATGGTCGGGTTGTCATGGCGATCAGTTCAGACTGGGGGAAGTTAGTTTGACGTGGGGGTAAAGTTCTTCCCAGCGGCC
>CAIUEN010000306.1 GCA_903898185.1 uncultured Verrucomicrobiales bacterium
AAAGGAAGGCAGCAATTGGCAGTGATGACGTGCAATCAGGAACTTCTACTGCATGAACTTTATGAGGCAAAATCCCAATCAATTCAACACCCTAGGGCGGGGCTCAATGAGACCTTCCCATTAGGCAAAATGGCTGATCGCTGCCCAAAAATCGCGGGTACTTTTGAATCTTCCAACTCCCTTAGTACGCTTTTTGCAAAAATACCAATGAGGTTAGACAAGATGGTCGCCTGCGACTCTTGTTAGCCCAAAAGGCTAACCAAATGGTACGAAAATACATTTTCGTCCAATGCATTTGGTGTGGAGTTTCGCAACACATTGTTAAGCAATGTGTTGCGTTAAGTTGAGCGTTGGAACGTTATAAATCGAATCAAAACGTCATCTGCCCTCCCTCTTGACGAGGCTACCACACCGCTTTCTGGAACATAGGGCGGCAAATAGTGTGGCGCACGAAACTCAAGGACTTGGGCATCTCAATTGTACATTGCTTAACAAAACGTAAAGGCACTGCTCGCCATCAACCAACCGCAAAGCGCCACACGAAAGACAACTCGCTTCCGGGATATTTCAATCTGCGCTTCAAAGAACCAAATTGCCGCACTTGGCAGCATCTAATTGCTTCGCAAAGTCTCCTTAAGATCAATGTAATCTTGGCCTAATCGCTTCACAAATGACATCTCAAATTCTGTCCAGCATGTTGCATCCCAAATCGATACGTTCATCTCACCGTCCTGCCGTTTGGCATTCGTTTGGAAACTGAAAAACAGTATCTTTCGTCTGCTTGCCAACTGCAAAACTACCAACCGAAACATGATTATGATTCTCTGGAATACAACATAATTGCACCTTGAACAGTTAAATAGTCTATAAACTTGATGCACATACAATGTTATTGCGTAACACTCAAACATTTCAGCTCGCCGGTTCTAATCCGCTACAATTGATTGCCATTCTGGTTCACCATTTCGTCTAGGAACCTATTATGAAAAACGAACTTCTCCAGCGCTCACTCCAATAATGTTCCTCAAATATCCGCCTCCATTCCCATCCGTAATTGTAACTACGGTGGGTCTAACTTGACTTGGAATTCCAAGATCCAACTCCAAAACTGCCCTCGCAAACTTTGCCATTTCTTCTGCCAAACTCACTTCACGTTCCAAATCCACCCTAACCCAAACAACTCCGACACTTCTTAAGCCACCATCTCTGAGGAATGTTTTCCCATCACCACGACTCTGACAATTTCTCGATCACATCCTTTCGCGCCAGGACGCGAGAGCATAGTTCCCAGCGGTTCTTGTCCGGATTAATCGTTTCCTTGTATCGGAGTTCAAACACATCACGAGCTTGCTGACGGAGGTGAACGTATTGATCCATCATCTCATCCAATCGTTGTTCCGTTTCAATCCATTCGTCCTCTATGGTGTCTGGCAAGCCGCCAAAAATATCGAACTTGTCCTTCAGTCGGCGCGATAAAACCCTATAGACCTTCTCGTCCTGGGTGTCGTTGTAAACCAGATTCAGCATGTCCACAGATCGCCGCGTCTGGCCGAAACGCTTGATGCGGCCAAGCCGTTGTTCGAGCCTTGATGGGTTCCACGGAAGATCCACGTTAATGAGGGTGCCAAGAGTTTGTAGATTCAACCCTTCGCACGCCGCGTCTGTTGCAACCACGAGTCGTAAACTCCGTTTCTTGACCGCCTTCTTAATTTCCTCGCGCTCAATGGACGCAAACTCCTCACCGCGAAACATGCCGCTCTTGCCCGTGCCAGCATAGATCGCAATCGGTTCGCCGGGCAACGTCCTCGCCAATTCGGATGCAATCCAATGAGCGGTATCGTAGTATTGGCTGAAGATGATGCATCCATGTTCAAGCCATGTTCTGCATTCCGTTCGATGTTCTGTCAGGAAGTAGCGAATCGCAGCGAGCTTCGGATCGTGCGCTTCCGGGCGAGACAATTCCTCGACAATGGTGCGAAGATGGCTGGCCTCGGTGGGGGTAAGATGGCTGAGCGGTTCTGACAGAAGGGCCGCCTCGTCATCATCATCAAGCAACTCGCGGTTCAACATTTTAGCAGCCGTGCTACGACCAGAGGCGAAGCTGGAACAAATGCGTTGTAGCAGGAGTGACCTCATAAATCCGGCTGTTTTGGTTCGCTGTTGCAACGCGGTTATGAAGTCTTCGGCGGCTTGATAAGCGAGATTGAATGGGTGGTTCGTAAGCAAACCAAGACCGTCAAAGTGCATGCCGGAGTATGTGCTTGTTGGAGCGTCGGGCACCGGATGCACTTCAACGGAGATACGTTCCAACAAGCCCGCCTCTTCCAAGGTCTGACGGCGACGGAGCACGATGTGGCGGACAAACGGGTTGTGTTGTTCGTAGAAATCGGGCGACAACGTCTGGACAACCGATTCTTGGGCGAAGAATTCCAGCGAGCCAAAACCCTTATCGGTAAAGAAGGAGTTGTCGGGAATTCCAAGCTGGGAGCGAAGATTGGCGACCAACGGTTCCTCCTCTCCCGGCGGGAGCGGGCTGCGCAGCCACTCCCAAGCATCGCGCTCATCGACAGGAATTTCATCGCCTTTTATAACAGGCAAAGCCCGCTGTATGTTCATCCACATGCTCATTGCTTCACGGCCCAAAACGAATTCCGAGCCAGAATTTAGAATGCGCATCAAATCCCAAAGCTCGCTGACTTCGGTCTGGATTGGCGTAGCGGTGCCGAGCAAAAGATTTTTGGTACGCCGACCTATTCGCAGCATGAAGTCGAGCAGATTGTTCGATGCATCCCTATTTTCGCCGACCCCGCCCCGTCGCCGCGCCTTATGGGCTTCGTCCAAAACGACAGTGCCGAATCTTCGTTCCAACAAGAATCGACGCTCGTCCGACGTATGGAACAGACCTCACTAAAACCGGCAAAAACGGGGGGAAACACTCGCAAGTTTAATTCCTCGAAAGCGGGTCTTTTGCGTCGTTGTTGTCGGTGGGTTTCTTGAGGCGGATTTCAAAATCCTCTCGATCTGAGAGAAAGAACCTTA
>CAIUEN010000307.1 GCA_903898185.1 uncultured Verrucomicrobiales bacterium
GCCACGCGACTGGCATGGCTACAGCAGAATCTTGATGGCGGGTTCCAACATGGCACAAAACTGGCCCAACTCCGAAAGAAACAAGCCGCTCTTGATGAAGAACTTCAAGCGAGCAAGGGTGAAACAATGGCCGTCGGTGAAGATGAGAATCAATAAAATTAAAGAGAACCAAACATATGAATAATCAAAAACCAACTCTTCCATCGGAACAATTGCAGTCAGTGCTCAACCTATTTGAAAAGCATCTCAAAAATGGGGTGTTGAGCGACAAATCCCTCCCTGAATGGTATGTCATGGCTACCGCGCTTGTTACAGCCCATGCGGCGTTTGATGCAGCAGGGAAAATAAACGTCATGTTTGATGCAACCAATTCATTCGATGTGGCGATGCTTGTGTGGTGCACAGAATCATCGGTGCGGGAGAAGCGCAGAACCGCCGTGGCTTCGGTTCCAGACCCGAGCCGGAATTAGGGACTACCTGAAACAATGATCGGCCACCCTCGGTCGCCCTGAAACCTGTTAAATGAACGCAGTGAGTTCTGTAACATTCGCATTGCAAGCGTGTAATATTAAAATGGCGAAATACATTTAAACGGAGAAAGAAAAGAGAAGGTAGAAAGAGGTATAAAAAGGCAAGAAGACCGGGGGCATAAGAATGTAGAACATGTGCCTTTTGGGAAGGACGAGCTATCGCCAGCATTCCCAACAGAATGGAAACCAAGGCATCATCACCAAGGGAAATAGAAAATCCATCAACCATCCCATCGCTCCGTTTGAAGCCCATGGCCCATCGGTCACCCTTAAATTCCTCCTGAAACATCCAGTTTCAATGCGACCTACATGGAGACTTATGTATTGTTCTTGTCACAAATGAATCCCAGGGATTTCACGAATGCTCACCCCAGCCCATTTCCCCTTTCCCCGCACGCACCCCCGCTCCGCTTCGCGTCGCTTCCAGTTTCAAAAAAATAATTCAAGCGTCTTAACAATCTATTCATAAATATTATGGAAAATCATCAAAAAAATGAAGTCTTCCAGGCATTGGCCCGCGAGGGCGTCCTGATCACCACGACCGTCTCCTATTGGCGCGGTCACAAAAAACTGCGCCCAGAGGAGGTTGGCCTGGAACCATCTAAAATTTCAGACCGACTCGTCTGCCTGGGCCACAAGCGTCTCTTGCCACGCGAATGTTTTGAAAAACTGGCCCTGATTGAAGGTCGTGTGCATGCGTATGTTGAGGAAAACACGTTTCCGTTTTTGGGTGGTTTGGCCCATTTCCTGCCCAATGCCAAATTGGATGAGGTCACCCACCGTTTGAAGGAACTGGAAACCGAGTTCCACAATGCCAAGGAGCTTTTTATCGTCTGCTACTCCCAGTGGCGCGATGTGGCCATCGCAGAATGGAAGACGATGATCGACGGTCTCGGGTTGCCAAATGCCCAGGAGGTTGTCGCAGCCATCGAGGCGTCGTACCCAGCACAACACCGTCTGGATCGGTTCTTTGGTTTCAACACCCACCTTTTTCAAGTCGTCGCTCCGCTGGCAAACGTCCAAGCCATCGCGGAAGCAGATCAGCGCGGGATCATCGAAGCCCGGCAACGGGCAGCACAGGAAGCGGAGGAACATCTGAGACATGAAACGGAATCATTCGTGGCAGACTGCATCACAACGCTCCGCGCCCAGACCGCCCAACTCTGCACGGATATGCTCGCCAGCATTGGCAGTTCAGAAACCGGGGTTCACCAGAAAACTCTAAATCGCCTGGTTCGATTCATTGATCAGTTCCGCAGCCTGAATTTTGCCGGGGATCGCGAAATGGAAGAACAACTCGCCGAAGTGCGCCAACAACTCCTGTCCCGATCCGCCGAGGAATATCGCTCCAACGAAAGTTGGAAACAGACACTGATCAACGGATTGACGGGTCTGGCTGACCGGGCGCGACAAATGGCAACCGAAGACAAGTCGGCGTTAGTGCGCAACTTCGGCGAGATGGGCAAGCGTAAGTTTGCTTTGGCGGCGTGATCCAACCACCGACAGCAAGCCTGACTGGATTTCATCCTCCTTCTTCCGAACCATAACCGTTTCAACCGATATGAGTCATTTCACAACAATTAAAACCCAAATCCGCGACACCGAGGCCCTCAGAGCGGCCTGCTCCGAACTCGGTCTCGAACTTGTTCCCAACGCCGAAGCTCGCGGCTACTACACCCAGACGACCAAAGGCGAGTATGTTATCCGTCTCCGAGGCCCTTACGACATTGCTGCAAATCGACAGCAAGACGGGGCCTTCGGTTTCACAACGGACTGGTTTGCGGGTCATGTTGAGGCCGAAGTTGGGGCTAACTACGGCAAACTGCCCCAGCTCTACGCCGTCAACAAGGCCACTATTCAGGCTCGCAAGAAGGGCTGGACCGTTCAGCGAAAGCAAGTCGGCGACAACATCAAACTGACGATTGGAGTCTAACATGAAGAAGACCATCGAAGTCACCATCGGCCCGGACGGACATTTTTCCGTCGAGGCACACGGATTCAAAGGAAGTTCCTGCCACGATGCCACCAGGGCGTTTGAGGAGGCGTTGGGCGAGGTTCAAACCCGGCGGCACAAAGTCGAGTTCTTTCAAACCGAAACCACCAAAAACCAACAGAAGCTTGGACAATGAATTTGACCACCATCACGTTTTTGCCCGGTGGCGATGGGCACTGCCTCTATACCGAGGCCATCGATTTGCAAGCCATCGGTGCCTTGGAAATCCGCCGGGCGACCAACATTGAGTTTTGCGACCGCACCCAACAGTGGGAGGTGCGGCACGCGCAAACCAACAGCCTCCTGTTCCAGGATGCTTCTCGCCAAGTTTGCGTTGCTTGGGAATACGAAAATCTCCAATAAAATCATGAAAAATCGAATCGCAAATTACGTTCGCGCAGCATATCCGGGACTCTTTTTGGTCTCCGCCGAAGAACAGCGAGTGGAAGCTGAGTTGAAATCGGTGACCGACTCTCTCAATTACGACCTGTATTACTGGACCCCAGTAGCGGGCCTGGTCAACGTTACCAAGAGCGCGGTGTCCAATGCCACAGACCCGCTGGAAGCTCTCGATGCCATCGCCGAGATGAAAGAAAAAGGAGTTTTCGTCCTGAAAGACTTTCATCTCTATATCGACGCAGCCAACCCCAATCCTGTCTTGGTCCGAAAGATCAAAGACCTGTTGGTTTCAGCCAAAGCCACATCGAAAACGATTGTCCTGCTTGGGTGTCGCATGCTGTTGCCGCCCGAGTTGGAGCGCGAGTTCACAGTCTTGAATTTTAGCCTCCCCGGCAAAGAGCAATTGGGAACGGTGCTGGACGGGATTCTCGATTCAGCCCAGAGGCCGCCCATTGAACCGGAGGCTCGTGCCAAAGTCTTGGAATCGGCCAAAGGTATGACAACGACCGAAGCGGAAAACGCAATGGCGCTTTCCATCATTGAAGGCAAAGCGGTGTTGCCGGACATAATTTCACGCGAGAAAGCTCAGGCGCTAAAAAAGGGCGGCATCTTGGAAGTGATTGAACACCATACGGATATCAGTTCTGTCGGCGGCATGGAGGTCTTGAAATCCTGGCTCTTGAACCGCCGAGAGGCGTTTACTGACGAGGCAAAAGCCTACGGACTCCCAGCGCCAAAGGGCTTGCTGATTTTGGGAATCCCAGGAACCGGCAAGTCGCTCACAGCCAAAGCCACCGCCAGCGTTTTCCAATTACCGTTGCTCCGCCTGGATGCGGGCAAGCTGTTCGGCAGTTTGGTGGGACAATCGGAATCCAATCTGCGTAGTGCCATCGCCACAGCAGAAGCCATTGCCCCGGCTGTGCTCTGGATCGACGAACTCGAAAAGGGATTCGCGGGCAGCAAATCGTCTGGTTCCAGCGACGGCGGCACCTCGGCGCGAGTGTTTGGATCGTTCCTTAATTGGATGCAGGAAAAATCGAGTCCCGTTTTTGTCGTTGCCACCGCCAATGATATTTCACAGCTTCCGCCGGAACTCCTTCGCAAGGGACGGTTCGACGAGATTTTCTTTGTCGATCTTCCATCGGAAAAGGAACGGCAACAAATCTGGAATATTCAGATCAGCAAGTATGGTCGCAAGCCTGGGGACTTTGATATAGCCCAACTCGCAAAAATGACCGATGGCTTGACTGGCTCGGAAATCGAAGCCGTGTTTGTGGAGAGTCTTTATGCCGCTTTCGCAGGAAATCGCGAACCCGGCGATCTCGATATTGCCGGGTGTCTGAATGAATTCACAAGCCTCGCCGAAACAATGAGCGAATCCATTAAAGCGCTTCGCTCCTGGGCTCAGGGACGTGCCAGATTGGCCACTAAGCCGGAAGCCCAGCCACAGGGCCGCAAACTGGCAACAGTTTAAGCAACTTTCGGGCTTGCACTTTTCCGTGCAAGCCCGATCCCTCAGCGCCGTTTCCATCGGCGCGCTTCTCCAACAAAACATCTTCACCGTGATGAGAGCAAAAACGAACTATCCTCTGATTTTACTCGTAGATGATGATAACTCCGTTCGGCGAGTTTGCCGGATCGTCCTTGAACGTGCGGGCTTTTCTGTCCTTGAAGCTGATTCAGGTCATTCGGCCCAAACCGTCTGGAATGCTCATGCTCATGCCATCGACATGCTCGTCACGGATTTCGAGATGCCTGGTATGACTGGAATGCAGCTCTCGGCGTTACTCCGCAACGCCAAGCCGGACCTGAAAGTCCTGGTGATCAGCGGGTTCATCAGAGAGATCATTCCTGATTCCATTGCATTTCTCCCAAAGCCGTTTTCACCCGTTGATCTTACCGATGCAGTTTATCGTTGCATTGCTACGTAACCCCAACCGCCACCCTATGACCACTTTCGAGATCAAACACCAGATTGAACGCTTTCGGCTCTGGGCCAGCCAGTCTCAAAATCTGGCCAGTATTCCGCGTGTTTCTGGCCAGACGCAAATTAAAGGGCAGGCAATGGCCGATGCGTATCTTCATTGCGCCGATGCTCTCGAACGCGCCTTAGAAGGCCGTACCGCATCCGCCACACAACCCAAGCAAAGATAATCCCAACATAGATCACCAACCACCCCGCACCCTGTTTCTCGGTGCATCAGAATCCCTGAAACGGGCATTCGAGAAAGAGAAGCAGAAACAGCATTACGCATCGACGTCCACCGATCCCTGCCTCGATCTGTGGGTTGCCCATTCGGTGAGGCACAATCATCCGGAGTCCTTTGATTTGGAGAATCCTTGCGACCTCATGATCTGGGCCTTTGCCTCAGATTGAGTGCTCACTACCCAGCGTCCAGTCTGGTCGCTGGCTGGCCTTCGCCAGGAAACCGAGCGCACAACAAAAATGGTTCGTCAAGGGAGCGGGCCGATGATTCCCCGCTCGCCACGCATAGCGGGCAACGCAGGAGTGCGACCCGTGACGGGGCCTGTGCATGCAGGTCAGGTTGGACGGCTTTTGTCGTCCAGCCTTTTCTTTATGGCGCGACGCGGCTTTGCCGCGTAGTTATCTTGCATCGCCTGACCGAGGCTTGTTCGCTCCCTCTGCAATTAATTGGCTTTCCCTATGGGCATGATGCAGTTATCGTCGGAGTGGAAAAGGAAACGATGCCCCAACGTATTTCCAGTGGCGCAAGCGTGACCGGCACGAATGCCCATCCCGGCATCGAAGCCGAAAGCTCCCATGACTTGGAGGCAATACCACCGTCGGCATCCAATCTCACCGACTACCACGCCAAATACTACGCCCATGAGTTAACCAAACGGTGCTCTTCCGATAGCCTTGAAAAGCTCGCCGGTGCGGTCGCTGGCGCTCAGGTGGATTTGAACCCCCACCAGGTTGACGCGGCTCTGTTTGCCTTCAATTCACCATTATCGCGGGGCGCATTGCTGGCTGACGAAGTTGGCTTGGGCAAAACCATCGAAGCCGGAATCGTTCTATCCCAGCGTTGGGCCGAGCGAAAACGCCGAATTCTGGTCATCACCCCGTCGAATCTACGCAAGCAGTGGTATCAGGAATTAACCGAGAAATTCTTCCTCCCGTGCTCGATCCTGGAAACCAAGTCGTACAATGCGGCGGTCAAAATGGGCAATTTTCGCCCCTTTGATACTCTCGAATCCTTGGTTATCTGTTCGTACCAGTTTGCCCGGAATAAAGCCACTGATGTTCAGACAACACAATGGGACTTGGTCGTCATCGATGAAGCCCATCGGTTACGCAACGTCTATAAGCCATCCAACGTCATCGCAAACACCCTCAAACTAGCTTTGGCGCAAAAACCCAAGCTGTTGCTTACGGCGACGCCCCTGCAAAACTCGCTCCTTGAACTATTTGGGCTTGTCAGTTTTATCGACGAACACGCATTCGGCGACCTCAAAAGTTTTCGGGAGCAGTTCGCCAATCTGAGCCAGGAGCAGGCTTTCAAAACCTTGAAAAGCCGCCTGAAACCCATTTGCCACAGGACCTTGCGCCGCCAAGTGACGGCGTACATTCCTTACACCGAGCGCCTGCCCTTGGTGGAGGAATTCACCCCGGAGGAAAGCGAGGACCGGCTGTACCAATTGGTTTCCGAATACCTGCGCCGCGATAACCTGCAAGCTCTTCCAGCCAGCCAGCGCTCTCTAATGACTTTGGTGATGCGAAAATTGCTTGCATCCTCGACGTTCGCCATTGCCGGAGCTTTATCCTCAATTTCGGCCCGCCTGAAAAAAAAGCTCCAAAAACACGAACCGCCCGAACCATTGGAAGCCGAGCTTGAAAATGACTACGAGGCACTCAACGAAACCGCCGAGGAATGGTACGAGGATCAGCCAGGCGAACCGATCTCAGACGCCGACCGCGATGCCCTTGAAGCTGAAATTGCCGACCTCGACGAATTTGCCCAACTCGCCACGTCGATTACCCATAATGGCAAAGGGAAGGCTCTCTTAAAAGCCCTTGGCGTCGCTTTCACAAAGGCCGCCGAGCTTGGTGCTTCCCAAAAGGCCATCATTTTTACGGAATCCCGGCGCACCCAGGATTATCTATTGCGCGTGCTGGGCGACAGCCCTTTCAAAGACGGCATCGTCCTGTTCAACGGAACCAACACCGACGACCGTTCCAAACAAATTTATGCCGCTTGGCTGGAACGCCATGCCGGAACCGACCGGGTCAGCGGGTCGCGCACCGCAGATATGAGGTCAGCTTTGGTCGATTATTTCAGGGAAGAAGGCCGCATCATGATTGCCACGGAAGCGGGGGCAGAGGGGATTAACCTCCAATTTTGCTCCTTGGTGGTCAATTACGACCTCCCTTGGAATCCGCAACGGATTGAACAGCGCATTGGCCGTTGCCACCGCTATGGTCAGAAACATGATGTGGTGGTCGTCAATTTCTTGAACCGGAAGAACGAAGCCGATAAGCGTGTCTTTCAACTGCTTGCGGAGAAATTTAAGCTATTTGAAGGCGTATTCGGTGCCAGTGACGAGGTATTGGGGGCCATCGAGTCAGGCGTTGATTTTGAAAAGCGTATAGCCCTGATCTACCAGAAATGCCGTAAGCGGGAAGAAATCCAGTCGGCGTTTGATCAATTACAGCTCGAATTGAGCCTAGAGATCAACGACGCCATGACTCGGACCCGCAAGCAACTGCTTGAAAACTTCGACGACGAGGTCCGAGAGAAGCTCAAAATTAGCAATGAAACGTCCAAGGCATGCCTGAACCGGTTCGAGCGGTTGCTTATCCAACTCACCCGGCATGAACTCCATGGCCATGCCAAGTTTCTGGATGACGCATCATTCCGCCTCAACTCGTGCCCATTCCCCGAACTATCGGGTCAGATTCCGCTTGGCCTCTATGAGTTGCCCCGACGGTCCGGTGAGGCTCATCTTTATCGGCTCAATCACCCGCTGGCAGACGCGGTCATTGCCAGGGCAATGGACCGAAATCTACCGGCCCAGGAAGTCGTTTTTGCGTACGGCGACCATGATGGCAAAGTCAGTGCCTTGGAATTATTCGTTGGTCAAACCGGTTGGTTAGTCCTTTCCAAGTTCACGGTGGAATCACTCGATCAAACCGAGGATCATTTGATTTTTGCAGCCGTGTCCGATGCCGGAAAACCGATGGACGAGGAAGCATCTGCCAGACTCTTTACACTTCCCGGAACGACCGCCCACGCTTGCGCAGGGGACATTCCGGATCAACTGGAAACTACCACCCAACACCGACAAGCCACCATTCAACGGACCATTTCTGAGCGAAACGCGAAGTTCTTTGAAGTTGAGGCCGCAAAACTTGATGGCTGGGCTGACGATCTCAAACTCGGCTTGGAGCGGGAGATTAAGGATTTTGACCGGCAGATCAAGGATGCCCGACGTGCCGCCACAACCGCGCCAACGCTGGAAGAAAAGCTCGCTGGCCAGAGGCAGATCAAGGCTTTAGAGGCGCAACGCAGTCAGAAGCGCCGATCTCTTTTCGAGGCGCAAGACCAGGTGGACAAACAACGCGAAGACCTAATTGCCAGCATTGAGGGAAAACTGACCCACAAGTCGGCGTTGTCGCAGCTTTTCACCATTCGATGGCGATTAACCTAAACCATGGACGCCGTGTCTGATATTCCACAATCAAAACCGACGCAGGGGGCAGGACAGCCTCTGGCACAGGAAGTGTTTGAGGACATCATGCGGTGTTTGCGGGAGGAAATGCGGGAGGAGAGGCATTCCGAACAAGCCCAAGCTCAGGAGTCTGAACCAAAGGACGATCTTGCCTTGGCAAATTCGGACCTAAAGGAATGTGAATTCCAACTTGCAACCGGTAACAACGTCAAAGTCATTTTTGCAAAGTTTTCGCCACGCCTTCGATATCGTAGTTGGCACGAAGGCCCTCCGCTACTGTATTACGCCATCAAGGTGTATTCATCAGAAGACATTCTCTCTCATCAAACGGCCATTCACTGCGAGTTTCGGGCCGCAAAAGACTTCGCCGTTCTTGCCTTGCCTAGCATCTGGGGCTGGCTTGACGACTTGGTGAAATCAAGACGATTTGTCGAATTCAATTCGCTTACCGAATTCATCGACGAACTGGCTGACGCAATGAACCAGTTTTCCGATATTGGAGAAGATGCAGTTGATCACGTCCAACGCCTGCCGGAGTTGGTAAGCCCGGAAACCTTCGACAAGGTGGATGATTCCATCTTTAATGATCAAAATGAAACCGAGCTGAATCAATGAGTGCTTTAGCTACCCATTACATCGCGCTACTGCAAAAAAACCTGGTTGAAAATTACCAGCCGTATTTGCCCGCACTGTTAAAGCAGGACAAACCAGCGCCGGAACAGGAAAAGAAGAACCTCTCACGGGCTTTCAGCGCGTTTGCCTTGCATCACATTACCGGCGTACCAGAAACCGAGGCAGCGCAGGCAGTTGTTGACGATTTTGAAGACGTTGGCATCGACGCCATCTATTACTCTGTTTCCACCGAAACCGTGTTTATTCTTCAATCGAAGATCAAGGCATCCGAGCAATTCAGCCAGGATGAGGCTTTGGCATTTTGTCAGGGTGTCCGAAAATTAATCCAGCAAGACCTTACCGGCTTCAACCAGCACGTCCAACGCCGCCGCCAAGAAATCATAAATGCCATAGACGATTGCAGCGCGATTCAACTGGTTGTCGCTCACATTGGCTCAGGAATCAGCAGCCATGCCAAAACGGCTGTTAATGAATTATTAGTCGATGACTCGCACGGTGAGCAGCGCTTCAAATCACCCGTTATCGACTTCGACGCTTCCAGGGTAGTAGCCGGTCTCCAAATCAGCCAGGCATACAAACGCGTGGATGCCAGGCTCACGATTGAAAAATGGGCCCACGCAACCGAGCCAAAAACCACATACATTGGGCTCATTAGAATTGCCGACCTGGTTGCGTTGCATAATAGCCACGGTAAGTCATTGTACGAAAAAAACATACGCACCTTCCTCGGTCATACTACGGAGGTAAACGCATCGATTCAAAAGACACTGGCAGAAAAGCCGGAGCATTTCGTCTATCTCAATAATGGCGTGACCGCTTTGTGCGAAAAGATTGACGCGAAGGGGGGGAATCGCGAGCGGAAACGGCTCGATATTACGGGCTTCTCCGTGGTCAACGGTGCCCAAACCATCGCCTCATCATCAAAATTCGTTGCCGACAAACCTAGTGCGGACATCACCAGCGCTAGGGTTTCACTAACTCTTATTCAAGCCGACGCAGACGGCGAATTTGGAAAATCGGTAACGCGTGCGCGTAATCACCAAAATCAGGTTCATTCTTCCAATTTTGTCGCCTTGCATGAGGAACAGGAACGACTTCGTCGTGACCTTGCTCATCTGGGCATCCACTACGCTTTCAAAGCTGGAACGCCTGATGGTAACGAAGTTGATCGCTTTACCGCACTAGAAGCGGCCCACGCACTGGCCCTGTTCCACCCCGACCCCCGTTACGTCGTTTGGCTCAAAAATGAAGCTCCATCCCTGCTCGACACCACTTCCGAACGCTACAGGGGCATATTCAATCCCCAAGTGACCGCTTTCCAACTCGCTAATGCCGTGCGGTTCACTAGATTTTTCGTTGCCCGCATGAACCGAGAATCCATAGGCTATGGGCTGGAAAAGCTCACGTACAAACATGGTGCCATCGCATTCGGATGGCTCCTCGCCAGACAGGTTCGCCTTGAACGCGACTTACCCAAGTTGTTTGATGCTCAAAAGCTGCCCACACAGTTGAGCGCAAAATCAGATCAGTTACGCCAAATCCTCTGGGACAAAACCAAAACACTTCTGGGTAGCAAGAGCCCCATTCAGTTCTTTCGCAGCCAGAATCACGTCATCCCTTTGTTATGCTCTGCGATGATTACTCATAGCGGTTTGGAGGCTGATTCAGCGATTATGGCCAAACAGTGGCAAACAAGCTACAAAGATCCCTACCCGGTGGAATTGTTCAAGTATCTCAGCTCCAAGACGCCACAGATTTCAGGATTGTCATGACCAAGAAACAAAAACTTGAATTAACTTGGATTGGCAAGGAAAACCGGCCCCGGTTGGAGCCGCGCATTTTGCTCGAAGACCCGGAAAAATCCTACCACGCCAAACATCGCGTTACCGACAATGACTTTTTTGATAATCGCCTGATATTTGGAGATAACCTGCTCGCCCTCAAAGCGCTAGAACAAGAGTTTACTGGCAAGATCAAGTGTATCTACATTGACCCTCCTTACAATACCGGCAGTGCTTTTGAACATTACGATGATGGCGTTGAGCATTCTCTTTGGTTGTCGTTGATTCGATCACGTTTAGAGATTCTAAGGGCGCTTCTGCGAAACGACGGCTCAATCTGGATCAGCATAGATGACAATGAATACGGCTATTTGCGTGTGCTCTGCGATGAGGTGTTTGGCCGAGAAAACTTTGTCACCACAATTATCTGGGAGAAACGCAAGACTCGCGAAAATCGGCGCGTCTTTTCATTTAAGCACGATTTTATTCTTGTGTTCGCTAAGCACAGGCCAACTTTCGAGGAAGTGCGAAACCCTGTTCCGATTAGCCAGGAAGTCATGAACCGCTATCGCAACCCAGACAACGATGCAAGAGGTGTATGGCAATCAGTAGCCATTACCGCGCAGGCTGGGCATGGTACTGCTTCGCAGTTCTACACAATCACCACTCCGAGCGGGCGTCGCATTGATCCCCCTGCCGGAAACTGCTGGCGATTCACCGAGCCGAAACTTCAAGAGTTGATCAACGACAATCGAATCTACTTTGGGGCGGCTGGAAACAATGTTCCGCGTCAGAAAAAATTCTTAAAAGAGAGCGAGGATGCAGGTCTAACACCAGAGACAATTTGGTATGCCGATGATGTTGGAACCAATGATTCCGGAAAGCGGCATTCCAATATCATTTTTGACGGAAATGGATTCGACAACCCGAAGCCCGAAGAACTTCTGAGCCGTGTGCTTCACATCGGTTCAAATGCTGGCGATTGGATTCTGGATTCATTCGCCGGGTCGGGCACGACCGGTGCCGTTGCGCACAAAATGGGACGGCGCTGTATCATGGTTGAATTGCGAGAAACCTGCTTCACCCACATCATTCCCCGGCTCAAAAAGGTCGTTGATGGGATGGACCTTGGTGGTATAACGGAAGCTGTAGGTTGGAAAGGAGGGGGCGGCTTTCGCTATTACAAATTGGCACCCTCGCTTCTGGAAAAAGACAAGTGGGGGCAGTGGGTCATCAGCAAACAATTTAATGCTACCATGCTTGCCGAGGCGGCGTGCAAGCTGGAAGGCTTCACCTATGCCCCCAGCGATACGGTCTATTGGCAGCATGGCCGGTCCACGGAGCGCGATTTTATCTACGTCACCACCCAGCACCTGAGTACGGACCAACTTGCGCAGTTGAGCGACGAAGTCGGCCCCGAACGCACGTTGTTGGTTCTGTGCGCCGCTTTCCGCAGCCCAAAAGGCGGCACGGAGCACTATTCCAATTTGACCGTGAAGAAAATTCCGAAGCAAGTGCTTTCCCGTTGCGAATGGGGCCATGACGATTACAGCCTCAAAGTGGAAAACCTGCCCAAAGCGCCACCCAAGCCAGGCCAGCAATCGCTTTTCGGCGAGGAGGTGGGACAATGAAACCCCAAGTGAACGCCATCGCGGGGCGTCTGAGCTTACGTGCGCCACAGCGCCGATCACTGGAAACCCTCGACCGCATCACGGAAATCGTTCCGCCGAGGAAAGGCGCAGACATCGCCGCCGCGTTGGATGTAATTCGCTCCGAATATCCCACGGTTACCGATTTCGAGCGCGAATTCCCGTCGCTTTGTTTCGCCTTGGCCACCGGCGTCGGCAAAACCCGGCTCATGGGTGCTTTCATCACCTACCTGCACCAAGCCCACGGCATTAACAACTTCTTCGTCATGGCCCCCAACCTGACGATTTACAACAAGCTCATTACAGATTTCACGCCGAACACGTCCAAATATGTGTTCAAGGGGATCGCCGAGTTTGCCACGGACGCCCCGGAGATCATTACCGGCGACAACTATGAAGCGAAGGCCGGAACGCTGTTCGACCAGTTGCTTCGTTGCAAGGTGAACATTTTCAACATTTCCAAAATCAACACGGAGGTTCGCGGTGGTAAATCGCCACGCATCAAGCGCCTCTCGGAATATATCGGCGAGAGCTACTTTGATTATTTGGCCGGATTGCCCGACCTCGTGCTTATCATGGACGAGTCCCACCGCTACCGCGCCAGCGCGGGTGTGCGGGCGATCAACGAATTGAAGCCGGTAATCGGACTCGAACTCACTGCCACTCCGTTTGTGGAAACGGCCAAGGGAGCAGTGCCGTTTAAGAACGTCATCGTTGATTATCCCCTTGGCAAAGCGATGGACGACGGTTTTGTTAAGGAACCGGCCGTCGTTACCCGAAAAAACTTCAATCCGGCGGGCATGACGCCCGAGGCCATCGAATTGATGAAACTACAGGACGGCGTGCGTCTGCATGAACAGGTGAAGGTAGAATTGGAAACCTACGCCCGAGAGAGCGGCAACGCCATCGTGAAACCATTCGTGCTGGTCATTGCTCGTGACACCACGCACGCCAAGCAGTTGATCGACTTGATCCAGTCAGACGCGTTTTTTGAAGGCCGCTATAAAACAAAGGTCATTCAGGTCGATTCCAGCAAGACTGGCGCGGAAGAAGACGAAATGGTAGTACGGTTGCTCAAAGTGGAGCATACCGACGAGCCGACCGAGATTGTGATTCACGTGAACATGCTCAAAGAAGGCTGGGACGTGACGAACCTCTATACCATCATCCCTTTGCGGGCGGCCAATGCCCGGACCTTAATCGAGCAATCCATCGGGCGCGGTTTGCGCTTGCCGTATGGCAAACGAACAGGCGTCAACTCGGTGGACCGCCTGAACATCATCGCCCACGACAAGTTCCAGGAGATTGTGGACGAGGCCAAGAAGCCCGATTCGGCCATTCGATTGCAGCATGTGATTTTGGAGCCGGAAAAGCTCGGTGAAAAAACAGTGACGGTGGTTTCGCAGTCCCAACTGGCGAGCAAGCTGGGGATGCAGCCCGAGCAGACCACCACAAGCACCCTTGTTCCCAAAGCCGCCGAACCGCCCACTTTCAAGACGGCGGAAGACCAGAAGGTCGCGCAGATTACCTATCAAATCATACGGAAGATGGAGAACCAGCCGCAGGTACTGCCGAGCGTCTCCTATCTGACCAATACCGACGTTCAAGCGGCAGTGTTGCGGGAAGTCCATGCCCAATACCGTCCCGCCCAACTCGAACTTGAAGGCGTGACGGTCAAGCCGGACATCGCGGCCATCGTGGCGAAGACCACCGAAATCGTCATTCAACAGACCATTGATATCCCGCGAATCCTCCTGGTGCCGACGGACGATTTTCAGTCGGGTTTCCATACGTTCACGCTCGACGTGAAGTCGCTCAATTACCCCCCGGTTTCCGAGGAGCTTTGGGCCAAACACTTGCGCACCGATCAGGTGGATATAATCGCCATGGGCCGAGGCGGTATCCAGGAATCACGCTTGGAGGATTATATCGTCAGCGGCTTGGTGGATTTTGACGACATCTCCTACGATGCCCATGCGGACCTGCTTTACGATCTGGCTGGCCAAGTGGTGACCAAGCTCAACAGCTATCTGCCAGACGAGCATGAAGTGCGCAAAGTCCTCAGTTGCTATCAGCGCGACATTGCCCGGTTCGTCCACGTCCAAATGCAGGCGCATTATTGGGAAAAGGCGAGCGGGTATGAAGTGAAGATCAGCAAGGGATTCTCGGAACTGAAACCCAGCGCCTATACCGCATCGGCCTCTGAGCCGGTACTCGATTACCGCCAACCGCCAGCCGATAAGAGTAACATGGCCAGATATCTCTTTGGCGGCTTCAAACGTTGCCTCTACCCGGTACAGAAATTCCAATCAGACTCCGAACGGAAACTCTCCGTCGTTGTGGAGCGCGAGGCGTTGAAGTGGTTTAAGCCGACCAAAGGCCAGTTCCAGCTCTATTACAAATCCGGCGCGGACCATCTCGAGTACCAGCCCGATTTCGTCGCCGAAACCGAAACCATAATCTACATGCTGGAACCGAAACGCCGCGAGGAAATGACCGACGCGGACGTCATCGCCAAGAAAGACGTGGCCGTGACTTGGTGCAAACAAGCATCCGATCACGCGAAGACGTACAACGGCAAACCGTGGACTTACGTCCTCATCCCCCATGACGCCATTGCCGAAAATATGACCCTCGCGGGCTTGGCTAAACAATTCACCACGCCCATGCGGGAAAGCAATTAGAGTTTACCATGAGTTTCACACCACCAGCAGATGACCTGATTCAGCAGGCATTCCCGCAGATTCAAAATCTGGCACTTCTCGCCCTTGGCGGGTTCAAGGCAGTCTACCGGGCATCCATCGCCAACAAAACGGAAGCGTTCAAGTTGATACAAATTCCGTCGGCTGTCCCCAACAATCCTGATTCTGAGGCTTTTCGCATAGAAATGGTTGGCCGGGTTCGTCGAGAGGTCGATGCCCTCGGCAACTGCCTCGGTCCAGAAATCGTTAAGCTGGGATCAATGCCGCTGACAGAAACAAAAATTGCGGGTCTGGATTATGTGGCCTATTCAGAAGAATTTTTGGACGGGACCGACCTGGGTAAATTGCTTGCGTCTGGGATTGCGAAGCCACCGGAGGCTGAATTGAGATTGCTGTTTGCCACTTTGCTGAGAGCAATTCGTGAAATGTGGCGGCATTCCTACATTCATCGGGATATCAAACCCTTAAATGTTATCAAACTAAACGACGCCACCCGGCAGTTTGTTCTGTTGGACCTTGGAATCGCATTTTCCGTCCAAGAGACTGCTCTTACAGCGTTTCCGACTGGTCGCGACCCGGTTGCAACCTATCGCTATCTGGCCCCCGAGCTGATGAACCCCCAATTTCGCGAAACCATCGATTACCGGTGTGACCTTTATACGGCAGCGATGACGGTATTTGAATATGGGGCTCAACAGCATCCCATTGCAGAAAACCGGGACGACCGGCTCAAAACGATATCCCGCGCCCTGCATCAGCAACCCAAGCAACTGGCAAGTTTGCGTCCGGACCTTTCCCCTGAGTTTTGCCAAACAATTGATCAGATGCTCAAAAAGAAACCGGCCTTACGTCCAGCCAACCTTAATTTGTTAATAAACCGAATGGGACAGCCAATATGAAATTATTTGCACAGCACGGCGCACAGGAAGGTGAAAAGGTAAATGAAGCCTTGGACCGCAATCTTTTAGACGGCGTCATTTACAGTCCACGCGATGTTTCACTGGCAACCCTGACCACAAAGCTTGATGGGCTGGCGGAAAACCATTCAACAATCGAAAGGTTCTTCGACCCGCAATACTATTCCATTTTTCTCAACGGTAACGCCGAGGCTAAGCTCAACTATTTGCTGGAAGACTACAATGTTTACTTCCAATCACGTCGTCGAAGCCAATTGGAACGTGAAAACCAGATACGCACCGACTTACAGGCCGCCTTGGCATTCCAGAAGAATCTGCACGTCACGAGCATGATTGCGCCGAACATACTTATTCCCAATTCTCTCAATTCCATCGAAGCACTCATCGCAAAAAATTTCATCCGACTAGCAGCAGAGGAGCATCGGGCGCTGAACGATCCGCGTCCAGTTTATGCGACATTGGCCATCTCTCGCAATGCGTTGATTGATAAACAGCCGCTAATTGAGTTTTTGAACGACATAACCCTGCTTGAAGACCCCCCGAAGGGGTTTTATTTGCTAATCTCAGCGCGGAATACAGAGGCGAGGTCGGACATCTACAACACAGATATCATTGCTGCATGGATGTTCATCAACCATACGTTGAAGGTTAATGGCTTTGAGGTAATAAATGGCTATTCAGACATTTTGACGCCCTTCCTTGGTGCGGCAGGGGGATATGCGGGGGCACTCGGGTGGTGGTCAAATTTGAGAGCATTTTCACTTGATCGGTTTGCGCCGTCAACGGGCGGAGGACGCCTTCCGATCCAGCGTTACGTTTCCCTGTCACTCTTGAATCGAATAACCTTCTTTGAACTCGACCAACTTCGAACCCTCGTGCCGTCCGTTTTGAATAACCTACCCTGTGATGATTTATATAACACCCAAGCTGGTTCTGCCCCCCAGAGAAATATGGAAGTGCTTCAATCGTGGGAAGCTGTTAAGCATCTGAACAATTCATTGGTGGCATCCGATCAACCGCAGGCACTGGTTAACTGCCGGAATGCCGTGCAAAACGCTTCAACTGCCTATGAAACCGTGCAGAGTCTTCTGCGACTGGACTCAAAATCGAACGCAGAGCACTTGCAGCCCCTTTCAGACGGGATCAATCTATTTTCGGAACTTGCCGAGCTTGAATGAGCTACCCACCAATTCGACGGCCTTTTCCCTGGCGATGGCGTTGCGAGGCTTTGAGTTGCGCGGAGTATAAAGCTTGCGGATTTTTCCGGTTGATTTATCAAAACTCCACAAGCCGATCCCAAACACCTTGAACAACTTCAATTCCGCCGCCGCGAGTTTTGCGACCACAGGAGGGAGAACCAGTATCGCCAAATCCGCAAAATAGCTATAACGGTAGGTCTGAGCGAGACCCTTGCGCCAATCCGTTAACTT
This sequence comes from uncultured Verrucomicrobiales bacterium, assembly GCA_903898185.1. Classification (GTDB taxonomy): domain Bacteria; phylum Verrucomicrobiota; class Verrucomicrobiia; order Limisphaerales; family Palsa-1400; genus CAIUEN01. The sequence continues at coordinate 17,726 of CAIUEN010000307.1, forward strand.
CATCTCAAAGGCAGCCAACTTCTGCTGGGACAGTTCGGAATTCATTTTTTCAACGGAAACTGCCGTGCCGTCTCCGTTCGTTCCACTGTGATTCCAAGCCAACCAGACAAAATCAGCGATCCCATATCCAGACAATGAAAACTCCTTGCCACCAACGCCATGTATGGCGTTGGCAATGTAGGCTTTGGTGAAAGCTGAAACAAAATTCGATTCGCCCCGCTTGCGGGCGATCCCCACAGGCAGATTTCGCCTTGGCTGGCGAATTCCAAAATCAAGAATGTGTGCTGTTTTCATTGTTGCCTTTCAGAAGTTTATGCAGATCGTTAGATTTGTCCAGCTTAAACATTGACATTTAAAAGCTTGCTTGTTTACCCACATTGGCTTTAGACGGTGGAAAAGTCGTCGCACTTGGTGGGGCATGGATCGCATAGGGCCTTCCTTGTCATATACTAGCGCGGAGCGCAGTAGTTGGGCGAGACTGCTCGTGATTTCATTGGTTTGACAGATGGTGGTTTTGTTCGTATGTTTTTACAGAATTCAAAAATATGAACTTACTTCACCTTTTTTGGGTTTGCACCCTGCGCTCCGCGCACCCTCACGGGCAAAAAGGTTACGTAAGCCAAGGGCTTCGCCCCTGGACCCCACCAAAGGGCTCTGCCCTTGGAACCCGGTCAGGGGGCTTTGGCCGCCCCCCGACACCTCTGGCCATTTTGGCTCCAAGACCCCATGAAGAAGGACTCTTACAGTTCCGTTTTTAGGATTAAAAAACTGCACACTGACGGTGACCTTCTTGGAGCCGGAAGCCACAACCTGCGCGACCGTCAACCCATTAATGCCGATCAAGATCGCGCACATTTCAACCAAGTTGTCATCGGCCAAGGCCGAACGCCCTTGGAATTGGTCCAAACCCGTATCAACGAGCTTGGCATCAAGGTCCACGCTTCCAATGTGCGGGCCATCGAATGCATTCTGAGCGCGGGCAAGCCGTTTTTTGAAAAGTCGGACCTTGGACAATGGATTAAAGATTCCCTCGCTTTTGTGGAAGAAAAATTCGGCAAGGGCAGCGTTGTCCACGCCACTTTGCACATGGATGAAAACACCCCCCACCTGCACCCGATTCTGGTGCCCGTTCGCAGGGCAAACGATCAAGACGGTTTATCGTACGTAAACCACAAAAAAAGGGATTGGAAGCTGGCGTCCACGGAAATCCTCCACAGCATGGCTAATCTTCGGACAATAGGGCCGCGAAGAACAAATGATAATCCATTCGTGGAAACCGATATAACAAACATCAAAGAACTCGCCAAAAAACTGGTGAACCACACTGATTCCCCTTCAAAGTTCCTTTGGAAGAAATTGAAACCCGAGACTCAGACCATTCTGACGAATTGCGCTCGCAAGACACGTCGCAATAAGGCTGCATTGAGAGCTTTAATCCCTGAACTCAAACGCATTATTGAGGAAGACAACATCGACATGCCGAACCGCTTTCTTTCGGTGAAGATTTCCCCGGAAGTCGAGGCGTTACGCATCAAAAATGCCGGTAAAGGAAAGTCAATCAGCCTGAACCGCATGCTCATTGAGGACACCTTCAAAGACGAGATTTCTACCCGCCGCCCCATAGGTAAGGAGTCAGCCCCGTTTTTGCATCAATGCCAGGTCGATTATTACGATCTCTGCAAAAAATATGACCCTGAGATTTCAGCACCCAAGTACAAAACCAAACTAGACCATAACCAATTGACCCAATGGAATGGGATGCTGGCCGAAGCCGTCGATAAAAACATATCTTCATTAAAGATCGAATTCGCTCCCCCCAGTCCCTTGCAAAGGTTGGCACCCCAAACATACATCGCCGACCAAATCGCCAAAATTACATCAAAAGCAGAACACGATCTGGAATTGATCACCGCTAAGGCGGCTGCGTATGAGCTTACCATACAGGAAAACGAGCGTTTGCAGCAAGGAATCCGCAACGCCAATGCCGAGCACGAGCGGGAAGTTCAGGCGCTAAAATCCAAGATCAGCGAATTGGAACATCAAAACAAAGCATATGCAAACAAGCTGCGCGCCATCCCCTTGGCATCTGTGATTGAAAAACTCGGTTATCCGGTTCAGGTCAAAGCTGGCAAAACGCTGGTGAATTTGCCTGACGATCGTGTTTTGGAAGTCACTAGTACAATAACTATTTAATTACGTTATATAATGATGGCCAAGTTTTCTATCGGCATCTTGACATGTGAATTTCCATTTGATCTTGTGCTTTTCACTGTTACGTCGTTGCTGCCAGGCCA
>CAIUEN010000308.1 GCA_903898185.1 uncultured Verrucomicrobiales bacterium
CAGCAATACGCTGGCGCTTGTTCCACCGAACACCACAAGCCAGACCCTGTCGTAATTCGCTGTGGATAAGTGGTTGCCGGTCCGCGTGAAACGCACAGTCCATTGACGACCGGCTGAAACAACCCCGCTTTTCAAAGTCAATGGCGATGCCGCTGCCGTATGCTGCGCGTCGCTGGGCTGGCTGTCGTAAAGAAGGGTATCGGATGATGCCTTGTCGCTGTCGAAAACTTCCAAATGAATTCGTTTCTCGCCGCTGAGATCCCAGCTTCCCAAGATGCCTCGCATAAGGTCGTTCATCCTATAGGGGCTATAAACCCAACCCACGAGCGCATTGCGTCTTTGGTCGATAGTATCATGCGCCATTCCCACCCGATACGCCGGCACATACATCAAGGTGCCTGCCTGAACATTTGTGTCGGTCTCCTGCACCAGAATAACCTTTCCCGAGAGAACGGCGGCATCTTCGTCTCTTGATCGTTCCATCGCAGTCCGACGTATCGGTTCGCTGAACATATCGTAGCCGAAGGCGCGAAGATTCCGGTTCGTAAAAGGCTCAAGGTAGATGATTGAGGAGTATATTTCCCGTTCGCCATCGGGTCGCACTTGGTATTGAGGGAAGCCCTCAGCGCGAATCTCCTGAACATGTTGCGCGAGGTTCTGCTTGGGAATCAGCAGCGCGAAACCAATGCCTTGAATGCCTGGAAGCTGTTGGTCAACCTTCTGACGCTCGGCGAAGCGGTGCCAATCCTCACGGCTAACGCCCCCCGCGTGATCGAAAAATGCCGCTCCGCTCCGCAGTATCTGTTCGTGAGCGTTGAGTCGGTCCTGGATCTTGATCTTGATTTCATTGCAGACGAAATCGAACTCCCGTTTTGATTCCCGGTCGGTCTCCGATTTCGTGTAATGGGCAGCCAGAGCAGTGGCAATCAAACCCATCAGCAAGAGTCCAAAAGCCTGCCAAATCCTGCGGTGGCCCGCACCAATGGACGATTTTATGATTTTGTTTTCAGGCTGGTACATAGTGTCTGGCGTCATCCTTCAGCACTTCCTTGAGCGCAGTGAATTGTTTGTCCAAGTCCGTTACGCGGGCTCGAACCTCATCCATATCTCCGGCTTTGCCAGCTTGCTCCATCGCCCAAGCGACGGATCGCAAAGCTTCGCATCCCACCGTTGCGCTGGCGCCTTTGATCTTGTGGGCTTGCCGTTCCACAAGACGGGCATCGCCTGTGGCTACATGATTCTTCAACTGCCTGATCTCGTGGGGCATTTCCCCCAGGAAGCCATCCAGAATCGTCCGAGCCAAGTCCTTGTCATCCATCATTCGATTCATGAATGCTGCGCGGTCGAAGACTACGAGTTCCTTTTCGTCACTGGAGATGGCGACTCTTTCTTCCGGCTCGCTGGTCACCGCATGATTCTCTTCGCCTTTTGGTTTCAACCACTTCTCCAAAACCGCAACCAAAGCCGGTCGTTCGAGTGGCTTGGTGAGGTAATCGTCCATGCCCGCCTGCAAGCATTTTTCGCGGTCGCCCTGCATGGCATTGGCGGTCATGGCAACAATGGTTACTTGGTGGTTGAGAACACGCGATTGCACATCGCGTATGGCTCTGGTGGCCTCAAGACCATCCATCTCGGGCATTTGCATGTCCATCAGCACAAGGTCGTAAGGCAGCGTTTCGAGCGCCTCGACAGCCTCAGCGCCATTGGCGGCCACATCGACACTTAACCCCAGTTTCTTGAGAACGCCCACCGCCACTTGCTGATTGGTGATATTATCCTCGGCAAGCAGAATGCGCACATGGCTGAAACTTGGCCCAAAGGAGATAGGGGGCGTCGATTTCATTTGGGATGGGACGATTTCTTTGCC
>CAIUEN010000309.1 GCA_903898185.1 uncultured Verrucomicrobiales bacterium
TGAACGCAAGCGCGAATCGGCAATCTTGGTGCGGGAGGGGAAAGCTGTTGCCACTTTGACGCCCGTTCCGGAAACAGCCCACAACTGCGCCGAGTTGGCGGATCGCTGGCTTAAACTTGAACGCCTGGCTCCAAACGAGGGCGAAGCATTTGCTGCCGATATCGTCTGAAATTGCATTGCGGGAAAAAATTGATGTGCCCATACTTTCCAATAGCCAGATCAAATACCATCGAGTGCCCATGCGCAGACGTCTGCCAATCCAAGCCTTGGTCATCGTCGTGTTCACGCGCAACTCTGCGGCCAGCATGAATACTGAACTCTCAACTTGCGCGCATGTCCGCATTTTCGACTCCATTCCCTCCAATATGTCAATACGTCTTACTTTCGGATTAGTCACTGCGCAAACGTAAATTTCTTCCCATCTCCACAGTCGGGCGGATAGAATCCGGGGGAACTGTTCGGTCAGAGGGAGAAATTAGCGTCTCGCTGACGCTCGCCGGAAAGAGGGGCACAGGCAGGGATGCCTATGCTACGTGAATAGTTGCGTTCATTCAAATATGTCACTGGAATTGGTTTTGTCCCCGATGGGACATCTTTTCATCGAGTTATCGGCGGAATCCGAGCCCAAGCTCGCCGAGGCCGCCGTGTCGCGTCTGAGCGATGCGTTTGCGGCGTCCAGCGTACGCGGACTGGAATCGCTGGCATCGGAGTTTCTGTATTCCTCCCTGCCCGTTTCCCTGGTGTTCTGGCGGGATTTGGCGCGGAAGTATTTTACAAATCTTTGTCACAACCCCAATGCTTACGCTGGCGAACATTTGATCGTTGGCAAACCAACGGGCGAAGAGTTTGAAGCGATGGCTTTGGGCGCGCCACCGATGAAAGGGCTCGAGTATTTGGACGGTGCCGTGTTGGAGCGGCTTTGGGATGAGTTGGACGCATGGGCTCGTGAGGCGATTGGCAAGACGCAGGGAGGCGTTCAGGCTTACCTTCAGGCGCGCAACCCGCTCTGGAATGCGGTGGGGCGGGTGACGTTTCATTTGGCCGAGAACAAACGCAATCCGGATCAGCCGTTCGCGTTTTTAGCCACCTACACGCATCGCGTTTCGGATCAGGGAAAGGTTCAACATATCCCGCTGGGAAGAGCGCTGGAGGAGTATGCGGGCACGCGCAATCGCGCGGCGCTGACGACGCTGCTTTCGCCGGTGCAACGGGCTTCGGAAAAGAGCAAGCTGGCAAGGGAACTGCTGGATTCGCGGGCGGTCTTCCATCCGCAAGCCTGGCAACCGGCGCAAGCCTACCGATTTCTCAAGGAAATTCCGCTCTTGGAGGAAAGTGGAGTTGTGGTGCATATCCCCGATTGGTGGAAAGCGGGGCGTCCTCCCCGCCCGCAAGTCAGCGTCAGGATTGGCGAGAAAAGAGGTGGCATCATGAACAAGGATGGCTTGTTGGATTTCAATATTGAGATGTCTTTGGATGGTCAGCCGCTCACCGAAGAGGAGTGGAACATCATTCTGAACTCAACGAGCGGACTGGCGCTGCTCAAAGGCAAGTGGGTCGAGGTGGATCGGGATAAACTCAAGGAAGTGCTCGATCACTGGAAGAAAGTCCAGGCAGAGACGGGGTCAGATGGCGTGTCGCTGCTTCAAGGACTTCGACTGCTGTCGGGCTTTGATCCGAGGCAGTCAACCCATCCCGCCGAGGATGAGGCCATCGTCCAATGGAGCGGCGTGGCAGCAGGGAAATGGTTGAAAAATGCCCTCAATGAAATCCAAAATCCCGAGGCATCAGCGGAGTCGGACCCCGGCCCTGAATTACATGCCCAGTTGCGTCCCTACCAGCGGTTGGGCGTGCATTGGCTTTGGTTTATGACACGCCTTGGGCTTGGAGCCTGCCTTGCCGATGACATGGGGCTGGGAAAGACGATCCAGGTAATTTCGCTGCTGCTTGCGCTCAAGCGGCGTTCGCAATCGCCGGAACTTGATCGTCCCAGCCTGCTGATCGTGCCCGCTTCTCTGATCGCGAACTGGCGGTCTGAAATCAAGAAGTTCGCCCCTTCCCTTTCGGTGTTCTATGCGCACCCGGCGGAAACTCCCGCTGAATTTATGAATGCCGTCAGCGCCAATCCGTCCGCCAAACTGGCCGGTCGTGATTTGGTGATCAGCAGCTACGCCTTGGTGGCCCGTCAGCCGTGGTTCAAGGAAATGGACTGGAACCTCGTTATTCTTGACGAAGCCCAGGCCATCAAGAATCCCGGCGCGCGCCAAACCCGTGTGGCCAAGGAAATGAAAGCCCGCTGCCGGATTGCCATGAGCGGCACGCCCATTGAGAACCGGCTGACTGATCTTTGGTCGCTTTTTGATTTCATCTGCCCCGGATTGCTCGGGCGGGCCGCAGAATTCGGCGCTTTTGTCAATCAACAGAAGGAAGGCGGACAGCAGCAGTTTGCCGCCCTGCGCCGGTTGGTGCGGCCTTACATTTTGCGACGTCTGAAAACCGACAAACGCATCATTGATGATCTGCCTGACAAGACCGAACTCAACAGCTTCTGCTCTTTGAGCCGTGCCCAAGCGGTTCTCTACCAGGAGTCGGTCCGCGAATTGGCCGCAAAGCTTGAAGCTCCGGAAGTCGAGGGTATCCAGCGGCGAGGCGTCATTCTGGCATTCTTGACTCGGTTTAAACAAATCTGCAACCATCCCTCGCAATGGCTGGGCGATGGAGCCTACAAACCATCTGACAGCGGCAAATTCAACCGACTGGCCGAATTGTGCGAGGAAATCGCCTCGAAGCAGGAAAAGGTACTGATCTTTACACAATACCGCGAGATGACCGAACCGCTGGCCCGCTATCTGAGCGGAGTTTTTGGAAAGAGCGGCTTGGTATTGAGCGGAGAAACAGCCATCAAAAAGCGCAAAGAACTGGTCGATTCCTTCCAGGCCGACGGCGGACCGCCCTTCTTCGTGCTCTCGCTCAAGGCGGGCGGCACAGGATTGAATCTGACTGCGGCATCGCATGTCATTCATTTTGACCGGTGGTGGAACCCGGCGGTTGAAAATCAGGCGACCGACCGCGCTTTTCGCATCGGGCAAAAACGCGCTGTCATGGTGCATAAATTCATCTGCCGGGGCACCATGGAAGAGCGGATACACGAACTAATTTCAGACAAAATCCAACTGGCTGATGACATCCTCGGGGAAGGCGCCGAGCGGCTTATGACAGAAATGAGCAACTCGGACTTGCTGCGATTTGTCGCGCTTGATATAAAAGCCGCAACTTTGGACGAGTAATTATCCTGAAAATAACCTTAATTAAATATGAGTTTTCAATGGAGACCTTATGTTCCCGTCGCTCAGCGGCGGGCAAACGCAGCCAAGAAAATGGCGAAGATGGCCAAATCGGGCGAGAAAATTTCGCCAGTGAAGATTGAAGGACGCACCATTGCCAAGACGTTTTGGGGCAAAGCATGGTGCGACAACTTGGAATCCTACAGCGACTACTCAAACCGGCTTCCACGGGGCCGCACCTACGTGCGTAATGGATCCGTCGTGAACCTGCAAATTGCCAAAGGGAAGGTTTCCGCCTGTGTCAGCGGTTCAGAACTCTACAAAATCGAGATTGCGATCAAGCCTTTGGATGCAGCCCGCTGGAAGAATATTCAAAAGGCATGTAGTGGAAAAATTGATTCCCTCATCGAGCTTCTCCAAGGCAAACTCTCTTCCGGTGTGATGGAAATTGTCACCCACCGCGACAGCGGACTCTTTCCAAAACCCGCCGAAATTTCCCTGGATTGTTCGTGCCCCGATTGGGCCGATATGTGCAAACATGTGGCCGCTTCACTTTACGGCGTGGGCGCTCGCTTGGATGAACAGCCCGAACTTCTCTTTTTGATGCGTGGGGTTGACCCCTCCGAGCTCATCAGCAAAACATCCGCCGAAGAAGTCATCAAGCAAACCGCCGGCCAACCTTCGATTGCCGAAGGCGACTTGGCCGAAGTTTTTGGGATCGAACTGGATGCGGCTGCGCCCCAGCCCAAAGCTGCACCCGCCAAAAAACAAAAACGCCCCGCACGCCGCGCAGTCTCCGCGAAAAAACCCATTAAGAAACCAGCTAAACCAGCACTCAAGAAAAAGCGAAAACTGGAGATTTGATCGCGTGTGTGACCGGAAAGTAACCCTGTGGGGCAGGCCTCCGGCCTGCCGGTTCGAGGGGTCTCTGACCCCTCGACACATCTTCCTCCAGAGCAAGTCAGCAATTCTCATTTTGAGAAAATATCGGATATGCCTGCGCAGATGGTTTCCAATTCTCTACGGAGCCAGAGGCACCGTAACAGTCAGCACAACTAATCACTGCACCTCGATAACGAGGTGCTGGCAGGTCGGAGTCCTGCCCCACAGGGTTATTTTTTTTGGTGTTTAGATGATACTGGTAATTGACAATTACGACTCGTTCACCTACAACCTCGTCCAATATCTTGGCGAGATGAAGGTGGAATTGCAGGTGCATCGAAATGACCAAATTTCGGTGAATCGCATTAGCGAACTCAAGCCGGATCGGATTTTGATCTCGCCCGGACCTTGTTCGCCCCGTGAGGCTGGGTTGTCCAACGAGATTATTCGCACGTTTGGGCCGCATCTTCCGCTTCTGGGAGTTTGCCTTGGGCATCAATGCATTGGACACACATTCGGCGCCGAGGTGATCGTCAATTACCGCATGATGCACGGCAAAACCTCGCCGATTAAGCATGACGGCAAGTTCTTGTTCAAAGGCATGCCCAACCCGTTTGCGGCGACCCGGTATCATTCACTGGTTATTCGCCGCGAAACAATTCCTGATTGTCTCGAAATCACCGCAGAAACAGAGGAAGGCGAGATCATGGGTGTGCGGCACAAAACCCACCCAATCTGGGGCGTCCAATTTCATCCGGAAAGCATTCTAACCGATAGTGGACGAAAGATTTTGGAAAATTTCTTGGTATTGGGATAAGAAACGGAATGGCAAATCCAAATCCTCGCCTAATGGCTTGCTGCAAAATAACTTTTGCTTTTCAGTGACAACGTTTTGATTTTGAATCAGGGTGTAATTCAATTAAACGTAATAGTTATTTTGCGGCAAGCCCTTAAATTATATCTGCAAAGTGTTCGACTTGGGCCGACTGGTCGGCCAAGTGCGCGACAAAAGGGAACATTGGACGCGCCCATGAGGCTCTTAACAAAGCCCGCAATGCCGCCGAATTGCTTGGCTTGGCCGAAGACATCTTTAACGTAAAGACTTACACCTCCGTTCCTGTGAAAGAATTCCTCCAAATTACCGAAGAAATGCTGGCAGCCCTCGACAAAGGCCAGCTCTGGGACGGTATGCCACTCCCAGCAAACAACCCCAGCCAACCGTCACCCGCATAATTCCATCAGCATCATCTCCATGTCACTCGCCATCAACAAGCCCAAGCTCGACAATCTCGCCAACGAAATTTGGAAATCCGCCGAGCGGCTGCGGGGCAAGTTTAAACCTTACGAATACCAGGGCGTCATTCTGCCCATCATTGTGATTCGGCGCTTGGAGTGCGTTCTGCTCGATTGGCGCGAGAAAAAGCGGGCAGAAGTCCTGGCCAAGCGGCCCAAGACACAGGAAAAAAACCTCGACAAATTGGTCAAGGATCTCGAACTCAATCCCAAGCAATCCCCGTTCTCCAACAAAACCGACTTGACGCTCCGCCGGGTCTATGAGGAAGACCACGCCCTTTTGGAAGAAAACTTCCGCGCCTATATCAATGGGTTTTCCAAGAACGTGGACGACATCATTGAGCATTTCAATTACCGCGCCACCATCAGCACGATGGTCAAGAACAACCGGCTCGCTCCCATCCTCAATCAATACAAAGAGCTGGACCTTGGTCCCAACCAGATTTCTGCGCTCGAAATGGGTTACATCTACGAGGAGCTGCTCAGACGCTTCTCGGAACAAAGCGGTGAGGAGGCTGGAGATCACTTCACCCCGCGCGAAATCATTCGCCTCATGGTCGAGTTGTTGGATATTCCCATTCCAGACCGCCATTTTTCCATCTACGATCCCGCCGCCGGCACCGGCGGTATGTTGTCCGTGGCCAAGGAACATCTACTCGACCGCGCAGCCACCCCCGATGAAAAAGAGCGGGTCGAGAAATTCCTTACCATTCACGGTCACGAGCTCTCGCCCACCAACTATGCCGTCTGCCAGGCCGATCTCCTCATCAAAGACGATCAGCAGGCCAAAATCTTTCTCGGCAACTCCCTTATCCCGCACGATTTCAACAGCCGTGATCCGGGCGACCAGTGGCCCGAGTCCAAGCACAAATTCAATCGGATGTTGAGCAATCCGCCCTTCGGCGTCACTTGGGGTGGCAAGGACGGCTATGAAACTCAGGCCCGCAAGCTGGAAACCACCCGCTACAAGGCAGGGATGCCGCGCGTGAATGACGGCGCATTGCTTTTCCTGCAAACCATGCTGGCCAAGATGATTCCAGCAAACGAGGGCGGCAGCCGGATCGCTGTCATCTTCAACGGTTCGCCCCTCTCCAACGGCGATTGCGGCTCAGGGGAAAGTGAAATCCGCCGCTGGATTCTCCAAAACGATTGGCTCGACGCCATCGTCATGCTGCCCGACCAGCTATTTTACAACACCGGCATTTTCACCTACATCTGGCTGCTGCGAAACGATAAGCCGAAAAGCCACTCGGGGCGCGTGATGCTGATCGACGCCCGCCAGCAGTTCGAGAAAGAGCCAAAAGCCTTCGCCAGCAAGCGCAACCGAATGACGGACGCCCACCGTCAATGGATTGAACAGCGTTACGCCAAAGGCTGGGCCAAAGGCTACACCGATGATTGCGTGAAAATCTTCCAGCACGAGGACTTCGCCTATCACAAGGTCGATGTGGTGTTCTGGCAAACCGACGAGCAGGACAAACCCGCACTCATTACCGAGCCTTACGAAAAGTCGTTTACTCCCGGCAACCTCGTCAAAGATCAGGATTTCTACTGCCGTGAACCCGTCATGGTTCCGGAGCCCTTTGAAATCGATAACCTGAAGTCAGCAATCCCCGCTGTCTTGAACTTCAAGGTCCGCCTGAAATCCGATGGCACCGAGAAAGTTGTCAAACTCACCATCGGTCCGTCGGACAACGTCTCCAAGAAGTTCAAGGCAACCTTGGGCGAGCGCCCCGAAATCCTCTCCGTCGAATGGACACATCGGCACTATGTCGCGGACAACGAATACATTCCCTGCGGCGAGGACATCGCGGAGTTTCTCAAACGCGAAATCGCCAAGCCGGTCATCTACTGGAAAGACAGTCCTCAACTGGGCTACGAAATCCTACCCAACAAATACTTCTACCGTTACCAACCGCCCACGCCTGCCAAGGAATTGCTCGCCGAGTTCTGGAAGCTTGAGGAAGAGGCGGAGAAAATGCTGAAAGGACTGGTGGCCTCATGAGCCGCTTATTACCAGACTGGAATTACGACCGACTCAAAGACGTGTCGGCTATCAATGCGGGTTCGCTGCCAGCCGACACCAATCCAGATTACGAGTTCGACTACCTCGAAATTTCAAACGTGGATTACCACGGCATCGTTGACCCCACGGCTATCGAACGACTGCGCTACGAAGATGCCCCATCGCGGGCCCGACGGCGATTGGACAAGAACTGTACCGCTATTTCATCTGTCAGGCCGAATCTGCAAGCAGTGGCATTCGTGAATAACGGACGAAAGGATTTTATTTGTTCCACAGGATTTAATGTGGTGCAACCATTGACGCATAAACTTTCTCCCAAGTTTGGTTACTATGCGCTCATTTCCGAAGGCGCTCGGCAATATTTCGAAGCCACAGCAAAAGGTGTCGGCTATCCGGCGGTTGACGACAAAGATTTCGGTTCATTTGCCGTCCCACTGCCGCCGTCGCCGGAACAACAGCGCATCGCTGCCTATCTGGATGCCAGTTGCGCCGCCATTGACGCCGCCGTCGCCGCCAAACGACGCCAACTCGATACTCTGGAATCAATCCGGACAGCACTGCTTTACGAGGCGGTAACGCGAGGTATCAACCCGAGCGTGCCAACGATGGCCCACAATATCCCAGGCTATCGGCAGGCACCCAAGGAGTGGAAACGTTCGAAACTGCGCTACGCGATTTCAATTCAGAGCGGTGATTTCGCATCGGACAAGCTTCAGGATGACGGGGCCTACACCATTCTTGGTGGCAACGGCGTAATGGGCCATACTGATCTTTACAACGTAGATGGAGAAACCGTTGTCATAGGTCGGGTGGGCGCTTACTGCGGGAACGCGCATTATGTGTGCGGCAAAGCGTGGGTAAGTGACAATGCTCTCATTGTCAAATCGCGGCATCATGCGCCGTTTCTTTGCCACTTATTCAATGCTCTCAATTTTAACGCCCAGGCAAATAACACGGCCCAGCCAGTGATTACCGGAACAAAAGTTAAAAACACCTATGTCGTTCTTCCATCGCTAAGCGAACAGAAAGTCATTTGCGTTTACCTTGACGAAAAACTTGGAGACCTAAAGAGCATTACAGTTGGCATCGAAACCCAAATCACCACCCTCACCGCATACCGCAAGTCGCTGATTCACGAATGCGTCACCGGACAGCGGCGAATCACGGAAGATGATTTGAACCGGGTCAAAACGCATGGCTAAGAAGAAGAAAGCTCCAGAGCTGACCTTTCAGCAGCACATCGAGGACTATCTTGTCCGAGAGCACAAATATGACGTGCTGGAGCAATCCGAGATCACCGACACCAACCACTCTATTGCCGAAGATCACCTGTGGGCCTTCCTGAATGCCACCCAGGCCGACACGATCAAAAAGTTGATTGCCAATTACAGCACTGATGCGCGGGAGGAAGTTTTCAAAGCCCTGCGCAAGGAATTGGAGCACACCCCGCTATGGATGCTGTTGCGCCAAGGGCTCAAGGTGCGAGGGCTGGAGTTTCGTCTTTTCTATCCCAAGCCCCGTTCGGCTGCCAGCGCCGCTGCTGAGAAATACGACCAGAACCGCATCACTTTCCGCCCTCATTTCTATTTCGGCGACACGAATCTCGAGATCGACTTTGTCTTTTTTCTCAACGGTCTGCCCATTGTGGACTTGGAATTAAAGCACGAGGCGAACCAGAATGTGCATGATGCTGTGGCTCAGTTTGGCGCTCGCGATCATTCGAAAAAGATTTTCCAGCATCCCTTTCTTTATCTGGCCGCCGACACCGCCGACGTAATGGCTGCCACCGATCCACGGCGGCAGGAAAACTTCCGCTGGCATAATACGGGGCTGACCAACACGCCGCAAAACCCGAACGAATATCCAGTCGAATTTCTCTACCGCGAAGTTTTGTCCAAGGAGCAATTGCTGGAGGCTCTCTCCTTCTTCTTGGTTCGCGTGCCCGAACGCGAGGCGGAGGATGACAAGTCGCAACGCCCCGCCTTCACTCTTTTCCCGCGCTACCATCAGGCCCGCCTGGTCCGCAAGGTTGCAGAGGACATCGCCGCGCATTTCGCCGCCACGGGCGAGATTGGCAAAAAATATCTTGCCGACCATTCCGCTGGCAGCGGCAAGACGCTCTCCATCTGCTGGCTGGCGGATCGCCTTCACAGCCTGTTCAAGCCTGGCACGAACGAAAAGCTGGTGGACATCACCTTCATCCTCACCGACCGCAAATCGCTTGATAACAACATCCGCGAGGACATCGAGAATTTTACACATCTCAAAGACGTGGTTGGCATCGCACGAAAGTCCGAATATCTGCCGCGCTTTCTCAAAGAGCGCACGCCCATCATTGTTACTACCCAGCAAAAGTTCGCCTGGGTGCTGGACGAGCTGAAAAGCAACCCGGCTTTGAAGAATCTCCGCGTCGCGTTTCTCATTGATGAGGCACACCGATCCCAGGAAGGCCAGATGGGCGCGGCCATTCGACTGCCATTCCGCAAACCCGACGAGCCGGACAGCGAAGCGCCGGAACTGGACCCCGAGGAAGAGATCGCCAAAGTCATCCGTGAGCACGACGGCAATCAGTTGTTCGTAGCCTTCACCGCCACCCCGGCACCTGCCACGGTCAATCTCTTTGGCGCAGCCTTTGACACCTACACAGAAGCCGAGGCCATCGCTGAGGGCTACATCGTGGACGTGGCGGCCAGCATCATTTCCTACAAAACGCTTTACAACCTGCATTGCCATTTTGTCCCCCCACGGACGAGGAGGAAAAGATCTATCCAAAGGGGATAGTGTCCAAGGCGCTCATGAACGTGGCCTTTCAGGACGACGGTCTCATCCAGTACAAAGCCGAGGTGATGCTGCGCATCTTTGAGAAGCAAGTCATGCCGCTCATTGAGGGCCGGGCCAAGGCGATGATCGTCACCAGTTCTCGCATTGCCGGGCTGCGCTATTTCAACATCATCAAGGAAAAACTCAAAGAGCGGGGCGCAAAATACAAAGTTCTCTACGCCTTCTCAGACTTCGTCCACCCGGGAACCAACGAGGCAATCAGCGAGTATGCCGTCAACGAGTTGAAGGAAGGCGAGAAAATCGAAGACCGTTTCGAGGGGGAGGACTACCGCCTGATGGTCGTCGCCAATAAGTTCCAGGTAGGTTTCAACCAACCATTGCTTGCCGGGATGTTCCTGGACAAACCCGTTGTTGACCGCAACGCCGTGCAAACGGTCTCCCGCTTGAACCGCTGCCACGAAGGCAAGAAAGGCGTGGTGGTTGTCGATTTCACGAACAACGCGACCAAAATCCTAAAAGCCTTCCAAAAATACCGCAAAGGCACCCCATTTGCTCCCGAGGAACCAGACAAGGATCTATGCCCAAAACTTTACCAGGAAATTTTGGACGCCGGGATATTCACCCAAAAAGATGCCACCGATTTCGTCGCCTTGGTTGCCACCAGCACCGACGCCCGTGTGCAGTTCCACGTCAACGCACTGCGCAACCGCTTTCTGGCAACAATTTCCGATGCGGAAGCACGCAAGTCCTTTGTCTATCTGCTCGCCCGCTACGTAAAATGCTTCCATTTCATGACCTGCTTTTTCACCTACGCCACTCAGTTGAAAGACATGGCCACCTTCGCCGAGTACGTCGGCCCGCAACTCATCAAACAGGGCAGCGTCTCTGACCTGATGAAGCAGATACGTCAGACCGAAGTCATCAAAGCGTCGGTGGAATATCAGGGAGTCACCACCAGCGCCGGTCCCGTGAAGCTCAAGCCCGGCAAAGGGAAAAAAGGCTCCAGCCCGACAATCAAGAAAATCTCAGTACAAGATATGATCGACGAGATTCGCACCAAATTTGACATCAGCGACGACGAAGCCCTCTACATCAAGCAGGTCACCGAGGAGAAAACCGCTGACCCGCAAATTCGCGAAACCGTTGCCGCACATCGGGAGGATCGACCTTACCTCGAAGGTGCCTACCGCAGCCAGGTCAACGGCCAGATTCAAGACGCTTACAGTGCCCACGCTCGGTTCAACGAACTCGGTAACTCTGACTACACAAGGGAAGGGGGGATTTTCGACATCATGGCCGTCACCGTCATTGACACCCATCTTGCCTTTGCAACATGAGCCGCTCCATAGGCCAGATTCCCGAGCACGACCGCCCGCGCGAGAAACTCCTTCGCAAGGGTGCATCGGTTCTCAGCGATCAGGAGTTGCTGGCAGTCATCCTGGGTAAAGGCACTGTCCAAATCGACGTCATGGCACTGGCCGCCAAAATTGCCCGAATTGTCGATGACAAGGGCCTCGCGGTCCGCATTGAAGATTTGATAGCCGTCGAAGGTATTGGCGAAGCCAAAGCCACCCTCATCCTGGCCGCCATCGAATTTGCCCGCCGTCGCATCAAGCCCGAGGGACTGAAAATCACCACCCCCGCCGACATTCTCCCGCTCATCCAGCACTATGCCGACCGCAAGCAGGAGCATTTCCTCTCAGTCACCGTTAACGGTGCCAACGAAGTCCTCAACGTTCGCGTCGTCTCCATCGGCCTCATTGACCGTGCTCCAGTTCACCCGCGCGAAGTCTTTGCCGAAGTCCTGACCGACCGGGCCTCTGGCCTCATCCTGGCCCACAATCATCCGGCGGGCGGCCTGGAGCCCAGCGCGGCAGACATTCAAGTCACTAATCAAATCAAACAATCCGGTCAAATTGTCGGCGTCCCGCTCCTCGACCACATCATCTTCAACCGCACCGGTTATTACAGCTTCCTTGAAGCCGGAAGCCTGTGTTGATCAGGGCCAATTGACAACGAATGAACTTCCGTCCTGCCAAGATAGGGTGTTGAATTGAGTAAAAGTAGTTCATGCTGATAATCGCCTTTTTCAGTAACACCCGACTTGAGTCGGGTGTTACGCTGACAGAATGTGAGTCTTCATCCGTTTTAACGGCTTCAAAGCGCAGGGAAAGCCGTTAAAA
>CAIUEN010000310.1 GCA_903898185.1 uncultured Verrucomicrobiales bacterium
CCAAACGATATGACATCGGCATCAAAATCACAGACAAAGAGATGGCCCAACTGAACCTTCACAAACACGCCGTGCTTCCAGATTGGAACTATACTCTCTGCCCACGCAATAATCGGAATTAGTTTTTGCATGGACCCTTAAGGCGTTTTGGCGATAACTTCCTTGGGAGGCGAACGGTTTTTGGTATCAGGACAGTCTCAAAGT
This sequence comes from uncultured Verrucomicrobiales bacterium, assembly GCA_903898185.1. Classification (GTDB taxonomy): domain Bacteria; phylum Verrucomicrobiota; class Verrucomicrobiia; order Limisphaerales; family Palsa-1400; genus CAIUEN01. Next base: position 205 of record CAIUEN010000310.1, read on the forward strand.
ATTTTCCCTGACATCAGGAAGTCTGAAGTTACTTGCCGACCTCAGTCGCATGTCGAACTTGATTAAACTTTTTCGTGACGGAAGGCGAGTATTGCGGGCAAAAAAGGGGCTCGTAGCGATGACGTTTGCCCCCTGCTGCGACAGATATTCAGCGTTACCGTCGATCTGAGGTCTCAACCCTGTGGAAAGGAGACCGTCTGTGCGTCTGCATTAGCTGACCAATCCCGCCCACAATGTCGTCTTGGCCATCTGTATGCGAGTTGCCCGCTACGGAAGCTCCGAATGTCAATGTCTGCTTGGTGCAGGTCGCAATGTGGTGTTGGATTTGGCAATTTTGCGGCAAAAGGGTTGTCTCAGCCGGTTTTTCAATTAGAATTCATCCGATGAATCGAAAGGAATTGCTGGACGTTTATTTTCTCGATGCGCGGGCGAAAGTTGTTGATCTGGCAGCGTTTCTGGACCGGTTACACCGCGCCACAGGAGACGTCGATTGCCGTTACCAAGCCCTGAAGCAGGCGCTAACCGAACTTGAGCGCGACGACGCGCAGTGCGCTCGCCGGGTTTTGCTGAGTTTCAGCGACCCAACCGCTGAGCCAATCGAGAAAGCGCCTGCCACAGTTGCCAGCGGTGCGTGGTCCGGAAGAGTCTAATATAATGCCTTGCCGCCTTTGGCCAACGCCCTCAAGTCAACAAAAAAACAATATCTATGCGCTACATCGAACCTCATGCACACATGGTCAGCCGTGTGACCGACGATTACGTGGACATGGCTGCTGCCGGTTGCGCCGCGATTTGCGAACCCGCGTTCTGGGCTGGCTTCGACCGGAGTTCGCCTCGTGGGTTCTTCGATTACTTCCGCCAGTTGACGGAGTTCGAGCCCAAACGCGCGGCGAAGTTTGGGATTCCTCATTTCTGCTGGCTGTGCATCAATCCGAAAGAATCCGAGGATGTGAAACTGGCCACGGAAGTCATCGACCTCATCCCTGAGTTCCTAAGCGCGCCGAACGTGCTTGGTATTGGCGAGATTGGACTCAACAGGAATTCGCGCAATGAACTCAAGGTGCTGGAACTGCATGTGGATCTCGCTGCCCGCCAGGAGCAACTCATCCTTGTCCACACGCCACATTTGGAGGACAAGCTCAAAGGCACGCGCCTGATTCTTGATGTGCTCAAGAGCGACCGCCGAATCCGTCCAGAGCGCTGCATCATTGACCACGTCGAGGAACACACCGTAAACCTTGTGCTCGACGGTGGTTTCTGGGCAGGCATGACGCTCTACCCTGAGACCAAATGCACCGCCGCCCGAGCAGTGGACATTTTGGAGTGCTATGGCAGCGAACGCATTTGGATGAATAGCGCTTGCGATTGGGGGGTGAGCAACCCGTTAGCCGTACCCTACGCTGCCCTGGAAATGCGACGTCGTGGCCATAACACCGAGTCGATCGACAAAGCCATTTTCGGTAATCCTCTGCGTTTTCTGGGACAATGCTAGGGTGTTGAATTGATGGGGATTTGCCTTGGTCGATTCATTCAGAATTTGTTCCTCAAATCACGATACCAATCAAGGAACAAGCTCCTTAAGCCTGTTTTTGCTCAATTCAACACCCTAGGACAATGCCCAAAGTTCAAGCCGACGCTTTAGGGAGTTGGAAGAAATAATCATACCAGAGCGCACGGCTCAATAAGAACATCCCATTTAGGCAAAGTGGGTGATCGCTGCAATCGCTCTTCTAATTTCGCCTTGGCCGCTTTGCACAAGCGCAC
>CAIUEN010000311.1 GCA_903898185.1 uncultured Verrucomicrobiales bacterium
ACACGAACTTCGAAAGATCGGATCTTGCGGTAATATTCCTGAGCACGCTCTTTCCACTGGTTGCGGCTCTTCTCAAAAAAAGCGATCAACTTGCTCTTCGGGCTTTTGTAGGATTTGGCATTCATTCACTTTCTTGCGCCGATAGTATAAGATAAATTCCATCAATATCAAAGAATAAGTAAAGCATGAACTAATTTTGATCAATTCAACACCCTACGGCGGGGGCCACCACACTGGACTTGTTCAAACGCACGGTCAGACGCGATTTCTTGCGGCTGGCAAGGGACTTATGAACAACGCCGGATTTGGCGGCTTTGTCCAAGGCAGAGGAGAGATTGCGCAGTGCCGCGCCAGCATCCTCTTTCTTTCCTCCGGCCAAGGCCGTCTCATAAGTTTTCTCCAGCGTGTGCAATCGCGACTTCACGGATGTGTTCTGGATGTGTTTGCGGGCGCTGTTTCGTGCCCGGCGTTCTGCTGATTTCGTATTCGGCATAGTTAAAATCTCAATTTCGATTAGAACGCAAAACTCTAGCGGAATCCACGCTAGGGTCAATGACTGATTTGAGTTTTTTCAGGTAGCATAGGCATCCTTGCCTGTGCCCCTTCCCTTCGGCGAGCGTCAGCGAGACGCTAAATTCCAAGCCCCCGGAACAGGCAAGATGCCTGTTCTACTCGCCCATGACGCAGTCTGCGCCCAAATCGCCTTCGCCACGCTTTCTATGGACTGTGTGGCGTCAATGACGTGAATTCGTCCGGGATCTTTGGCAGCAATGGCTTTGTAGCCGTCTTCAACCCTTTGAAAAAAATCACGATCAGCTTCTTCCATTCTATCCCGCGCCGGAGCGCTGTCCATCTGGCGTGAAACGCGGCGCGTCTCGCTGACATCGACCGGCACCATCAGCAGCAGTGTCAGATCGGGACGGGTTGAACCCACCGCAATGTCGATGATTTTTTCAACCATGCCCGCGTCCAAGCCACGACCGAAGCACTGGTAAGCGACGCTGGAATCGTAAAACCGATCGCACAAAACGATTTCCCCCGCTGCCAAAGCCGGTTCGATGACCTCACGCACCAGTTGCGCCCGGCTTGCGTTGAGCAGGAGCAGTTCGGTCTCGGGTGTCATTGCATGGTTGGCGTTGCTATGCTTGAGCGTGTGGCGGATCTCCTCGCCAATGGGCGTGCCGCCCGGTTCGCGCAATATTCGAACGCTGTGATTCAAAGCCCGGAGAGTCTCGGCCAAAATGGATATTTGGGTCGATTTGCCGCTGCCTTCGGTGCCTTCAAAGGTAATGAAAATGCCTCTCATAATGGCTCAAATCCGTTTGAGGCGCGCCCCTTTAGGGGTATCTTCGATGGTCCATCCCAGTTTTTTGAGTTCGTCGCGCATGGCATCCGCTTGTTTGAAATCCTTGGCCTTGCGAGCAGCCTGACGTTGATCCAGCAAGGATGCAATTTCAGAGGGAATGGCGGCGGTGCCATCCGCTGTGCCGGTTGCCAAAGTGGTCAACCGGGCTGGCTGAATGCCCAGCACGGAATTGACCCGCTCCCAAGCTGCCAATCGTGCGGCAGCCTGCGGAGGGGTCACTGCATTGGATGCCATGAGCCGGTTGGTCTCGCGAACCCATTCAAAAACCTCGCCCCAAGCCTTCGAAATATTCAAATCCTCGTCCATGGACTCGGCGAATCTCTCGACCAAACCCGGCTCCGGCCCGGCAACCGCACAGGGGCATTGAGAAGTCATGCCTTCGTGGGGCAGACCTCCGGTCTGCCGGTTCTCGGAGCCTCTGGCTCCGTGAATCATGGGCGGCGACTTTAGAGTGTCCCCTCCAACCGTAGTTCCCGCAACTTCCCGCAGTCGGGCGAGGCATTCATCCAACCGAGCCAACGCCGTCCGCGCCCCTTGCAGACCCTCAAGAGTAAAATTAAACGACTCCCGGTAATGAGCGGTCAGGAGCAGGTAACGAATTTCGCGTCCATTGTATCCCTTGGCCAACAGGTCGCGCAATGTGAAGAAATTTCCGAGCGACTTGCTCATCTTTTTGCCTTCGACCAGCAAATGCGCGCCGTGAAGCCAGTATTTCACAAACCGATGGCCGGATTCCTGCAACCCTGCGCCTTCGCTCTGGGCGATTTCGTCCTCGTGATGCGGGAAAATCAAGTCCTCGCCGCCCATGTGGATGTCGAAACTGGGTCCAAGTATCTGGGTGCTCATGGCGCTGCACTCGATGTGCCAACCGGGTCGGCCTTGGCCCCAAGGGCTGGGCCAAAAGACATCGCCATCCTCGCGCACTCGGGCTTTCCAGAGGGCAAAGTCCGCAATCGACTCCTTGGCATACTCGTCATTGCTCACTCGCTCACCCGGGCGAAGCTCCTCAAAATTGAGATTCAGCAACTGGCCGTAGCAGCAGCCAGCGGATCGGTATTGTGCGATGCTGAAGTAAACAGACCCGTCCGGCGCGGCATAGGCGACTCCGCGCGCCACCAGTTTTTCGATCAAGGCAACAATCTGCTCAATGAAGGCCGTCGCATGCGGCGTTTGATGCGGCAACAGGCATCCAAGCGCCTGAAAATCCTCAAAAAACGCCTTTTCAAAGCGTCCGGTATATTCAGCCAGGGTCGTCTTGTTGTCGCGCACTCGTTTGATGATCTTATCCTCGACATCGGTGACATTCATCACATGCCGGACAGACCATCCTTTGAACTCGATGTATCGGCGCGCCAAGTCGGCGAAGACAAATGTGCGGAAGTTGCCGATATGGGCAAAATCATGCACGGTCGGACCGCAGCAATAAAGTCCGACGCTTTTGCCCGCAGGATCCAGCGGGACGAATTCCTGCACCGACCGCGACAGCGTATTGAAAAACTTCAAAGGCATATTTTAGAGAGGCGCTGTGACGACGCGGGCAATCGCCTCGCGCAACGTATTCAGATCATAAGGCTTGCCCAGGAATGCTTGGGGCCGTTCGGGGTGGTCGTTTGCCATCACTTGATCCTCGCTGTAGCCGCTGGCCAGGATCACCGGAATGCCTGGAGAAAGCTTGCGCAGGGCCGCCAGGGTTTCCCATCCGTTCATGCGGGGCATGGTCAGGTCGCACAGGACGCAACCAATTTCATCCCGGTGCTGCTGGAACACCTCCACGGCTTGAACGCCGTCCTCCGCCGCAAACACCGTGAAACCAGATCGCTTAAGCGCGAAAGCAACCATTTTGCGCACAGACGGCTCGTCATCGACCACCAGCACTGTGACGCCCCCTGCCGTTTGCAGAGGTACGGCCGCTTGCGCATGCTTCCTGGCGACAGCTTCTGCCGTGATCGGGAAAAAGACACGGAAGACACTGCCGCAATGGGGCTGACTCTCCACCGTGACGGCTCCGCCATGCGCCCGCACAATGCCAAGAACCACAGCCAAGCCCAGTCCACGGCCCGTGAATTTACTGGAGAAAAATGGGTCAAAGAGCTTATCCATATCCGCTGGGGCGATCCCACAGCCCGTATCCGCCACTTCCAGGCAGGCGTAATCCGTGGCTTGCAGCTTGGCGTCAATGGGAAACCGATATGTTACGGGAATAACCGCCGAGGAAACATTCTTGACAGTCAGGCGAATGGCACCCTGTCTGTCACCGCTGGCCTCCCAGGCATTGGTAACCAGGTTGGTCAGAACCTGTTGGACTTGGTTCTCGTTGGCATTGATGGCCGAATTGGAAAATGGGAAATCGGTCTCCAAAACCACACTTTGCGGTATGCTGGCCCGGAGCATGGGCACATACCGCCGACAAGCTTCGGAAAGATCCATCGGTTGACGTTTGGCAGTGGTTTGCCCCAGATAGGTCAGCATCAGGCTGCTCACTTCAGCCGCCTTGCGAGCTGACTTCATGGCTCCAGACAGGTTCTCAACGGGCTCCGCATTGTTTTGCAGATCTTGAGTGGCCATCTCCAAGCTCATCATCACCGCCTGAAGCTGGTTGTTGAAATGGTGAGCGATGGCCCCGGCCATGCGGCTCAGGCTTTCTGATTTCTGCAGTTGCCTGTTTTGGGCATCAAATATTTTCTTCTCCTCCTCGGCCCTCTTGCGCTCGGTGATGTCGTAACTAAGCACAGCAATTGACGCAACACGCCCGCTGGCGTTGGTAACAGGAGTAAGATTTACCTGAATCCAACGCTTTCCATGGACAAGATCAAAGGTGTTTTCATAAGAAATCGCTTTTCCCAACCTCACTTCATGAATAGCTTTCAAAGCGAATTGATAATTCGTTTCCCCAACAATTTCTTTTAGATGACTGCCAATGATTTTTTCTCGTGGAATCTGAAATGATTTTTCAAACGCGGCATTTACAAATTCGTATCGTAAAGTATCCGCGTTGACATAAGCAATATACGCGGGGATATTTGAAGTAAGACTAAGAAACCTCTCGTTACTTTCCCTCAGAGCCTCTTCATTGCGTTTGCTCTCGGCAATATCCCATGCGAAGTCGGCCAGGGAAGCCACCACTTCGACATCCCGCTCATCGTAGTTCGTTGGCTTGTTACCCACGCCGAGCAAGGCTACAACCGCATCGCCGCGCAGCACCGGAACAAGCAGTTCCCGAATGATCTGGGTATGGCCCTCCGGCAATCCTTTGCGGTTGGGAAGAGATGCGTAATCGTTGTGAATAACCGGCCTGCGCTCGCGAATGCAATCTGTCCAGACGCCCCCCTGGTTCACGGAGTAATGGGTCCCGTCGCCTTGGGTCTTGCATGTGCTTCCGGTGGTATTGGTGGACCATGCCTGTGGCACGATGGTAAGCTGGTCGGGTTTGACAAAATGATATAAGCTCACCTTGCTGCCCGTAAGCGCCTCGGCCTCGTCAAGCATGGCCTGCAGCAATTGGGCCAGCGATTGTCTATCTGCCAGTCGCAGGAGACGCAACCGTGCCTTCATGACTTCTCCGCTTGGGTCATGGCTGCGGTCATGCTTTGCAATCGAAACATCCATAAACTAACTGTCAGTTAATGGCAGAATCGAATAAAGGCTCGAACATTACAAGGTATTTGTTTTGACTAAACCCAGGCTGGGTGTACGACCGGAAGCACAGACAAGGATGCCTGTTTCTGCTACTGCTCGACCGGTTCCAACCGGAGCGTTCCGCTGTTTGTGACGCCCAGAAAAAAACCGCGCGCTGTGGCGGATTGCTGGAGGAGAACGCCGCGCAAGGCGGTGGTTGTCCGTGTGACTGGGTGAGTGAACGTGCCGTTGATCAGTCCGTTTGTCGAACTGAGCGGCAGTTTCAAATTGTTGGTCCCCGCAGTTACAGTGACAATGTTATTGCTGCTCAACACAATCGAGTTGGTTTGCGGAATGGGGATATTCGCGCCTCGGATGATGACATTGGCATTGGTGAGATTCAGAATGCGTGTCTTGGATTTCGCAGGCTGGAAGGTCGATCCTGTAATCTGCACTGCATTAGTGAAACCTCCCGGATAGTAAGCGTTGCGGATGGGCGTTTTGATCCACTGCCCAGCTCCGGACAGGCTTTCGTTCCCAGTGTTGGTGACTGTAATCCATCCCATGATTGACCCCTTGCCGCCGTAAAGACTCACATAAAACGGCCAGAGTCCGTCCTTCGAAAGGCTGGTCGATTGGCTTACGGCGGTTCCGTCTGCCAGCGTTCCGGTGAAGCTGAGAGCGCCAGTGGCATTGATTTTCACAGACCCGATTCCATCGCCAAACGACTGGCCGTTGCTCTCGCTCAGCATGGCCATCGTATTCGTATAGAGTGCCGCAGCCACACTGCCGGCCTGCGCTCGGTCGCAACGCAGGTCAGCCACCCATGTCCCGTTGGTCACCTGGCCGCGAATCTGGTCGGTGTGATTGGTAATATCCAATGCCAGGTTCAACACAGTCGGCTTTCCGCCACGAACGACGTTTACCTGCGCGATGCCGTCAACCCAGAACTTGCCTGTGAAACTATTCGTTGGGATCCCCAAAAGAGCGCCAGTAAATGCCCCCTGATCGGTCATCGTCAGCTTGATAGAGCCGAAGGAATCCAGGCTCGTATTGCCAGCAGCTTGGAACAATCCGTTGTAAACCCCTTTGAGCGCGACAAACGGATTGGTCACGAAATTGGCCTGCAACACCAAGTTTGAGGTCATCTGGAATTTCAACTCCGTCGTTCTCGCGCCAGCGCTCCATCCAGCGAAGATTTGGCCTTTTCCGGGAACGGCCGTGATCGTATAAAACTGCCCGAGTTCGAGAGATTTGCCGCTCTGGTTGGGCGTTACCGAGCCGACGCCGTTGGTCAGCAGCCTTAACGGTTGCATTACCACTCGCGTGAAGTGTCGAACCGCTGACACCGATTGATTGCCGGCGCTGTCAACACTGATTGCCTCGATAACGTTCGATCCCGCCGGGACTGGCGCCGATGCACTCCAATTAGTCCAATGATTGGAGCTTGCCGCTTCGGTCCAATCAGCCCCGTTCAGGCGGAATCGAACGACTTGGATTCCAACATTGTCCCCGGCAAGCCCGGCAATATTGACAATGCCGTTGGTCAAACGGGCGCGTTCCGCAGGCGCGGTGATGGAGAGAGTCGGAGGGACGGGGTCGGCAAAAGTGGCCGTCAAAACCAGACTGGGGCTGGGGGTGAATGTCAGCTTCGGTTTGTTCGTATAAACACTGCCAGTCCAATTGCTGAAAATACATTTCAACGCGGGCTGGGCGGTGACCGTATATTTCTTCCCGAATTCGAGCCATTGGCCGTCGTAGTTGGGTATTGTTGAACCAGGCCCCACAATCCGCACTCGCACCGGCAGAGTCACTGTTACGACCGCCGTGGCGCTGGATACTCTCCCAAAATCGTTGGTGACCAGAACCAAGTAGGTTCCAGCATCGCCAACCTGAATGTTAGTCAGCGTCAGCGTCGAACTGGTTTTCCCTGGCAAATCGGCTCCGGCATGACGCCATTGATAGAGCAGCGGCTCGCTCCCACGAACGACCACGCTCAGAACGGCATTGGAACCTGCGCCGATTTTTTGGCTTAGAGGTTGCGCTACGATGGCTGGCGCAACTGGGAATCCGACGGGCGCGACGTTCCAAGTGACGGACTGCTCCAAGACATTGGCTGGGTCGTTGCGCACCAGAGACGTAAGATCGCTGACTGTTGCTTTCAAAACCGCGATACGACCGACGACTGAGCTCCAAGGCAGCTTATAATCCGCGTTGGTGGCTCCCGGTATCGCAGTTCCATTGAGATACCATTGGACGCTTAGGCTGTGAGTTAACGGTTGCTGCAAACTGACTGTAAACGTGCGGCTTTGGTTGGTAGGAACGAAAGCCATGTTGCCAGACGGGCTGAATGAATCAACCGGCCTGACTTGTCCATAGATGGCTTTCACCTGCGCCTCCGAACAGACTTCGCAAAACGGAGCGCCTGAATCCATCTGACGCATGATGCAGTTAATCCTGGGTCGATACCAGCCGGTGGCATTGTAGTGCGCGCCTTGAAACAATCCGACCGCTCCCGCGTACTGCGTCGCGGTTTCAGAGGTGGGCACTGGGGTGCTGGCATTGATCCAGATATTCCACTTGATGGACGCGCGCTGGGTTTCCTTCGTGGTGTTGGGCTCGGTGTCACTATCGAGGCTGCTGGCGTAGTCGCGCGACTCTGTGTACTCGTCGCCTAAATGGCTCAGGGTATGCCCGGATTCATGAATCATCAGCTCCGGAAACGGCTCACCCAAAGAGGCAATGCAAACGCCGCCGCCCGAGCCGCCGGGAACCAGTTCGTTGACCAGCACAATCGGCAGTCCGCAGTGTGGCATGAAGGTCTGGAGCAACGCGTCGATCTTGCCACGGCCATTGGCGTAGTTGGTATCCAACTCGTTCGGCGGCATGGTCAGGATGTAGTCCAGCGTTGAGTCATACGAGGAGTTAAAGTAAGTGTTGCGCTTGAGCGGCCATTCGGGATGGGACGCGCCTGATTGTTCGGACGGCACAACAATCGCATAGACGTTGCAGTAGTCCCGGTATTCCAGATATGGCGGAGCGGATAACAGCCCATCGGCCGCTCTTTGGGCGTCCGCGATGAATTGCCTCAATTCGTTAGTCGTATATCCTTCCGGAAAAAAGACAATGTTCAGCCGGTTTGTTGACGGGCCATTGGTCCGCAAGGCGATCAACTCCGGCTTGGTGTATTCAAATCCCGTCACCGCCGCTGACTCAGTGAATGACAAATTTGCCGCAAGCGGAGCGGGAATTGACGGCAAGGTCAGGATTGTTCTTGTTTGAATCGCCAAAGTTGCGCCAAGCGATGTCAAAGAAGTTGATGTGCCTTGGCCAAGCGTTGTGGGCAGACGAGGCGGAACGGCTGTGTCAGTCAAAACCATGGCGCCCGTCACACCCACAATGGTCACCGTAACGGGGCGCGAGAACTCGAACGTCGTTCCGCTTGGATCGGTGGCCGTGGCCGTTACGAACTGCCCGGCAGTGAGGATGTTCGTGAGCGTCGCCGTAAACGTCCCAACTCCCGGTTTATTGTTCGTTACTAATTGCGAGCCGACATAATGCATGCCTTCGCCATATCCAGCGACATTAGTCGAGGGACTTGAATAGAACTGCAAGCGATAGACAGTTTTTGCCGACGCTTTGATGGAGCCTTTCATCACGGTTTGCGCCCCCGATGTCGCCCAATTCAGGACAGGCACATTGTTGGTCGTAACGCCATTATCGCCGAAATCGATTCCCAAGCTCGTGTTTGTTCCATACACGTTATTCGAGAAAATGCTGTTACGGCTGATGAAATTTGAAGCGCAGCCGACCTGAACCCTGATTCCATCATATCCGCCTTTGCTTAATCCATTGAAAGCGACATGGTTATCGGCTGCCGGAACGTTCCCGCCAACCAAATTTCCGTTCGCGGTATTAACGAATTCAATCCCATGAGCACTGTTGCCAAGCGCCGAAACTCCGTCGGCGCTGATTCCAACCCAGTTGCCTTGAATGACGTTGCCAATCGCGCCGGGTCCCGTAACTTGGATGCCATCGCCCAGCAAACGACCGTTGTCCGAAATGAGATTACCCGCTCCAGAGATGCTTCCACCAATCGTAGTTTGCGGCGCGTTGGATATGATAATGCCGAACGTCGAGTTTCCAAGTCCGTTCGAGCCGGTTACGTCGGTGCCCACGTAGTTTCCTTGAATGACGTTGGCGCGTGACTGCTTTTCTTCAATTCGAATTCCATCTGAAGCGTTGCCAGATATGAGATTGCCTGCGGCAACCCCGCCGATGGTGTTGGATGGACTGAATAACACGTAGATGCCGCAATCCCCATTTCCCCGGCTTAAAGTGCCTGTCGGGTCTGTTACAATGAAATTCCCCTGAATGCGCGCTCCAACCGCATTCGTTCCCGAGACAAAAATGCCACCGTAGCCATTTCCAGAGATGATGTTGCGGCCATCAGTTCCGCCTGAACCGATGATTGTTCCGGGCGCGTTCGAAATGCTAATGCCATACCAAGCGTTGCTCAGAACCGCTCCGGCGATATTCAGTCCTATACGGTTGCCCTGGATCACATTGTTGCTGGCCGCCAGCCCGTATAAAAATAGGCCACTGTTATAATTGCCAGAGATCAGGTTTCCATCCCCAGCCCCCGTTCCACCGATTCGGTTGACTGCGGATTCCATCCTCAACCCGGCTATTGCGTTCCCCGCAGCCTTGCTGCCCGTGCTATCAGTCCCAATGTAATTTCCTTCGACGACGCAATTGTCAGAGCCCAAGGCAAGGTAAATGCCGTATTCTCTGTTGCCCGAGATCACGTTGCCAGATCCAGCGTTGGCGCCGCCGATGATATTTCCCGGTCCATCGACGACAATTCCGCTCAGGCCATTGGACAAAACTGAGGTTCCATTGGCGGCCAGCCCGACGAAGTTGCCTCGAACCCGGTTGTTCAATCCGCCTGGCAGCGAGATTCGCACGCCATATTGTTTGTTTCCTGAAATCACATTGCGGGCGGCGGCGCTCTCCCCACCCACATCATTGTCTGCCGCCCCCTCGATCAGCACACCGAACTTCGCGTTTCCCAAACCCCGGCTTCCAGTGGCATCCGTGCCTATGAAATTACCCGCGATCCAATTATTCGTGGCACTGGAAAATGGAGCGCCGCCTGTGGTTGAGCGATTGCCAATCACCACTCCATACTGGCCATTGCCTGAAATGACATTGCCGGCCCCGGGTTCGATTCCCCCTATCGTGTTTGCCGCCGCTCCCAGGAGGTAGATCCCATAGATCGTATTCCCCGCGATCTGGCTGCCATCCGCGCTGCCCCCGATATAATTCCCCAATATCCGGTTATCTCGTGCCGTGGCATCAATCATATAGACTCCAACCACATTGCCTCCTGAAATCACATTGCGCTCGCTGGAACTTGTGCCGCCGATGGTGTTCCCCGCAGAGCGATAGACCGTTATCCCGCCGTCAGCATTGCCACCGGCGGTGCCGCCAGCGGTCAGCCCAAGATAATTGCCTGCGATCAGGTTGGTTCCACGCGGACCAGTAATCCGGATGCCGTTGCGCTTGCAATGGGTTATCGCCAAACCACGCACTACGGAATTCCCCCCTAATATCTGTAATCCATCTCCTGAAACATTGGCCCCATCAATTTCCACGAGTGGCACCCCATTATAACCCGGTTGCGTTGCATCCACCACGACAGCCTCCGTCAATGGCGGAAGTGTTGTAAGGGGACGAATGACAAAGGGGACGCTCGTGATGGCAAATTCGATTCGGTCTGGCCCTGGGTTTGTATTCGCACTAATAATAGCCTGCCTGAGCGAGCCTTCGCCCGCATTGCCAGCAGATGTGACCACGAATGTCGCAGCCACGCCCCTGTCCATGCCTGCCCAGAGCAGCAGCAAAGCAGCCCAAAGTCGGACGGATTTCAAGACAGAGACTGAGGTCGATAATTGGATCATATAATAAATCCTAATTTGTAGGGTAGGCCTCTGGCCTGCCAGCACCTCGTTATCGAGGTGCAGTGATTAGTTGTACTGACTGTTGCAGTGCCTCTGGCTCCGCCGGGAGTCGAAAACTCCGTGCGTGGACAGATCAGCGTTTTTCCACTTCCTTGCTCAAAATGAGAATTGCTGAACATTAAGCCTCAGTTTAACCCGGAAATCCAATAAACAGCAATATTTCAAAAAAATAATAAAAAAACATTGACCGCCCTGGTTTCATCAGCTAAAAATTCAAATGTTAAATTAACTGCATACTAATAAATCGCGTATGAACAAACTAAATTTTTTGGCTGTGTTAGGTCTGTCTGTCGGTGTGCTTTCCACCCAAGCTCTCCCTGCGACTGATGCCCAGGCGTCTGTTAAGAGCGCTCTTGCAGGAGTCTCGGGGTTGGAATTACCTTCCAGAACCGCCGATTTGATTGCCGCGGCCAATGGTCAGGAAAAAAACGCGGTGACTGTCAGTGCGATTGAGGCTGCAGTTAGTATGAATCCCTCCGCTGCCGCTGCGATTGTTAGCGCGGTTGCCGCAAAGGTTCCCTCGATGGCGGCACTGGCCGCTGCGACTGCTGCCAAGCTCCAGCCCAAGCTGGCTAGCATGATTGCTGAAGCTGCCACGAAAGCCGCGCCCGATCAGGCAGCCGCGATTGTGACCGCCTGCAGCAAAGAACAGCCTTCACAATATGCCGCGATTGCAGTAGCTGCCTCCAAGTCTGCTCCCGCCGCCAGGCACGATATTTTGATTGCCGCTTCCGAAGCCTCGCCCGCTGGTGTTAGTCCCTATATCGCAGCCACTGCCGGTAGTCCTTCCAAGATGCCGGTGGACGTCTCGATAGCCAGCGCTTATACTGCGCAAGCCAGTGCCAGTCAGGGAAATAATTTTGGCACATACGCTCCTGGTCCGACCGGTCGCGAACTCGACATGAGCGGCTATACAAGGGTTGAACTTATCCCCAGCACCAAGCCTTGGAGTGGACCCCGTCAGCATTCAGGATCGCCGATAATCGGTCAGTGATTCTTTTGATGTAAATTTCCAGGCCCGCTTTCCTCCTTGGAAGCGGGCCTTTTATTTATCTCGACTCGCAATGAAGATTCTCGTCACCGGAGCCGCCGGGTTTATTGGATTTCACGTCAGCCAACGCCTTTTGGCAGGAGGCGACTCGGTTATTGGGCTTGATAATCTTAACAACTACTACGATCCAGACCTCAAAGAAGCCCGGCTTTGCCAATTAACCAGCCAGCCCGGCTTTCGATTTGTTCGTCTGGATTTGGCAGACCGCTTGGGAATGGCAGCTCTGTTTGAATCAGAAAGGCCCGACCGCGTCATTCACCTCGGTGCCCAAGCTGGCGTGCGCTATTCAATCACCAATCCCCATGCCTATGTGGATAGTAATCTCGTCGGTTTCGTCAACATCCTGGAAGGATGCCGCCACGCGCAGATTGGGCATTTGGTTTACGCCTCTTCGAGTTCAGTCTATGGCGCCAATACCAAAATGCCCTTTTCCGTCAAAGACAATGTCGATCATCCCATCAGCCTTTACGCTGCCACGAAAAAGGCCAACGAACTGATGGCTCACACTTACAGCCACCTATACGGACTGCCCACCACCGGCCTGCGGTTTTTTACCGTCTATGGCCCCTGGGGACGGCCCGACATGGCCATGTTTCTATTTACAAAAGCGATTCTCGAGTGTCGCCCCATTGACGTCTTCAATCACGGCAATATGCGGCGCGATTTCACTTACATCGATGATATTGTCACCGGCGTTCTGGCTGTCGCCAGCAACGTTCCCTCAAAAGGGTGTGGCAGACAATCCTGTCTGCCCCACGACAACGCAACCTCCGCTCCCTATAAAATCTACAATATCGGCAACAACAATCCAACCGAACTGACACATCTCATCAAGACACTGGAAGATGCTCTGGGGAAAAAAGCGGAGAAGCGTTTTCTGCCAATGCAACCCGGAGATGTGCCCGCCACCTACGCCGATGTGGACGATCTGGTTCGCGATGTCGGATTTCGCCCCAACACTCCCATCGAAACCGGAATTGCCCGTTTTATCGACTGGTACCGGAGTTACTACAAAATTTCGTAACATTCATGTGGCATAGGCATCCTTGCCTGTGCCCCTATTTTCGGCGAGCGCCAGCGAGACGCTAATCTCTCCCGCTGACCTGAACATTACAGAAATTTAACACCGTATTCCACTGTGACAGAATGATTTTCGGAAACATCAACGCCCCCGATTCCTGGCAATTCCTCCTCTCGCGCCCAGCTTGGAAAACGGCTTTCGACTGGCTCAAAACAATCACCCCTGCCACCGCGCCAGGAATCCAACGCCTTCAAGGCGACGAGATCCATGCCAACATTCACGGTTATGCCACACTGCCGCCCGATCAATGCCGTTTTGAAAGCCATTGCCACTACGTGGATATCCAATACTGTATTACGGGCGGAGAAATCATCGACTGGCAACTGACCTCGACGCTTAATCCAGACGGCCCGTTCAACGCAGATAAAGACCTCCAGTTTTACGCCCCTGTCCCTTCCCAATGCTCCATGCGCATGACCCCGGGGACCTTTGCAATCTTCTTCCCATCCGACGCCCACGCCCCCAAGCGCAGCGACGGCATCCACTCCGACGTGTTTAAACTCGTAATCAAAATCGATGTTGCCTTGACCATTGGCCCGCAATGAGAGATATTGACGCTGCCACTTTGGATGGGGGCGTACTGGTTTCGACTTGGGAAATGGGCTGGAGGCGGCATGCCGAGGACGGTTCGTTGGCCTCGTAAAAAATCGAACCAAAAGATAACTGCTAACGAAGAATTAGCCCTCGCGGCCTAAATTGCCGCGACGTCCTCCCTTGGACACCTGCTACGGGGGATGGACGCTACAGCAGGAGTAGGTCCGGCGTGGAGTCTGCGCGAGTCGGGCCGAAATAATTTCATGCGGACTAGACGGCTGGATTCGAGTCAGGACGTTATCCGGCGGTCAAAACTCTCTTCTGACTAAGCATGTAGTCGCGGCCGGTTCATTTATCAGGGACGCGGGTTCAACTCCCGCCGCCTCCACCATCTTAACTTATTTATTCAATTTTTTTGCAACCGCTTATGTGGTATGCTGTTCCCTTTTTGAACTGTTCAGGCCGAAATTAGCGTCTCGCTGACGCTTGCCGGAAAGAGAGGGCACAGGCAAGGATGCCTATGCTACCCCACCCGGAACGATATTCTCGCAATGAGTTCTCGGCCAAAGCTGTTTTGGAGACGCTCGAGGATTTCTCGGCGGCGGTAGCGGACGATTTCGTCCAGCCAGACACTGCTGTCAACGCAGACAAACAAAGTGCCTTTGTGAACCCCCGTCGGGCGGGCATGGGCGGTGATCGTCGGGTCTATGAGATGGCTCCAGACCTTGAGGATTTCAGATTCGGACTGACGCCGCTCGATGCGCAGGCCCGAGAGCACTCGCGGCATCACGTCGGACATCGCATGGGCGGGGCGATTGCGCACTCTTTCTGCGGCGATCCACTGCCATCCACGCCATTGGGCCAAGGCTCGCTCGCGCGACGTGGGCTTGGGAGCAAACATCCGGGCCGGTAAAGTGAAATACGGAAATCTCATTGTGCGTTCAGATGCCGGGATCGAAGGTGTCGTTGCAGTCCGGCATTGCTTGTTTTTCAGAAAAACCAACTTATCCCTACTGTTCCATTAACATTGTTCAAGCCCAAATTCGGAGAATTCATTCCGGCGCAGGACATGTGGAGGTAACGTGCTTCAATGCTCAGCGCAATTCAGACAATGTGAACATTTCCATGAACAGTTTATGATCTTGTTCGGAAGCAATTGCAAGAATGAAGCCAAACGCATATCATGTGCCAAGAATATGAAACCATTTGATATTTAGTGAATTAAAGTTGTTTGGACACGCTTGACGTAAGCCTTGGGTCTTTGCATAGTGCCTAGCTATTTTTGATAGATAGAGCAGTGCTCGAATTAAAACTATGGTCAAACCCAAGGCAAACAAACCCGAACCGACTGTTACGGCAAAAAGTAAAACCAGCGAATCTAAAATCACCGGTCAGAACACTAAGACGTCCCGCTTGAACTCAGCCACTGAGGCTGCATTTGGCGCGGACGCCACCCCTAGCGCGCAAGAGCCCAAGCTCGAACCGGAAAGCTTGGCCGATTCCGCCATTCCTACGATTGGCGCCGTCAAGAGTAAGTCTGGCATTGACCTGACCGAAAAAGTCAAAGAATTGCTGCGTCTGGCACAGGAACAGGGTTATTTGACCTATAACGATATTAACGACGCTTTGCCCGACAGCGTTGTTACTCCCGATGAGTTGGACGATCTCTATAGCAAGTTGCGCAATCTGGAAGTTGAAATTGTTGATCAGGCCGAAGTAGATCGCGTCAAGCAGCCCGAACCCGAGGAAGACGAAGACAAGGTTCGGTTGGATATTCTGGATGACCCGGTTCGAATGTATCTCAAGCAGATGGGCCAGGTGCCGTTGCTGACCCGCGAGCAGGAGGTTGAGATTTCCAAGCGCATCGAGGAAGCCGAAACAGAGGTCAAAATGACCATCTACAGCTTCGGGTTTTCCGGCAAGGAGCACATCGCCTTGGCCGAAAAGCTCATTTCCGAGCCGCCCAAGGAACGTTTTGACCGGGTGATCGTGGATAAAAAGATCGATGGCCGGGAAAATCACATCAAAGAATTGCGCAAGCTGGTCAAGACCGTCCGCGTCATTGACCTGGCCGTGGACGATGCATACGCCAAATGGCAGAGCGATCCCGCCATCAAGGATCAGCCTGGCAAACAGACCAAAGATTTTCAAAAAGCCGACGAAAAGCTTCAGCGCACATTCGGGAAGTTTTTCTACAAGCAGAAAGTCATCGAGGAGATGGCCTTGGTGGCCGAGAACATCCACGACAAAATCCAATTGAGCCAGCGGATGATCGCCGAGTTGGGTGCCCAGCACAAAACGCCCACCCAGCAGCAGGCCATCCACTCTGAGCAATGTAAGATCAAAGCCTTGGAAGAGTTTGTGCGCATGCCTTGCCAAGACTACATCAAGGCTTATCAGCAGCTCCAAATCTTCAACCGCAAAGCCATTCTGGCCAAGACTGAAATGGTGGAAGCTAACCTGCGCTTGGTAATTTCGATTGCCAAAAAATACACCAATCGCGGCCTTTCATTCCTGGACCTCATCCAGGAGGGCAACATGGGCCTGATGAAGGCGGTCGAAAAATTCGAGTACCGACGCGGCTATAAATTTTCAACCTATGCCACATGGTGGATTCGTCAGGCGATCACCCGTTCCATCGCCGACCAAGCCCGCACCATCCGCATTCCGGTCCACATGATCGAGACGATCAACAAGCTCATGCGCGTGCAGAAACAGTTGATCCAGGATTTTGGACGCGAACCTTCGCCCGAGGAAATTGCCGACGAAATGCAGATTCCGGTCGAACGTGTCCGCGCTGTCCTCAAGATGGCCCAGCAGCCGATCTCTCTGCAATCGCCGGTGGGTGACAGCGACGACACCAGTTTCGGCGATTTCATCGAAGACAAGGCGGCCGAGAATCCTTCGGAGATGACCAGCTACAGCCTGCTTAAGGACAAGCTGGGCGATGTGCTTACAAGTTTGAGCGAACGCGAGCGCAAAGTGCTCGAACTACGGTTCGGCTTGGGCGACGGCTATTCGCGCACGTTGGAAGAAGTCGGCAAGCAATTCAAGGTCACCCGCGAGCGCATTCGCCAGATCGAAGCCAAGGCCCTGCGTAAGATGCGTCACCCAACCCGCATCCGCCAACTCTCCGGTTTCTTGGAGACTGAGCAACCGGCGGTGGTTGTTCCAACTTGATGCTTACGTCGGCAGGCTCAAGGGTGATTTACTGACTTCTTCCGCATGGTAGGAGCTTCGCACCATTGGGCCGCTGGCCACATGAATGAAGCCCATTTGTTCAGCCACCTGCTTGTAGCTGGCAAACATTCCAGGCGGGACGAATTCTACAACAGGCAATTGGCGCAGAGTCGGACGAAGGTATTGGCCCAGCGTGAGAATATCGCACTGGGCTGCCCGCAGGTCTCGCAAGGCTTCGAATAGCTCTGCTTCGGTTTCGCCCAACCCGAGCATCAGGCCGGACTTGGTGTAGATGGAGCTTCCGCGCTTGGCTTTGACCTTGCGCAGCACGCTCAGAGATCGATCATAGGTGGCGCGATGCCGGACTGTGGGCGTCAACCTCCGGACAGTTTCGAGATTGTGATTGTAAATCTGGGGTTTGGCGGCGAGCACCATCTCAATATCGGCGTCATGGTCTTGGAAATCGGAAACCAATACCTCGATCACCGTGAGCGGATTGTAACGGCGAACAATTTCGATGGTCTGGCTGAAATGGCCGGCGCCGCCATCGGGCAGATCGTCACGCGACACGCCAGTGATGACGATGTGTTTAAGCCGCATGGCGCGAACGGCTTGAGCAACCCGTTCGGGCTCGGCGTCGTCGAGCGGCAGCGGCTTGGAGGTGCTGACGGCGCAAAAGGCGCAGGCCCGAGTGCAATGATCACCGGCGATCATGAACGTTGCCGTGCCTTTGGCCCAGCATTCCCACTGGTTGGGGCATTTGGCGCTCTCGCAGACGGTATGGAGCTTTAGCTTGCTCAGCAGTTCGCGGGTTTCGACGTAGCTTTCGGTCGTCGGCAGCTTGGTGCGCAGCCATTCTGGCAAACGCGGACGCGGTGGTGTCGCAACGGTATTCACGTAATCCTTATTTGATTTGATACGACATGAACAATGCATGACCTTTCCAGAGCAAAAATCCGATCAATTCAACACCTTGGCTCTACGCTACTGATTCGGCTGGAAATAGCAAGAAACTCCCATCGGGAAACGGCAATTCTCATTATGTGGGGCAGACATAGGGTGTTGAATTGAGGAAAATTAGTTCATGCTGATAATTGTCTTTTTCAATAAAACCCGAATGTTAACGCTTGAAATGTGAGTTTTGGTTAAATCTCAAATCTCAAATCTCAAATTTAAAATAGGGCTATGCATATCATTCCCCTGACCGATACATCTTGTGGCTTACATGCGCTGCCATCCAACTGGTCGCGCAACATTTTGGCCAAGGGGACTCAAGTGCATAGCCCCAATTTGAAATTTAAAATCAAAAAACTGCAAATGAACCGCAGAATACGGTAGAGTAGGAGCGGAGTTTTCCTCCGCTCCCCTCGTCAAACCGTGCGTACAGATTTCCATTACACGGCTTTCTTGTGCGGGCCAGGACGACGAAGTCGTCCGCGTAGCGCACAAGTCGTGCTTTAGCCCACTGTGCCGGCCCATCGTGGCGATGGAACAGTTTGTCAAACCAGTGCAGGTAGATGTTGGCCAGAAGGGGGGAGATGACTCCTACCTGGGGCGTTCCTTTTGGGTTCGCGTTGGGGGGGGGGTGTTTCTTCCCCTCTTTTACTTCAATCACTGGGGCTTCCAGCCACATTTTAATGAGCCGCAGCACGCTTCGATCAGCAACCCTCATTTTCACGCAAGCCATCAGCTTGTCGTGCGGAATACTATCAAAATATCCCTTGAGATCCGCATCATAGATCGCGTTGATCCCATCTTTTACCCCCTGCTCGATTTGCTCCAGTGCTTGGCGCGCCGAGTGTCCGGGCCCAAATCCGTGGGAGCAATCCACGAAATCCGCATCGAATATCGGTTCCAATATGATCAATGCTGCCATCTGACATACCCGATCTTTCATGGTCGGTATGCCCAGCGGCCGCTCTTTGCCGTTTGCCTTGGGGATATAGATGCGCTTGACAGGACTGGTTTGATA
>CAIUEN010000312.1 GCA_903898185.1 uncultured Verrucomicrobiales bacterium
CCAAACGATATGACATCGGCATCAAAATCACAGACAAAGAGATGGCCCAACTGAACCTTCACAAACACGCCGTGCTTCCAGATTGGAACTATACTCTCTGCCCACGCAATAATCGGAATTAGTTTTTGCATGGACCCTTAACAACCTATAATGGCCCTCAAAAACAGCTCAAGACTTAGTCGAACTCTTTCCCGTGGAAATTCAGGCTAGAGCATAAAACAGAAGCCGTTATCTGGAATCGACAGAAGGAGCTCCGCGCCACCCTGCCGACCGTAATCATTCCAGTCCCCGAGGACCAGCGCGTAGAGGATGCAGGACTTGAACTCGACGCCGTAATAGAAAAAAAGTAAACATGGCACCCTATCTACTAACCGAATCGCGAACGAAAATTTCCGCCCCCGGGGTTGTCGGAAAAGACATCTTGGAGCTATTGAGCAGCGCAATGTATGTTGATCCACTCTCGATCTTTCGAGAGTATATTCAGAATTCGGCAGATGCTCTGGACGAAGCCATGGAACTCAGACTGTACCGCAACGGCTCACAGCCTGTTATAGAAATCATGGTCGATCCCTTAGCCAGAACCGCGATTATCCGAGACAACGGCGCGGGGGTGCCCCGATCAGCCTTTGCCCGCACCTTAACATCCATCGGTGGAAGCCGGAAACGCGGGACTAAGGCTAGGGGTTTTCGCGGTGTCGGGCGATTTGCCGGCCTCGGTTATTGCCAAACGCTTATCATGCGTACAAAAAGCGTTGATGACACGCAGGTTTCTTGTATGCATTGGGACTGCAAGCGACTGAAAGAGCTTCTTCGGGACCCTGCTGACCTTAGTCTGTACCAGATCATTCAGGAGATAGTCGAGATCGAGAGGTTCCCTGCCGATGGGTTTCCTAGGCACTTCTTTGAAGTCGAAATGCGTAACGTCATGCGCTACAAAAACGACATGCTTCTTAACACGATCGCCCTTGAAAGCTACATGGCTCAAGTCGCCCCAGTACCGTTCTACCCATCTTTTTTGTTTGCTAAGGATATCCACAATTTTCTGGCCGGTCACAATATCGCCAAGAATTATACGCTGACCCTAAACGGAAAGCCAATCTTTCGGCCATACGACAACACTTATGAGGCACGGCCATAGGTGCTTGGCAAGTTTACAAAGCTTGAGTTCTTTGAAATTCCGGGCCTCGCATCCGGACCCGATGCCGTCGGCTGGATTCTCCACAGCGACTATCTAGGCGCGATCCCCGACAGGCACGGCATCAATGGCCTCCGGCTGAGGGTGGGGAATATTCAGATCGGTGGTCATCGCCTCCTTGATTCCGCATTTCCGGAAATCCGTTTCAATTGTTGGACTGTCGGTGAGTGCCATGTCATAAACCCGAAACTCGTTCCCAACGCGCGTCGCGACGATCTAGAGCAGAACAACCACTACACGAACCTTCTTGGCCACGTTATTCCGCATGCAAAAGAAATCGCCAAGGCATGCCGTGATAGCTCGGCTGAGCGCGCAAAACAACGCCGCCTTGAATGGGAGGCGAAAGACAATGGCGCAAACTAGCCCGTAGAAAACTGGCCCGTAGAAAACTGGCCCGTAGAAAACTGGCCCGTTTCCAGCCTCTGAGAATTCCCACTTTTTGGAACCATCAACCGCCCTGAGTTTGGTGTGCCTTCTTTAGGCGTTGCTTACTGAGAGCAAGTCGCTCCTTGGCGATGGATGCTTTCACGCGC
>CAIUEN010000313.1 GCA_903898185.1 uncultured Verrucomicrobiales bacterium
ACCAAGGCGTCAGCGCAAGAATCAGCAAAAAGTCATCTACTAAATCAACCATGAGCCAACACGACATCAACTCCCGCCTCATAAAAACGCCAAACAAACCGTCAATCCCCGTCAGCCATACGTCACGAATAAATCAGATTCCTCGTCACCAATGAGTCTTCCAAAATCACGAAACCGTCATTCGATCAATCAACAGAACGCCAGATTCTGCATCATAAACAAGTCAGCTTCCATGTCAGCAATGCGTCACACCAACAATCAGGTCAACTGCAAGTCATCGGTCAAGTCAGCATCAAGTCATCAATCAGTTCAACGTCAGGTCATCGGTCAAACCAACGTCAAATCAACGTCAGAAAAGCACCCACGCCCAAAAAACAGAAAAAATGGAGAACGCTTAACCCCTATCGCAAGCGATAGGACGGCGGAGCCGGTGTTGCGCCGGTGGCGCGGCGGGGAAAACAGCAGGACAATGCAACACCCAGTGTTGCAACCGGAAAGATGCCTAATGCCTCAGACGGTGGACGAATCTGACCTCAGCTTGGTGTCTTCGGATTCCTCGTAACTCGGGCAATGACATTCCAAAGAGCCCACTCATAAGGTTTGCCCGACAACGCCTGGGGCGATCATGGAGGCGTTGCAAATATGCATGACAAAACAGATTGAACTTAATTGGGTGGAACCTATGGGAGTTGAAAGATTCAAAAGCACCCTCATTTTGACCATTTGCGCCGATTCCTGGTGCTTTCTAAAGTTCCAACTCCCTAATTCCTCGTCTGATTGCCTGGTGTAGAGACGCTTCAAGGACTTTCCCCAGTTGCTGGTCGTGCCGTGAAAATGCTACAATTAGCATGGCCGAACAGGTTGCCACCGCAACATATAGCGGCCATTAAGTTTCATTCTTCCAAGAGCGGTTCACTGCTAAAAACCGTTCTTTTTTTCTGCCCCTTTCCAGGGTTTTGTCCCATAATCCTGTGAATGTTACCGTTAGAGCGGTTTTAAGGGCATGTTTTGTGTCCATCGTGGGGGTCCAAACCTGCACCGTTTGTCGGTAGCCGGATCCGGTATGAAACTGATCAGGAACAGCGGCAATGATCGTGTCGTCGATGAACTGCGCAAATCTCTTGTTGCGGGGGGCACTTTCGACGTTGCATCACCGGCTTTCTCCCTGTTCGCCTTTGCCGAACTTCGCGGGGGCTCGTGCGCCGAATGTGTTGTGTGATCCGGCTTTGGGTCTCGAACCATTCGGGCAATCCATGCAGCTTTGTGCTATCCAATATCACTTATTTCGGTGGGATTGAGCTTGCCGTGGTGATTACGAAACCGCGTCCAAAAAACAACACATTTGTGCTTGTTTTATACAATTACGACTGGCACCTTCAAGTCAAGCTTCTCTTGTTTGGATGAGAACCACGAAGGTCTCGTGGCTTAAAAACGTGAGAAATTAAGTGGCATTCAGGTATGAAAAACAACGCACTGATTGGCACGGTCGTTCTTCTCGGAATCGATTTGCTCGTCGGCTTGGTATGGAAAAAAAGCGAGCTGCGCCGACTCGCTGGGCACTACATGGTCACTTTTGACCGTGGATTGGCCGCATTCGATATCCAATGTTTTTTTGCTATTTCACGATCCAGTTTGGTTTGTAGTGATAAAACATCTTACTTAGGCGCTAAAACTGGTAGGAGGGCAATATCGGGCGCTCAATAATTATTAACCCACTTACAACTTCGAGGCCACTTGATATCAGGGGAACACCCCAAGCCAGTTCGAACAAACTGTCGAAAGCCGAGCTGGAGTCACGCCTTCGCCAGAAACGCTCTGCGAATTACATTCGGGTAATGACGCAGCTGGACGCGGGGTGCCATTGCCAGGACCCCAGAGCGGTTGAAGCTTTGATCGCAGCGATTCAGCAGGAGCTACCGGAAGTCACCATTGATAAACTGCCCATCGGCATCGTCTCTCGTTGCTGTTTGGGTGAGGACTACGAAGTTCATACTTTGGATCAGACAGGGGGGATTGTTCAACATTACCGACGTAACAAGTCGCTTCCGCCGTTGTTGGAACGAGCCCGCAGTTTGGCTTTGCATTCGCAGTACTTGTTTGTCGAAGTTTATATAGATTCCTTGGTGGCGGTGCGTTCGAATGGTGAAACTGCATTTATCAACCAGTAAATTATGTCTGAAGAACAAATAATCAGTGGAGCCGACCTCCGCGAAATTGAAAGCAGGCTATCCACTATTGACAGCAGTCTTTCAACCCTTGATAATAATATGGGTTCGCTGACCAAAACTGTCGACCGGGTAGGCAGTAAAGTCGAAGAAATGGCTGAAGAGGTTTTCTCGACGCAGAAAACATTGGACGTCTTGGTGGAGAAATTTGACGCATTTGTTTTAGCCAACAAGATAGATGTAGATGTTCAGGCCGCCCGAACACGCATTATCGAGGTTCGGCAGATTCTTGATGAAAAGTTCGGCCAGTATTCCGAGGTTCGCAGACTCACCGTTGGTATTCTTCAAGCCACAGATATTGGTTTTGTTCGACATGAAACAATAAAGCGCCTTAGTGAGGAGAAAGTGCTGACGAACGTTCGCTATTGGCTTTGTCCCGGCCTTATCGCGCTCTCCGCATGGATATCTAATGATCGTCCACTTGCAGAAAAGGCGATGGTTGAAACTGTAAAGCGGGATGATAATAAGGCATCATTATACTTTGCCCTGATTTCGAGACGGGGGAATCGCAGGCAGGCAAGTGCTGCATGGTTGCAGCGCTTTTTCAGTCTGCAAAACCCGGAAGATTTAGATCGCGAATTAGTGATTTTGATAAACGCGGTGGCGAGTGGCGTTTTTGGAGCAGAAGGGCGCAGTTTATGTGCCAAGCAGTTTGAGGTGTGGCTGAAAGAGCTGTCTGAGCGCGCCGGATTCACCGAACGGCAGCGTGACCGCTGGTCACAGGCTTTGGCATCAAAAGAACCTTCACTCCGTACCGAGGAATATCCGTATTTGCGAAAATATTGCCCAATTTGGGATCAATTGGATACCTCCCTGCGTAGATCAAGAATTCACAAGGTTCTTCACGGATATTTTGAAACTATATTTGCTGGGGAAATTACTTCATCCGCCAGTCTCGCTGATGCTGTTGACGAGATGTTGGACAAACTTGTAAATGATTTTGATAAAGAAGAGTTGCCTTTGCGGGAGGAAATGAAGTTACTTCAGTTTGTCATTGATGAAAAATGTCTCTTGGTTGATGCCCAGCGCCGTTGTGATGCGGTCAAACAAGCATTTGAGGCAAAGCAAAGTTTCACGCAGTTAATCACCAATGCGGCTATGCACCCGGAAATTGCGGGCGCGACCAAAGCAAGTCAACGTTTCGCCGTTGCCATGTCGCGAGATTGGATTGTCGCGGCACACGACGATTTGACTGCAAAAAACCGCGCCGGAGTTTCTCGCGAAATTTCGATCAAAATCGAGTCTTGGGATGGCAAAACCCAGGCGGGAGAAAATGAAATGGAACTTTTGGAATCAACTAAATCTCATTGGTTAGCCGAAGAAGCGAAGCGCATCGCCACCATTGCCTTGAACCCGATCAGTTGGGGGCGCTGGTGCTTGGGGGACTCGTTACGGCATACGGTTTGTGGAATAAGAGTCCGTTTCTTATCATTGTCGGCCTTGCTGGAATTGGTTGGTATTTCTACGAAAAATGGAAACTCGACCAAATCAAAGTTCAAGTGCAAACACATTATAACGGGTTGCGCGAGACCAGCCCAAAAATTCTGAAAGCCGTCATGGCTGAAGTCGTAGATTGGCGAAAAGACTACGCCGTCGGCGACGCCCGGGCTGATGAATTGCGAACGTATTTTGGTTCAATCACCGCCGAACAACATATGCTGACTGGCTTTGATTCTGGCCGATCTGTTCTCAACAAATAACCTGGAATATTTATGTCTCCACAACCAATCCTAAATACTGGTTCGCCTGCAAAAGCTGAGGTTCCTCAAAATGTGTCGCCGCTGGCGAAGGAGTTTCCCGGTTGGGATTTGATGCCGCCAGCCATGCTTGTTCGTCGGAAGTCCGCTGCTTCCGGTGCAATGGCTTCCCCGCCCCCGGCGACTGCCGCTTCGCTACCGCTGCCAAATGCGACAAATGTGCCGCGGCCTCTGAAATAATGAATCCGCCCAATACCTACGCTGAATGGGCTGCCGGTTGTGACCGCCTTTTGAAAGGGGATTGCGATGAGGAAACACTAGAGGGGATGGAAACGGGCTCGCTCGAATGGCTGCGCATTACCCACATCTTTTTCTTTGACTGTAGGAAGAACAGGTATTGACAAACAACCAATACGTGTCATTAGAAACGGATGCTGACGCATCTTTCTATTATAATTGAGTCGCTCGTTTCGGATTTTCTGAATCTACG
>CAIUEN010000314.1 GCA_903898185.1 uncultured Verrucomicrobiales bacterium
GAAGAAGCGACAAAACAGCACTTTTGACAGAGAGCAGAAAAAGCGAAAAATTAACTATACAACAGAAGAATGATTTGATAGTAAACAACACAACGGTTGGGTAACATTTAATATGAGGCAACGAACCCTGCTATTTTAATGTTACCGGGTAACATTTTCCCGTGAGGCAACGCGAATATAATATACAAGGGTGGGTTTCGCGTGGTTTGCGAAAGAAAAAGAACTTCATAAGATGCTATCTTAATCGAACCGAAAAACCAAGTATTATGAATACTGCAGAGAACGACATTCTAAGCGCACTTTGCCGAGTTGAATTATTTCGGACGTTGTGCCAAGACAATGAACTGGAGCAAATCGCGAGTTTGGCGATTATTCGGCGCATACCAGTTGGCAAGGCTGTTTATCGGATTGGTGAATTGGGTGGGGCGGTTTATGTGGTTTTCTCCGGCAGTGTGGAGCTTGTGGGACGCAACGGTAAAGGCGATGAGTTTCTGTTATCCGTCAGCCTGCCGGACGAGTTGTTCGGTGATGAGGCGCTCGCGGAATCATCCATAAGAAAATCGGATGCTTTTGCCGGGCCGGGCACCGTTCTTTTGGAGATTCCCGTGGCAGGTTTGCAAAAAGTGCTGGGGGAGTCCCAAAAGAGGTGGATGAAGGTGCGTGAATTCGCCGCCTCGCGTGATCTCCAGCGAGCGGTGCGACAGTTCAGCGTTCTCGGCAACTTGAGCAGCGATGAAATCAGGCGATGGTTTGCAGCGTGCGAGATGGTGACTTATGAGGCTGGGCAGGTGGTTGTTCGCAAGGGTGACAAGGGTGGTCAGTTCTATATTATTGCGGCCGGGCGGCTCGGAGTTTTTGATAGCGCAAAGGCTGTTGAATCGTCACGGCTGCGAACCTTGTCTTCCGGCGAGTTCTTCGGCGAATTGGAAGTGCTCGGCGGCGGTGTCAGAACCGCGACTGTCGCAGCCGAATCTCAGGTGGTGCTGGCTGTTTTCGATGGCGATGGCCTTAAATCGGCATTCGCCAATTCACCGGAGCTGAAAGCCCACATCATGGAGGTCGTGGCGAAATATCGTGGCCAGGTGACACCAATAGCCCATCCGCCAAATACGCCCAGCCAGGCATCGGAGATAAAACCTTCTGATGATACACCTCCGATCGGTGAAACATCGTATGGCACAGCGAGGAATCCTGGGTTTTGGGTTGCTCTGCAAATCCTGGTCTCGCGAATGGGTCCCACCTTAGCGTCGTATAAAGGGCAGCTCGGCAAAGCATTTTTCTTATCGCTGGCGTTGGCAGTGGCTTTGTTGATCAGTCCTAAGTTCAACGGTTTGATCATGGATATCGTGTCAGGCAAAACCGGCAATCAATGGGGATGGCTTGTATTGGGAGGATTTTTGATACTGGTTGCTACAAAAGCGCTCTTTACTTATCTGCGTGAAATGGCTTTGAACCGTCTGCGCACCGGCGCGAGCCAGAAGTTCATTGGAGGGCTTGTGCGGCGGGTATATTCTTTGCCGCTCGACTTCCTGCGGCGAAGTTCTATTGGCGGGGTAATGCAGATGCTTGGCCGGGCTGAATCTGTTCAAAGTGCATTAGGCGACCGTGTCGTCTCTCTTTTGGTCGATTCTCTTACTTTAAGCATCGGCTTGATATGGTTGTTTCTCTTGGATGCTCGGATGGCCGCAATGGCCACTCTGATTGTGATTCCGCTTGTGGTATTTTTATCGTTGCTCAATGGCCCCCGAATGCGCCGCAGCGAAGAAAAGTTCAGGAAGAATATTCAGGAGGAAAAGCAAATGCTTGCCGAGTCCGTTGAAGCGGTTGCAACGATCAAATCCATGGGGGCGGAGCAGTCGGTCTGGCAGCAATGGAAGGAACGCTACGAGGAGACCTTGGAAGCGCAAGCAGGAATGAATTTAGCCAGGGTCAGTTCGCGCACTCTAGGCGATATTGCGTCTGGCGCCAGCATGGCCTGCCTCTTTTATGCGGCGATTAGTTTGACTGGCGATGGACATTCAGGCCAGATGTCTGCCGGTAAATTCATGGAATTCCTCACTCGGCTCATGCTGATTTTTCAGCCTTTGGATTCCATCGTACGCACCTATCCAGAAATGCAGGAGTTTGCCGGCGGGGTTTTGGCCATGGATCAACTGATAGCTCAGAAAACCGAGGAGGAACAGCAGGCATCCAAGCCATTGCCATTGCCCGAGGGCAAATGGGATTTGAGTTTCGAAGGAGTCACCTTCGGCTATTCAACCTCGGGAAGACCTGCGGTGCAGAATATCACTTGGAAAGCAACTGCCGGCCAACTGGTGGCCATTGTCGGACGTAGCGGTTGCGGCAAGACCACCCTCGTCAACCTGTTGCTCCGCTTCTACACTCCGCAGTCGGGGCGAATACTGGTCAACGGAACCAACATCTCCGATCTGAACCTTGTCTCTTACCGTCAACACATGGGAGTGGTTCTGCAAGAGAGTCAGTTGCTCTCACGAACCATTGGTGAAAATATCTGTTTGCCGCTGTCCAGTCCAGACCTTGAGCAAGCCAAAGCGGCGGCAAGAATGGCTGCCGCGCACCGGTTTATTGAAGAAAAATCACACGGATACAACGAGCCGCTCATTGAAAACGGACGCAACCTGTCCGGTGGCGAACGCCAGCGCATCGCAATCGCCCGTGCCCTGATTTCCAATCCACGTCTTTTGATTTTCGACGAAGCCACCGCCGCCTTGGATAATGAGTCTGAACGGGCCATTCAGCAAAATATGAAGAGCATGGCTGAGGATAGGGTGATGATCGTCATTGCCCACCGGCTTTCCACGATCCGAAGCGCCGACCTGATCCTTGTTATGGATCAAGGGCAAATCATTGAGACAGGCACGCACCATGAATTGATGGAAAAAGGCGGCCTTTACCTGCATTTGCTGCAACAGTCTATGAGCTGAACTTTTATAAAAATACTGCCAATGAGCGATTCCCCTATGGTGCGTGCCCAAAATCAGTGGTTGATTGACAGAGTCTCTGGAGTAGTTTGTACCGCATGAAAAAAATCGACCATTTGCTTGTTTTTGGTTTGAGTTGCCTGCTTTTGGGATTTGCGGGATGTAGCGAATTGCATAAGGCGCAACACTTGGCTGCAGAGGGACGCCTCGCCGATGCGAGGGGGCATCTGAAAGCGTGCTGGGAGGAAACCGTCATACCCAAAGGCATCAGCAACGCTCCTCTGGTGAAAATCGTCGCAATGGTTGATGTTGCGGAAAGAACGGATGACAAGGACTTGCTGGTGAGCATGGCAGAGTTGTGGCTTCAGGAAAATTCCCGTCATTTGCTGCGGTCGGAAAATACGACTAACTTTGGGAAACGTCTCGATGAAGCGCTCGCCACGCAAAATCTCGGAACAAACTACGCGCAACTGAGAGAGAAACGTGCGGCGGCCTTGGAAACCAACGAATTCTCTCGCATGATTGATCTGGCCAAAGTGGATCAAGATAAAAACCTGCTGCTCCTGCTCTCAAAAACATGGCTGGCAAAGGACGCTGCCCATCTGTTGCAATCGCAACGGGCAGCAGACCTCGGGAAACGGCTGGATGACGCGCTGAATTCACTGGGACTTCACGAGAATTACGAAAAATTGCGCCGTGAACAGATGGCGACATTGGCTCCAGATGCTGTTTACCATCTGATGGAAGTCGCAGTTCAAGAAAAAGACCGCGCCCTTGTGGAAGAACTGTTCGCCCAGTGCCTGCCGACATTGAAAAATAACTGGGAGACATCGCTCAAGGTTCGAGGCATCAACCATGTGCCGGAAACGCAGATTTTCACGTTGATTGCAGTAGCCGCAACCGCGCGCGACAAGGACTTGCTGCTTTCAATGTGGGACAACTGGTTGCAGGAAGACATGAATCATCTGCTCAGGGCGCAGTCTGAGACAGGCGTCGGAAAGCGGCTGGCAGACGCACTGATAGCTCAGAGCCTCCAAGCTGACAGCACAGGACTAAAACGGAAACGCATGACCCGGCTCCACGCGTCTGATTTCTTCCGAATCGTCGATCTTGCCAAAGCGGCAGATGACCGGGATGCGCTCTTTCTGGCGGGAGAGGAGGACTTGTTGCTGACCATCTCGGCAAGCTGGCTTGACGAGAACGCCACTCATTTGTTGCAGTCCCAGCGCGAGACAGTTATTGGCAAGCGGGTTCAGGAGACGCTAACGACGCAAAGCCTCCGGGATGGTTACGCTCTGCTCGCAAATTTAAGAATGAGCAGGCTATTGCCGAGCGATGAATGGCAACTCATCGAAACTGCCGGCAAAGAACGCGACAAGAAATTTCTGGAGGAGTTCTACACCCAATATCTGCCGCCAAGCCGGGCTCTCATCCTGCGTGACCATGACATGATCGAAATAGTCAACCGTCTGCTCGCGGCATTTGTTTTGACTGGCATGACCAATCAAATCAGCGACCTTGAATCACGCGCCAGCCTGCAACTCAAAAACGATTTGCAACGCGGTAACGACGACTACCGCGATTTGAATGCATATAACTTCCTGGCTGCCATCGCGTGCCAGGGCAATAGAATTTGTGTTGATGGATTGCGGACCTTGCAACAGCGAGTGGAATCCCGCTTGAAGCAGGCGGATGAATCCATGCGCACAGAATCTGATAACCTCAGCACGTATCGGACACGGCTTGCAAACCTTCGCTCCAAGCGCGAGGAAACCATCGATCAACTCAGTAGCCCGAACTGCTATAAGTGGATCAATGTCAGGTGTGAAAGTTGCTACGGGCATGGGCAGATAAATTGCCAAATGTGCGGCGGGGCCGGCAACTGCGGGAAGTGCGAGTATGGGAAGATTTCGTGTGGCAACTGTTACGGTTCAGGAGACGTTCAATGTTATACTTGCTACGGAGTTGGTACAACCAGTGGCGTTTGGATAACCCGGAGACCGGACGGTACATTCGACCGTAAACCCTACGTAAAGACATGTGATACGTGTCAGGGGCGCCGATTTATTCCCTGTAATTGCTGCAACAATCACGGCAAAGTATATTGCCCCAAATGCGGCGGCACTGGCAAGTGCCAGGGCGGTTGTGGTGGAACTGGCAGCGTAAATTGCTTTTCTTGCAAAGGAACGGGTGAGATTTCGCAACGCGTCAGATCTGCATTTGGAAAGCAATTGGATGAACAACTCAAGGATATTGATTACAACACATCACAGGTTAAAAATCAGATCGAATGTGCGGAAAGAAATCGGAATGATTACCAAAGCACCAAATCCTTCTATGAATCGGCCCGGCAAGCGATTATGAGCGGCTTGGGGGATAAAACAAAATGATTTGAGCCTCATGATTAAAGAAATGGAACCACTCATTCTCCATTTGCTCGGTGATTATGTTCTCCAAAGTGACTGGATGGCCCGCAACAAGACGCGCGCCACCTGGCCCGCCTTGTGCCACGCCACCCTCTACAGCCTGCCGTTCATGGCCATAGGCTCAATGGCGGCAGTCGCGGCAATTTTTGCTGGCCACCTGGTCATGGACCGCTTTCGACTGGCGCGCTACTTGGTCTGGCTTAAGAACTGTCTTGGCCCATCGCACACGCCCTGGCGCGAAATGTCCGCCACCGGCATGCCCAAAGACACCCCCGAATGGCTGTCTGTCTGGATATTGATCGCCGTGGATAATACCGTGCATTTGACATGGAACTGCGCGATGTTAAAATGGCTTTAGGAAAAGAGCCTGCTCAGCAGAATTTGTGGGTAAATCCAGTATCTGGTTCGGGTAATCTTCCGAGGTTGTGGTAGAGGGCAATCTCCATCGCCCGATAGGTGCGAAAACCATAGGATCTTCTGGTAACCACTCGAATCTTATTGTTCATGCCCTCGGTCGGGCCGTTGGAAATCTCTTTCTTGGCCTTAAACCAGTTTAAGATCAGTTCTTGGTGAGTGCGCAACATGCGCGCCACTTTCTTCATCGGTTCAAGGCGGCTGCGCATA
>CAIUEN010000315.1 GCA_903898185.1 uncultured Verrucomicrobiales bacterium
GCGCCCCGCAGGTTGGAAAACCTGCGCAACGGCAGACAAGAATGTCTGCGCTACGTCCTCTTACCCATTCAAAGCATACGTGAATGTTAGTGTATTTTTATGGCTAAACTAGACGCATTTTTCAATTTAATGTTCGAGCAAAAAGCCTCGGACCTTCATCTTTCGTCTGGCAACCCTCCCATCCTGCGAATCAACGGCGAATTAAGCCGTGTCGATTATCCTCCTCTCGAGAACGATGCGCTCAAAGCCATGCTCTATGAGATCGCGCCGGATTACAAGGTGAAGGTATTTGAAGAGACGGGAGATGTCGATTTCGGCTATGAGATTCCAAATCTCTGCCGTTTGCGCGTGAATTTCTTCAATCAAAAATATGGGATTGCAGCGGTTTTTCGCCAAATTCCATCCAAAGTGCTTTCGTTTGAGGATTTCGAAAAGTTCGGCTCGCCGCTGCCGCCGGTCTTGAAAAAGTTTGCGATGCTCCATAAGGGATTGGTGGTCGTTACCGGGCCCACTGGCTCAGGCAAATCAACCACCCTGGCGGCCATCCTCGATTACGCGAATAAGAACCGCAAAGACCACATTATTACTGTAGAGGATCCGATCGAGTTCGTTCACGAAAGCAGGGGTTGCCTGGTCAATCACCGCGAGGTGGGCGTCCACACCAAATCGTTTGCGTCGGCCTTGCGCGGCGCCTTGCGCGAAGACCCGGACATCGTCCTGGTCGGCGAATTGCGCGACTTGGAAACCATTGATCTGGCCCTGACGGCAGCGAGCACCGGGCACTTGGTCTTTGGCACACTTCACACTCAAAGCGCAGCCAAGACTGTGGATCGCATCATCGACGTGTTTCCGGCGGATCAGCAGAACAAAGTCCGCGCCACCCTCTCTGAATCGCTCAAGGGCGTCGTGGCCCAGAACCTCTTCAAGCGCATCGACAAAAAAGGCCGCGTAGCCGCGCTGGAAATCCTCGTATTCAACACTGCGGTGGCCAACCTGGTTCGCGAAGGCAAGACGCACCAAATCCCCGGCATGATTCAGATAGGCAAGAAAGCTGGCAATACGCCTCTGGACGATTCTATCATGGAACATCTGAGGATGAAACGCGTTTCGCCCGATGAAGCTTATGACAAGTGCCTTGATAAGAAAAAATTCCGTCCCTTCCTGGCAACGCCGCCCGACGAAGAAGAATAGATCGAACCCCCTGAGATTCCATGCGCCGCATTGAACTGGATTACGTTTTGACAATGATGCTCGGGATGGGGCAGGGAACCGGGGGGACGCTCGGTGGAAGCAAGGAGGTTTCCGACCTGAACATCACCGTGGACAAGCCGCTGCAAGTTGAGCAAAGCGGAGAGTTGGTACCGGTCTTCTTTAATCCGTTTATTGAGCGGCTGACGCCCTATCAGACCGAAATGATAGCGTTGAATCTGATGTACGGCAGCCATCGGCTTCTGGATGATTTGGTGCGAACCGGTTCCTGTGACCTCTCGTATGCCCTGGCCGATCAGGCGCGGTTTCGTGTCAATATATTCAGCCAGCGCGGCAACCTGTCGGTGGTGCTCAGAAAGCTCAGCACCGAAATTCCGACTTTGAACGATCTCCATCTTCCTGAGGTCTTCCAAAACCTGGCAAAGGAAAAGACTGGGTTGATATTGGTCACTGGCGCAACCGGATCTGGAAAATCAACAACACTCGCCGCAGTGTTGAATGAGATCAACGAAAAAAAATCGATTCATGTCATCACGCTGGAAGATCCGGTGGAATTCATACATCCGCAAAAAAAAGCGACCTTCAACCAACGTGAATTGGGGAATGATTTCAAGGATTTTGCGAGCGGATTGCGAGCGGCATTGCGGCAGGCGCCCAAGGTGGTGCTGGTGGGAGAAATACGGGACCGTCTGACCGTTGAAGTCGCTTTGAGCGCCGCCGAGACCGGACATCTGGTCATGAGCACGCTCCACACCATTGATGCTGGCCAAACTGTCAACCGCATTCTCGGCATGTTCGATCCTGATGAACAGGAGCAGGTTCGTGTGCGACTGGCCGATTGCCTGCGGTGGATTGTCAGCCAGCGGCTTGTGCCGCGAATGGGCGGCGGGCGGCACGCGATCTTTGAAATCATGGGTGCCAACCTGCGAACCAGGGAAACCGTGGTGCAAGGGGAAAGCGAAGGAAAGAGTTTCTACGAGATCATCGAGGCCAGCTACACATTCGGATGGCGGACATTCGATCAAATGGCCATGGCCGCGTTCGAGCAGAACATCATTTCAGAAGAAACCGCGTTGATCTATTGCAGTCGCAAAGGGGTCGTCGCTCGCGGCATCGACCGGATCAAGAAAGCGCGGGGCGAACAGGGGAACACCACGGACTTGCGCATGAAACCCGAATCTTCCGCCAAGGGTTCAACCGGTGACGCGCAGGCTCCCGTTCCAATGACACTCAAACTCAAATAGGCCATGGATAACTTTGATTTTATTGCGGCGTCAGACAGGCCCGCGCTGCTCGCCGTCAGCACTCATGAATGGAGGTGTCAGATCGAAAACGCGCTCATGGAACTGGGCTACAAGGTTCACGCCGCCGAAGACCACGGACAGTTTCATTTTCTCTTCAACCAGACGAACTATGAAATCGTCGTCATCGAGGAAACCTTTTGCTCGTCCCCCGAGGACAACACCACGTTGAAGACCGTTCAAAGCATGCCGATGGCGCAACGCCGGCATGCGACAATCATCCTCATCGGGGCGAACTTCGAGTCGCTGAATGCGCTCCAGGCGTTCGCGCAGAGCGTTCAGTGCGTTGTCAATTTTTCAGAGATGCCACTTATCGGGCAACTGATGCAGAAAGCGGTTGTCGAGAATCAGACGTTCATGGCGCCGTTCCTTGCGGTTCAACGCACCGCTCACTTGAACGCGCCCAGGTAGCCACGACTCGTTTCCATGATCCGGCTTGACCAGGCGCTAGTTGAGCGCGGCCTCTGTTTGAGCCGCGAAAAGGCAAAGCGCGCAATCATCGCCGGCACGGTGCGTGTCAATAATCAAGTTGCCCGAAAACCGAGCGATTCTGTCAAGCCAGATGACCTGCTCACGGTCGATGTCCCCGAAAAATACGTCAGCCGCGGCGGGCATAAACTTGAGCATGCGCTCGATTTTTTTAACGTCGATCCCACCGGATGGGTTGCCATCGATCTCGGCGCTTCAACTGGAGGATTTACCGACTGTCTTCTACAGCGCGGGGCCGCCCGGGTTTATGCGGTGGACGTTGGCCAGGGGCAACTGGCGTGGAAACTGCGCCAGGACCCGCGCGTTGTAGTGATGGAAAAGACCAATGCCCGAATGTTAACCCGGCAGCAATTTGCTCCGCCGTTCGCTGGCGCGAACCTGGTGGTGGCCGATTGCTCGTTTATTTCATTGCGTAAAATCATTCCGGCCGCCATCCCGCTGCTTGAGGCAGGTGGAAAAATGGTGGCTCTCGTCAAACCACAATTCGAAGCAGGCAAGTCCGAAGCGGATCGTGGCGCGGGCGTCATCACCGATCCCGCCGTCCACGAGCGAGTCTTGCGCGAACTCAAGGATTTCGTCACTCTGGAAACAGGCTTGCGGTGGAGCGGCGAAACCCGGTCCCCACTGATCGGGCCGGCGGGGAATAAAGAATTCCTGGTCTTGCTTGAAAAATAAACTTGAAAGCATCAAACGGATTGGCCTGATTGCGAACTTGGACAAAGCGTCCAGTCGTCAGGCCGCGAGAATGGCTGCCGAACTGATCGCGCAGGCTGGACGCGAAGTTGCCAGCGAGACAGCTACGGCCGAAATGGCCAATTTGCAGGGGGTGCGCGTTAAGAGCGTGGCAGCTTTGGCGCGCCAATCCGATCTGCTGCTGGTTTTCGGCGGGGACGGCACGATCCTGCAGGTCGCCCGCGATATGGCCGGAGCAAGCGCTCCGATCCTTGGAATTAATGTCGGGCGGCTTGGGTTTTTGGCAGCCATTTCCTTTACCGATCTTCCCGATGCTTTGCAGAAGATCTGGAAGAACGATTTCATCATTGAGCAACGCGCGTTGATGCGCGCCAGCGGACAATGCCTGGGCAAGCCCGTTGTCTGTCACGCTTTGAATGACGTGGTGATCAGCCACGGCGCTGTTTCGAGATTGATCGAACTTGACGTCAGCGTCAACGGCCAGCAGCTTACCCGATACCGGGGCGACGGTCTGATCATCAGTTCGCCAACCGGTTCAACGGCTTATTCGCTTTCCGCCGGCGGTCCCATCATCACCCCCGATGCCGACGTGCTGGCGATCACGCCGATCTGCCCGCATGCCTTATCCAACCGATCTGTGGTGGTCAGTTCCAAGTCTCTGGTTGAAGTCAAGCTGATCAGCCAGCGCATCGAAACCATTGTATCCACCGACGGCCATGCGCAAACCGGCCTCGGTACCGGCGAGGTTGTCACCGTCCAAAAAGCCCGGCGCTCGCTCAACCTGCTGCATCCGGGCGAAACCTCATTTTTCGAGACACTGCGACGCAAGCTCCACTGGAGAGGATCTTATGTGTAACTGCGCGAAGCTGCAGACCGTAGCGCAGACATTCCTGTCTGCCGTTCCGCAGTTTTTCCAACCTGCGAAGCGTGGGGACAATTCCAGCACCCGTCTTGCTACCAAGACCTCGCAGACTGGAAAGTCGGCGAAACGGCAGACAAGAATGTCCAATGCCACTAACTTTTCGCATTGGAAATCCTGAGGGTTTCTTGTGCGGCGGCGCGATCTCCCAAGAGTTCTTGAAAATCGCGATGGAATTTCCGCACGGCACGCGGTTCTGAAGGTCGGGGTTTA
>CAIUEN010000316.1 GCA_903898185.1 uncultured Verrucomicrobiales bacterium
ATCGCGTTCAGCTTATCCCCTTGCGCCAGGTAGGCCAGACCGAGCCGGAACAGAATCTCGGTGTTTTCCGGTTCAAGCAGCTGCGCCCGCTCAAAACAGGTAGTCGCTTCCCGAAATGCCCCGCGCGATTCCAGATTCTCGGCTAGGCTCAAGAGGGTTTCGACGCTGTTGGGATTAAGCGCCAGTGCGGCTTGGTAGGCTCGCGCTTCTTTCAGGTATTCCCGTTGCCGGTAATAGACGTAACCCAGTTCCAGGTAGGCGCCATCGAGGCGCGGGTTGAGGCGCACTGCTTTTTCCAGAAGGAGTTGAGCCTCGGGCCACTGCTGGCTGTCTCGGGCATGAACTCCCTTCAGGTAGCAGTCGAGGGCCTCGGGCGAGAAAGCCAGCCGTTTCAGGGCACTCACTGAGATCTCCGTACCGGTTTTATACAAGCGCTCGACAGCGGCCAATGGCGCCGCCATGGTCAGATTCTTGTCGATGATGATCGGTAAGCCCACCAACATTCCCTGCGTATCAACCAGGGCGCCACCGGTGGCTTGGGCGGTCACGGTTGCGACCCGGATAAAGTGAACCGCCCGGTCGTTACGTCGTCCCGGAAACTGAAACACATCACTGACGGTTGATTCCGTAGTCCCTTGGGCCGCCTGCTCCGGATCGGCGACATGAAAAATGCTCTTCCCGACAAGTTTCCTGATCGGTGAAGCCGGAATGACGGGGAGTGCTTCCGTGTCCAGTTTCATGACGGCGAGATCCCGGTTCTCGTCGGCCCAGATTTTGTCGATCCGGCAGAGTGTTCCATCGCGCTGGGTCACCCGGACCGTGGTCGCACCGGACAGTGAGTGAAGATTGGATGCGATATAGCCCTTGGCGCCCACCACGACGCCCTGGGCTTCCTGCAACACCTTCAGAACTCTTTACCTCTGTGAAGTTACGCTGACACCTTCGACGTTTCCCCGGCTTGACCTCCCCTGAGTTCATACACTAAACGCAAGTCAGTTCCAGGATACTCAACTTGAGCTTCATTCAGTTTCACCAAAAGTTGCTCCAGCGAGCGATTCGCTACCGGCCTTGACGCACTGTGAACACGGACCAGAAGAATCTTGTTCTCTGAATCCGGCAGGATGTCCGCTTCGGTGACAAAGAGATTCTGCAATAGTGTTCGTGCCGCAGCAAAATCCACCGTTGAACTCACCAGTAACGGAGCCATTGCCGTCTCCGCCCGATACGCGATCATCCGGACCGTATCCATCAGTCGTTTTCGACCGGGCAGCAACCGGTGGAACTGGTCTTTTTCTTCAAGATGCTCCCAGGAAATCCGCTTGGGAGTTGCTTTAAGTCGAGTCTTTTCCTCTGCCAACTGGTGGTCGTAATGTTCAATTTCTTCCAACAGCGCGGTTTTTTTCAGGAGCCACTTTTCATACCGTCCCTTATCGTCTTCGCTGCGCGGATGCAGTGTCATTTCCGCAAATGAGGCATTGCGGTAGCGAAGTTTGTTTTTCAGCGAAGTGCAGGATCGATTCAGATCCCGCCAGGCGGGATTAACCACCTGTTCGGTGTCACTCAGCTTTTCGGTCCCATACTCTAAAAGTAGATCAATTGCAAAGTGTTGCATCATGTATCGAAAGAAGTTTTCCTGACACCAACGGGTGAACATGCGCGCTGCCAGCAGGGTCTGGAGTCCCTCATAGCACGTACTGATGAGACTGGTCTGATGACCGGTCTTGGTCAGCTTGCGCACTTCCCGAACCTGGACGGCCTCTTTCCCGGAACCAATCAGACTCTCCTTTTCCGCCAGGCGCAGGGTCGCTATTTCACCGTTAGGCATGGTCACTTCATGCTGAACAAACAAATCCTCCGCCCAGTTTTCTTCAGGATGTTTGTGGTAAGTCATGCAGGCGATACGATGCTGCTCCCACATCTCGCGAAAGAACGCCGGACTATACCCTTCCCGGTCGAAAACCATCACGAAGCGGCACAGACGCTTATTGGCGGCAAGCTCTTCTGCTGAGGGTTGACCGGGGATGTCTTTGAGCAGGCGGAGCACAATGTCGGTGCGCAAGGTATTCAGTAATCCGGCGTCGACCACCTTCTCAACGACGAAAAACGGTCGGCCAATGGCGTCGTTGACCCAATAATCCGTATTCCCCCGCAAACACAACTTTTCCCGAGAAACATACCGTTTCGGCAGTTTGGTCAGATGCCCGTGATAGACCCGGACATGGCTATCAATATAGAGGACGCCGGCGGCATCGGGATCAGCCTGCATCCAGTGCCGGCTGAGGTGCGCGGCCCAGTGTTCCGCGGCATTGTCGGCGCTCAGCTCGTCCATCTTCATCCGCAGGCAGCGCACTTCCGGAACTCGGTCAAGGCCGATAATCTTGCCGAACTCCCCCGGCGCATGCTCACGGTACTTCTCAACCGTCTTGATGCGACACATGGCCATGAACGCCAAGAGCAACAAAACATGGAAGTTGTTGTAATACCCCTTGACCTCACCGAGCAACTGCTCCGAGCCCTCCAGCAGACCATTCACCAGAAGAGCCGGCAAGGCGCACAGGACGCCCCCCTTGGGAACGTCCAGGCAGGGTTCAAAGCGCACTGGAGCGCCGTCACAGACCCCAAACGCGGCCAGGGTCCGCTCCTCCACCCGGGTACAGGCCGTACCCATACCGGCGGCTGCCTGGGCATCGACGACATCCCGTGACGATTTGGTGGTCGCGGTTTCAGGCGGCGCCGGCACTACCAGGCGACCGGCGCTGATCGCCTTGCGCAAGGTATCGTAAGGGACATCCAGTTCCGCCGCGACCTCATGACGGTCGCACTGCTGCTGAAGAAGCTGCTGCGCCTTCTCTAATTTGACTGCGGTCAACACCGTACCGCCGTAACGAACCTTCCGTTTTTTGAAAAACCCTTCCGTACCTTCTGCGCGAAGCAATTTTACTGCGCGATCAGCGCTGCTTTTGGAAACCCCGAAGGTAGTAATAATCTCTATCTGACGACAGGCCCCGGTATCAATCAGCATCGAAGTAAAAAGACGAAACAGTTGCTGATCTGAGGGATGGTGCGAATAGATGGGATGATCTCCCAGAAAATAGGTCCAGCGATCTTCACTGCGCCACACACAAACGTGGTGGTTGATCTCAGTGGCCCCACTAGGGATTAATGGTAATATCAGTTGCTGTGCCATGACGCCTCCTCCTGAGGTTTCGGGGGAAAATTGAGACATAAGGTGTCATTTTCTATTTCCAGACACAAAATTGCAATAGTAAACGGTGAGTGAGGTTAACCTACCAATAATCCTAAGAAAAATGATGGTGATATCGCGCAAGGCGGCTAAACCGGATCAAGAGTTCTGAAATTAAAGTACTTGTTGCAATCGGAATTGCCTAATACTTTTCAACCTATATTCTATAACCAAGGCGAGCAGTCCGAATGTAGGCGAATAACGGTCGCAAGGCTGACCGGCGTCTTTTCGGCCGGTCGAGCCGCTTGTTGGAAATTTCGCTGTTATCGTCTCTCGTTTAAAAAAAGGGGAATTGAGTGTTGGGCACTCATCCCCTTTGATTGGATTAAAATAGATCTGTCCCGGTTTTATGCGGTTTTTCGGTTTTCTGCCGGTTTTAGGTTTTCTGTGGAAGTTATTCTGTTTTTACTATACTTTTGCACACTTCATTATAAACTGCATCAAAAGTACGCATTTCAACGATTTCTTTCATTTCACTATCGGTGTATTTTGTTTCTCCTCGTTTTATTCGTGCAAGTTGTTCTTTGAGAAGTTCATTGCGACACCTGAGCTCCTCCAAAACATACCCGCCAAGCCTATCACCTTCACCCTCAATTACGTCATATAATCCATTTACAAAAAAGAATCTTCTATAACCAACGTAGCCGCCATACGAGTTTTTGCCATTAAACTCGCCACATACACTA
>CAIUEN010000317.1 GCA_903898185.1 uncultured Verrucomicrobiales bacterium
CCCCCTTCTGGCCAACATCTACCTGCACTGGTTTGACAAATTGTTCCATCGCTACGATGGGCCGGCACAGTGGGCCAAAGCACGACTTGTGCGCTACGCGGACGACTTCGTCGTCCTGGCCCGCTACCAAGGAGACCGGCTTACGGGGTGGATAGAACACAAACTGGAAGGGTGGCTGGGGCTGGAGATCAATCGAGAGAAAACCCGAATCATCAACCTCAAGGACGAAGGAGCGACTCTGGACTTGGGGTATAGCTTTCGCTACGAGGACAACCTCAAAGGGCGAGGCTGGAAGTATCTAAACCGGATGCCTTCCAAGAAGGCATTGGAGAAGGAGAGCGAGGCAATCCGGCAACTGACCGGCCCTGAGCACTGCTTCAAACCGGTGAAGGACATGATCGAGTCCATCAACGAACAGACCCGAGGATGGAAGAACTACTTCAGCACGGGATACCCTGGGAGGGCGTTCCGCGATCTGAACCACTTCATCCGAAACCGGGTTATTGGGCATCTACAGCGACGCAGCTAGCGTGGCCACAAGATACCCAAAGGGTGTAGCTACTACAGACACTTGATGAATCTCGGGTTGAAGCCGTTATAGAGCAAAGGAACGCGAATGCTTGAGATGAAGCGTATGCAAGAAAGCCGTGTACTGGAAATCTGTACGCACGGTTTGACGAGGGGAGCGGAGGAAAACTCCGCTCCTACTCTACCGCCTCCGCGTGAATGAAAAATCAGTGTGGCGCGTTGCGGAGTTTAAAATCGCAAAAAACAGAATCCTATTTGCGTTTTCTGGACGGGACGGGTTTGGCTCCGGCAACTTTTACTTTGGCTTTTTTTGCGGAGGCGTGACTCTCAACGACGTCTTCGGAATATTTCCGAGACTCAATCGTGCGCGCGTCAAACTCCCGGATGACTTTGTCCCAGTCCGCAGGCAGCGCTTTTTTGCCATGTTTGTCATAGTGCCCAACCCAAGCTTCAATACAGCAGCGCATAAGGCCAGCTCGCGTATAATTGAGCTTTTTGGCGGCTGAATCCAGTTTTGAGATAAGCCACTCGGGCAATCGCACAGGTATTGGTTTCGTTTTTGTCTTAAGCACAAAAAATGTTTAACTCTTGTCGCTTAATATCTCATGTCATTTTGAAAAAGAAAAGTTTGATTTTGTATATTCTTGATCAATTCAG
This sequence comes from uncultured Verrucomicrobiales bacterium, assembly GCA_903898185.1. Lineage (GTDB taxonomy): Bacteria > Verrucomicrobiota > Verrucomicrobiia > Limisphaerales > Palsa-1400 > CAIUEN01. Next base: position 1,186 of record CAIUEN010000317.1, read on the forward strand.
CAAATCTGCCCCAAGCATGGTGGAAGGAAGTAACAAAGTAGTTACTGGAAGCCTGGGTAGCCTCAGCGGACTTGTAAACCAATGGGGAGGGTGTCGCCAAGGGCGCGGGCTTCGTCTGCGGCATCCAGGTCGGTGATTTCGGAGATCATTCGCAGCCAGGTTGGAGGGACGGCGGCCGCGCGGAGGGCATCAACCAAACGCAAACGGATTTGGTCTTCAACGTTGCGGGTTCGATCTGCGGTCAGGCGGGCTAGCTGCGCGCAGGAAAAGGCGGCGTTGTCAATGCGGTCAAGCCCCAAGGTCAGCAGCAGTTCCACCCACTGCCCGGCAAGTTCCGGCGGCACGGTTTTGTGGCCGCTGCCGTAGAGGGGGACGCGCGTGCCCAGACGGCCCAGCACCCATGCCCAAGGTCCGCCCGTGGTGTCCGGACGCTGCAGTCGAGTGGTAATCCAGCCGCCCAAAATGGCCTTCTCGGAGGGGGCAAGATGTTCGAGCGACGCAGCGACGCGGACCATTTCATCCAATCCCTCCGGTTGGATGCCAGCAGGTTTGACAATTGTATTGAGTGATTCCGAGGCAATGCGTTTGGCCAGATAGGGTTTGAGGTAATTCCAGAGGGTATATTGCCCGGTCTCGTCCAAACCGCCGGCAATGCGCCGCCAGAGGACCCAGAATTCATTCCAGATGGGCTGTTCCTTGTGGAATTTAATGCTTTCGGAAAAGAGACTGAATGTCTGTTCGCAGCGCCATTCGTCCAAAGGATAGCCAAAGCCGGGCCGCAACGAATACCCGATCAACTGGAGATAAACGCGCTCGTGATCGCTTGACCGGCGACGGTGTTTGGCTCCTGCGATGAGAATGCTCCAGATTTCGCGCAACAGCGGCAACCGCCAAGTTTCACGCGAGCCGATGATTTTCTCAATCGAGCGGGATAATTGTTTTACATCCCTTGCATCGACCGCCTGAGGCTGTTTTCCAAAGACGCGCTCGACAACTGCGCAAGCCTCGGCAAAGCGGGGCGGCATCGATTCAGTTACTGTCATCAATGTTGACGCCGGTCCGGCGCTGCGGCGCAGCTCAAACTCCAGCCGCCAGCGTTCGTCAGCGGCATTGGAGACGCACCAGAGTTCGAGCGTTCCCAACTCGGTGAGCGTGGCGCGAAGATGAACAGGGACAGTTGCCGTGCGGGTGGAGGAACTTTTGAAAAGCGTGTGGATTGGCGGCAACTGCCGGAACTCTTCGTCGTCGATGGAAACGATATCGCCGGAATGGTCCGGTCGGTCGGAGCTGGTCGAAAAAAGTGGGAACTGAACCGGTTTCCCTAGTGTCAATGTAAACGGACGCGATGTCAGCTCGACGGGCTGTCCTTCCTCCTGGCCTCGCGGGATCAGGCAGACGGCCTGAGGTACCGTGGAGTCTTTGCCGACGGCCAGCCCTACGTAAAGCGCATGGGCTGCTCCGCCGCCGATGCGGCGTCCGAGTCCGCGACGAACCAAGCCGTAATACACCGCGCCGCGCGCGACTGCCAGTTCCAGGGAATCGTGCGCCAGTAATTGAATGGGCGGGAATTGCGGCCACCACGAAGAAATCACCGAGACCAGACGCTCGGCGATTTTAGGTGAGTTGAACACGCCGCCGTTAAGAAGGATGGCGTCGGGGCGTGGAAGGGTGGGGGGCTTGTGGGGCAGATCTCCGGTCTGCCAGGAGCTCGTTATCGAGGTGCTGCGATTGGTAGTGCTGACTGTTTCAGTGGAGCCTTCAGCTCCGTGGACAGGCGTACCAAGAGCTTCAAACCCCGCCGCGGCATGAGCGCGCAGAAAAGCCGCCATGTGGCGCGTGATTGCCGGGTCTTGGGCGTAAGGAAGGCCGAGTTCCTGCAAGGCGACTCGAGCGGCGCGGCGCGGGAGTTCGTCGGGCGCAGTGGCCGGGAAAAAGCCGTCCAAAATCACGCGCTCGGCTTCGTCGCGCTTCAATTCGGTCGAGAGCGCGCCGCCGAGCAGTCGGCTCCCTTCACTCACCAGCGCGATGCCGTGGCGCACGGGGGCGCTCAATCCGAGAAGCGATTCTTTCGCGGCCCGCGATGCCTGGGTCAGTTGGGTCCACTGCGAAGCGCTGAGTTTGCGCCCTCCAAAACGATCTTCGACAAGCCGGGACAGCGCGGCGTCCATGTTGTCGCCGCCCAGCATCAAATGATCGCCCACGGCGATGCGGCGGAGCAGGGGACCATTGGTGGAAACGCCGACCTGGATGAGCGTGAAATCGGTGGTGCCGCCGCCGACATCGACGACGAGCGCCAGCCGGATATCTTTCAGGGCGTCGGCGAGGTCGTTTCGATGGCGGGAAGTGAAGTCGTAGAAAGCGGCCTGGGGTTCCTCGACCAGCGTGAACTGTTTCAGCCCAGCCTTCTGAGCGGCGCTGACGGTCAAAGCCCGGGCGGCTTCGTCAAACGAGGCTGGGACAGTGATGACGACCTCCTGTCCGCTGATGGGCGATTCGGGATGAGCATGGTCCCAAGCGGCGGCCATTTGGCCAAGCAGCAATGCGGAAGCATCGACAGGCGAGATTTTATTGACTTCAGCGAGCGAACCCCAAGGAAGGATGGGCGCGGAACGATCCACTCCGGGGTGGCAGAGCCAGCTTTTGGCCGAAGCCACCAGGCGTCCCGGCACGCGCGATCCCTGCCATCGGGCGAATTCGCCAATGATGAGATCGCCGCAAGCAGCCCACGGAAGCTGAGCCGATCCGGGAGGCAACTCGTGTTCGCCAGGAACGTAGAGGCACGAAGAGAGCAGGGGGAGCGATGCCACCTCGCCGGGCCGCTGCAACTGGGGAATAGGGAAATCCTCGACACTCGCCCCTGGGCCGTCTTCCGGCCGCGCGTATGCCACGGCGCAGTTGGTCGTGCCGAGGTCGATGCCGATGATGTGAGACGCAGCAATTCTCATTTTGAGGGAATAGGGTGGGAAAACTCTGATCTGCCTGCGCACAAAGTATTCGACTCCCTGCGGAGCCAGAGGCACCGCAACCGGCAGACCAGAGGTCTACCCCACATAATGAGAATTGCTGTGTGAGACGAATTCACCTTGACTGAATCAATCCCTCATTCTCACGTTCAGTTCAAGTTTCCATTGGCCATCGCCGCCTTTTTCCAAACAGCGCAATTCCAGCGTGCCGAGTTCGGTGACGGTGGCCTGAAGATTGACTGGGACGAGCCTGCCTTCGTTGCCTTTGCTTGCGGGAAGGGTGGTCTCGATTGGAGCGACCTCTTCGAATTCGTCATTGCCTGCGACTTCTTCGATCATGTCGCCGACATGATCCTCACGGCGGACCGAGCTGGCGAAAAAGCGGAAGCGCGTCGGTTCGTCAACAACCAGCCCGAATTCCTGGGGCGGCACATCGGCGTGAGCGCCCTCTTCCATGCCAAACGGGGCCACGCAGAGGGCTTTGACCGGCGGTTCCATTCCCGGCACGGCGGGCATGGCGGTTTCGACACCCACGTAATAGGCGCGCGCGGTGCCGCCGCGAATGCGCAGTCCGTGTCCCTGGCGAACCCAGCCATAATAGGCCGCGCCACGGGCCACTGCCAGATCCAGTTCCGCGCCTTGGAGTTCCTTGACAGTTTGCCCGCCATCGGCGGCGAGCCAAGCGTTGAGAACCGCCAAGGTCCGGCGTTTGAGCGTTTCGGCTTTCAAGACACCGCCGTTGAAGAGAATGGCCGTCGGGTGAACAAACGTCCGGCCTGCGACCTTGACCTGGGCATCGTGGGTGGAAGCGAGAGCGCGAGCCTGGCGGGTCAGAAACGCGGCCAAATGCCGGGTGACCGCCGCATCCTGGGCGTAAGGCAGGGCCATTTGGGCAAGCCCGGTGCGCCGCGCGGTTTGCGGCAGGTCGGTGATCTTGGTTTCGGGAAAAAAGCCGTCAGTGAGAAGTTGCGTGAGATCCTCGCGGGTCAGTTCGGCTCTGATCGATCCGCCAATCAGGGATGAGCCCCGGCCAGGCACGACCAAGGGCGCCTTCTTGATGGTCGCATCATTGAATATCTGTTCCTTGGCCTGGCGGCAGGCGAAGGTGAGGGCGTTGAATTGCCAGGCGTCCAGGCGCTTGCCTTCGGTTGCCAGACGCTGGTTGACCGTGTGCGCCAAAGCCAGATCCATGTTGTCGCCGCCCAGCAGGATGTGATCACCGACCGCCACGCGGGTCAGTTGGAGTTCGCCCTCTTTTTCGTTGACGGCAATGAGCGAGAAGTCGGTGGTTCCGCCGCCGACATCAATGACCAGGATGACTTCGCCGGGCCGAACCTGTTTGCGAAACCCTTCACCCATTGCCTCACACCACGCATAGAGAGCGGCTTGGGGTTCCTCGATCAATGTGACTTGCGGGAGTCCAGCGCTGTGGGCGGCCTTGAGGGTCAGATCGCGCGCGGCGGCGTCAAATGAGGCCGGCACGGTGAGAACCACTTGTTGATCTGCGAATGGAGCATCCTTGAATTGACTGTCCCACGCTTCGCGCAGATGGCTCAGGTAACGGGCCGAGGCGTCCATCGGCGAGACGCGCTGAACGTCGGCGGGGGCTTGCCAAGGGAGAATGGGGCTTTGACGATCGACGCCCGGATGGCAGAGCCAGCTTTTGGCTGAGGAGACGAGCCGGATTGGCACTTTCGCGCCGTGGCTTCGGGCAAACTCGCCAACGACGGCGTCCGAGCGATTCTTGTCCCAGGGAAGCGCAAGACTGCCGGGAGGGAATTCCTGCGCATTGGGCAGGTAAAGGAACGACGGCAGCAGTGTCTTGCTTTCCACAGTGCCGACAGCGGTGACCTGCGGGATTTCGAGCATGGACTGGGCATTGCCGCGTCCCTTGGATTGCTCAAGATTGAAATAGGAAACCGCGCAGTGGGTTGTCCCCAAATCAATGCCTATCGAGTAACGAGCCATGCAGTCTCCTATGGAAGTTCAACTTCGGCTGGGGCGAGAATCATCGGGTCGAGAGACACAGAGGCCGCCGGCAGCTTGACGGAGGAGGTGACCCAGCCGTGGTGCTTGAGGGATCCGCGAAACGGAGGCTGGCCGGCCACGTTGCCAGTGATGCGAATGCGCTGGGGATCGAATCCTGGCGGCACGCTTATCGGTGCGCCTTCCGTTTCTTTGAGGATAGGTTCCAAGCGCAGCGTTTGTTCTATGACTTTTCGGCAACCGGCGTGGACTACACGGGCGGCGGCACCGACATCGGCATCCGAATAGGACGCGACCTCTTCCTGGAGAAAGTCGATGAAGCGTCCTTCGCGCTGGAGCATCGAGAGGATCAGGAGGCACGAGGCGTGGACGCGCTCGGGGGGCAGTTCAATGGGTTTGGGTTCGGGCTTGACCGGTTGCGGTTCACTGAGCAATGGAACGACCTGTCGGCAGAAATCGGGGTTGCCCAAGGCGCGCAAGAAGCAGGCAAATGCCGTGCGCAGGCGGGCAAGAAAAGTCGTTTGAGTCTGGTTTTCCATATAAAAGCTGACGGAACAGCCACGGCAGCGTGGGCATACCGCCCGTTACAACCCCATGGCACTCCAATAATTGCATGGGGAACATGGGTCTTCTGTGGAAAAGGATCAAGAGGAAAGATTGCAGCAGTTCTCGTTATGTGTGGGGCAGATCTCCGGTCTGCCGGTTGCGGTGCCTCTGGCTCCGCAAGGGAGTCGAAAACTTCGTGCGCAGGTGTTTTATTCCTCGTTTTAGCCCCCTATCCCCGCAGGCGAGGACGCCTACGCTACTTCCGCAGGTGAGGACGCCAGCAATTCTCATTTTGGCTTGGCGCGGGCGTAATTGGAAGCTGGCACTGGATTTGCATTGGCCGCTTTCTACTTCATTATTGGAAATTCCTTGTTCGATATTGGATATTCAGGAGCACTCACGCGGAGGCGCGGAGAGCGCGGAGGCTGAAATCTTCCTTGCTCAAACTGAGAATTGCTGAAAAGTTTGAGGGCGAAGCTGGAAGCGCAGGGGTGTTCTAAAGTCGCGCTCATCCACGGAGCCGGAGGCTCCGGGAACCGGCAGACCGGAGGTCTACCCCACATGCTACTATCGGTACCGATGACGAGAGAGAGCGAAGAACACGCTGCAGGCGATCATGAAGGCGAACAATGTGGAGTAAATCTGAAACGGGAAATCCCAACGGGCTTGAAGGAAAGCGCCTGCCATTGCAATCAACAGTAAAAGCGGCAATCGCCGCCCGCCTCCTATTCTGCCTGTGGCAAACCAGCGGGAAAGCAGGATGGCAAATGCGATTGCAAGAAGGCCGCAGCCCACCCAGCCGAAGGTGATTTGAGTCTCCAGCCAATCGTTATGGAGCTGGGCGAACCAGTCCTCGCCCGGATCTTTTCGATAGAGAAAATAGAGGTTGGCGAATGTGCCCGGGCCTGTGCCCCAAACCGGGTTGTCAACCGCCATTTGATCGGCCAACTCATACATGATGTTTCGATTGGCAAATCCCTCGTCGATATTGAACTCGCTTAACCTTCCCGCCAGGCGATCCCATCCCATGAGAAAACCGAGCCCAAAGACCAGTAGCACAGTTCCCGCAATGCCCCACTTCAACTTGTTGTCGCCAGATCGCGTTCCTGTCCAGATTACGATGGCTGCGGCCAGAATGCTGACCGCGCCGGTGAACGCCCCAAGTCGGCTGGCTGTGATGAGGGTGCATAGCGCCATGATTGCGGCTGAAATCAGAACCGCTGGGCGTAAGATCACTCCCAAGCCTGGATTCGATTGCCGCCGACCGCGCCGCAGTGTCCACCAGAAACCGACGCATACCGGCCATACCAGGTTGAAATACTGGCAGGCGTTTGAACGATAGGCATAAGGGCCGAACTGCGCCTCGACTGTCGGTTGTTCCGGGGGAAGCCTTAGAAAGAGCAGGTAATTGCTGGCGCAAGCTCGCTGGATAATGGCCTCCAAACCGAGCAGAGCGCCGTTGATGCACAGAACCCACAGCAGCAAGGACAAGCGGCTGGGCAATGGAGAGTTGACCACGGAGTTAGAAACTCCTGGAACTGGCAGACCGGAGGTCTGCCCCACGAGGGCATGTTCCTGAGGCGATGGATGGCGGCTGTGGCGGGCATCTTTCGGGGACTTTCCCATCAGCCAGTCGTGAATCGCCCAGAACGAGAGTGTCAGCGCCAGGTACCGCCAGAATGCCTCCCAGCAACTGGGACCGTCGAAACTGTGCGGCAGCCAGGAGATGCACGGGCGCTCTGACAACGTAAATGTTGTCATATCCACAGTGCATTTGGAGTTCCAGGCGTGGATCAGGCAGTACAACACGATCAGCCCCGAGAAGATGGCGAGGGCGATTCGCGTTATGCGGAACCGCTGCCCCTTGAAAAACCCTTCTTCATCCTCTCCGAAATCGTCCCAACGGGGAAACTGGTATCGTGTGGAGGCACGAATCAATAGTTTTATTCCAAGCAGCAAACCAAGCAGCAGCCCGAAGATGTTCATTGTCCAGATGGACCAATGATCGGTTGTGCCAAAGGCCCATGGGCTGAAGATGATCTCGGCACAAATGATGAGCCCTGAGAGCGCGTCAGAATAGCTGTGGAGCGTGAGTTTACATGGCGACATTGCCATGGAGCGTGGTTTTTCAGGGGAAGAGGGAGACATGGTGGAATTATAAAGGATGAAGGATGAGGGATGAAGTCACATGACCGGAAGGTAACCTGTAGGGTAGGCATCTGGCCTGCGCGAAAAGGAACCACGGAAAGAACGGAAACGAATATCCAATATCGAACAAGGAATTTCCAATGATGAAGTAGGAGGGCTCGGAATATAAGCCATTTTCTTGGTCAAATAGATTTAGATTATTTTCGTTTGTTTTAAATAAAGGTTGTCTTTTCCATGACCCAATATCAGTAACGCCCGGCTTTAGTCGGATGTGAATGCTTGGAATGTGAGTTTTAGGGGAATTTCAAATTTGAGATTTGAGATTTAAGATCCAAGAACTGCAAATGAAACCGCAGAATACGCGGAATACGCGGAAGAAGAACCCATTGCGAAGGATGCGTTCTGAATCTGCCGGATGGACATCTTCAAAACCACATCGTGCCTCTTCTTTCCGCGTGTTCTGCGTGTTCTGCGGTTCACCCAACTGCGGTTTTCAGGTCATGCATGAGGCACAAGGGAAGCCGTGGGATTGTCGGCGAAAAGTGAATATTCGTGTACTATTATTGTACTATTTTTTGTAACAAATCAGGTGGTGGAGCCATAGATTCGTTCGAGCTCGGCCAAGTGTTCGGCATAACTCCTTTCAGCGGCCGCGAGGGCTTTTGGGTCGATTGCGGCCTGATTGTATAACGGATCGCAGCCTTCCATGATATCGTGGATGCGACTGAACTCTTTGGAAAATTGTGCGGCGATGGCCACGCAGCTCGGAGGGCGGGGGCGGGGAGCACCTCCGACCATCCGAGTGGAATGGCGATTGATCAGGCGATTGGTCGCCGCGCGAATCGAGCCGTTGATCTTACGGTTTCCAGTCCTGAACTTGCTCGACATATTCATCCCCAGGGATATCTCTGGTAGAACTGGTGAATTGCATTTCACCCAACTCCTGAATGACTTGGCGGCGCAACGACTCTTCAAGGCTGTAGAGACGGGCGGTTGGAATATCCTCCAGGCTGCGTTTTTTGAGTTCCTGTTGAACGCGCTGGAGTTCCTCACTCAAGGCGCGAGCGCGCGCTTCGCTGGTAGAGATGAGCTTGCTGCGGAGGTTTTCGAGTTCAACGGCTCGAAAGTTTTGAATTTGAAACCGATACTTGCGGCTCCAATTGATGAGGCATCCCGTAGAGACCCCAAGTTGTTGCGCGATATCGGTAAACGTTTTACCCTGAGACCGCATAAAAACGAATCGGTCTTGAGTTTCTTGATCCTTCATAATTCACTACGATCCGGGTGTGACCCCGGAATTGCCGCGAGGGTAAACTCGCGAATTTAATTACTTGAATTATTGAATGCTCAAAGAGCATTCACCAATACCCTTTCTCCCCGAGAAAGGCCCAAGAAACTGGGGACATCTGCGCTCCCCCGGAGCGAGACTGCCGACTGACGTGTTGCGGCCCCGCCACAACTGTCAATGTGGCGATTATGCAGAAAACGAAGGAATTGTCAACAGGGTTTTTATGATAGAATGGGAATTTATGGGAAGTATGAGACTGATGAATGTTAATGCCAGCGTTTGCGGATGGGTTGGCAGGGTTGACCGGCATAGACCCAGCCGCCTTCGAGGGACTTGCTGGCGAGGGAGCAGGCGGTGATGACTGCATCGGTTCCGATGCTCACGCCGGGGCCCACGAACGCGCTGGCTCCGATCCAGACGCCATCTTCCAGCGTGATCGGCGCGTGCCGGTAACGCATATCGGGCTGCTGGTAATCGTGGTTGCCCGAACACAGAAAGCTTCGCTGCGACAGGCAGCAATGAGCGCCGATGACCACGGGAGCGAAATTGATGATGTTCACTTCTTCTCCCACCCAAGTATGATCTCCGACCTCCAGCTTCCAAGGAATGTGAATGTTGACCCGTGGTTTCCAATAGACATGATGTCCAATGCGAGCGCCAAAAAAACGCAGGAGCCAGGTTTTAATCCCTGATGGCCAGGGAATGGGCGTCAAAAAGAAGGATATTTTGACCAGTTGCCAGAGCGCGAATACCAGTCGCGAACGCCCCAATTCAAAGCCCATTTCCGGGTTGAAGGTGTCGTTGCGGACGCGGGTGGAAACAGAAGGAGGAAACACAAAAGTGGGGGATTTTTACAGAAGTTAACGAAGAAGGGAACGAAGGATCCAGCAATTCTCATTATGCAGGTAAGCAAGACATCCAAATCCAATCAATGAAAGATTCTTGCCTTCAGGGACTGCGCATGAAAGGAATTGAATATCCAATATCGAACACGGAATGTCCAATGATGAAGTGAAAATGGGGTGTGCGACCGGAAAGTAACCGGACTTTCGATTTTATACAGACGAAACCTCATGCCGGAGGCATGAAAGC
>CAIUEN010000318.1 GCA_903898185.1 uncultured Verrucomicrobiales bacterium
CTCGTAGAATAAAATTAAACTTTTGCCGTCGGCAAGCATATCTATTATGTTCGGCCATAACCAGTTGGACTCGTTCCCACAAATCTTTATCTATAAGCGGTTTATGTTTTCCGGTGTTAACCAGTCCTCGCCACCGCATCTCGCCGTAATAAAAAGGATTTTTTAAGATCTCAATCATCTTGCTGTGAGCCAGTCGTTTGTCGGCGTGTGTTCTAAATCCTTTTTTATATAAAGCATCGCGAACTTCAAAAACCGAGTAATCTCCGGTCACATACATTTTAAATGCCTCCTGAATAAGTGGTGCTCGTTCCTCGTCTACAATAATAATTCTCTTTTTCTCATCGTCTGGTTCGCCAGCATTTAAATATCCAACAGCCACACCGGTTGGCCACCAACCCTCCCAGAATTTCTGCTCAAGGCTTTTTAGCGTTTTTCTTGAAGTGATTTGTGATTGCAGTTGGTTCACACCGGCAATAACCAAATCCATAAAGTTTCCCTCGGGGCTATCGGTAATGCCCGGTTGAGAGACAGAGAAAAGCTCGACATCATGTTTTTTCATGATTGCCTTGATCTGCATGTGATCAAGAGCATTTCTAGCTAGTCGGTCGGTGTCTTGAATAAAAACAGCTCTGATTGTTTTGTCATCTTGGATTTTAAGTAGCATGTCTTGCAGACCGGGACGGTTCATATTGGTGGCTGATCGTCCGGGGTCTTCAAAAACACCGTCATCTATCAGTTTGAATTTGTTACTTTCCTCGATCGCTCGTTTGCAGAGCTTGAGCTGGGTCGCAAGGGAGTGGTGGCCGTCCTCGGCCTGTTCCTCGGTTGAGACTCGGCAGTAAATTAATGCATGTTCCATATTATTTTCATTTTAATTTTGGCTAATAATTTTAGGCTTAGCTTTCAAACACAACATACGCTATTTTTGGCAACAAGCTAAGCGTTAGTTGCCCACAGTCTTTTTATTCTTGTATTTCTCTAAAATTTCCTCTATTTGACGACTACTTCTTTTATATTCCTCATCAGTGAAATCATCGTCTCTACCTCCAGCCGGACCTCGGACAAAATCAAGAATGGTTTTGGCCGCTCGGACTTTCATAGCATCACTTTTGGCACCCATAAGACTGACCAACATCTTGGATGCGGTTTCGGCGTGTTTCATTAGAACGGTATCGGTTTCTTTGTCACGAACTTTATTTCTTTCTTTTTCATATCGTTCGTATTCCTCTTTAAGTAAACCGTCCAGCCTAAACCACCTCTTTACACTGACATGAGAGACTTTTAGCAGTTGGGCAATCTCTGAATAAGTGAAATCACTATATTTTAAGCGGATTGCGTTCTGATATTTTTCGTTTTTTATGTCTACATTTTTTGCCATTTGGGTATCATTTAGTATCTTTTAAAGACTTAATAATTTATTAAAATATGCACCTTTACTCCTCACTTTATCGCTCGGTTGATCCATTACGGATTGGCGAGCTTCCTCAATTCTCGTTAGTCCGTACTTTTTTAGAGCTGATAGGATAAAGGTCATATCTTTCTCTCCCAGCTCTTGGGCGATCTCCCAACATTTCTGTTCCTCGTAAGACTTGGGAGAGAATCCTCTTACCAGCC
>CAIUEN010000319.1 GCA_903898185.1 uncultured Verrucomicrobiales bacterium
CTGCCCTCAGTTCTTGAATCTCAGAAGACCTGCTGACGTTCGGGTTCCCGAGCAACGGAACTCCTTGCAACTTGAGTTCCGCGCTACGAGCTTCGGCGACTTTGCCGAAGTAAACGGTCCACAACAGCGCCATCATTTGACACTCTCTGTCCTTTGCCGGGCCATAGGTTGCATCCATCAAGTTGTCGGCCTGCAACCGCTTCTCAAGTGACTTGTCGTCGTTCATTGTGTTGGTTTAGCAGCAGGAGGGACGGAAGTCGAGAAACTCACCTTTTGTGCCATCTCCGCCGAGTGCTGATCGCGCAAATGGCCATAGACGCGCATGGCAAGCGCCCCGCCATCCTTATGTCCCATCCACCGGGCAACGGTCGGAATGTCCACACCTGACTCAATACAACGGGTCGCAAACAGATGGCGCAAATCGTGATGCGTTATCCTGGTCATGCCGATCTTCTTTGCGGCCCGGTCCATCGCCTTCTGGCACTCCCGCACGCGCATCACCAGAGCGTTGCTGGGTTCCTCTTGGCGGGCCGATCTCATCCGCTCTAATAACTGGCGCATGTTTGGAATCATGGGAACAATACGGGTTTCGCCGGCGATTCTGTTTTTCAGACCGGTCTCCGGATGCCCCCGTGCAGTGATTTGCCCGCGCTCCATGTCACAATCCGCCCAAGTGATATAAGCGGCCTCTCCCTTGCGGAAACCGCTGTAGGCAAAGAACTGGACCAATTCGGCGCATGGCTTGGAATGTCGGCTGCCGCTTTGCTCGATCTCTTTGACGAAGGCGGCGAACTGGTCGGCGCTTGGCAGTTCAAGCGTTTTGCCCTTTTCGCTCTCGCGCATGATCTTGCGAGCGGGATTGTCGTATCGGCAACCGGCATTAATTCCAAACTCGAACAGGTTGCGAAGAATGCCCAGCGTGTGATTAAAGACTGTGGCGCTTGCCTCTTTACGGCAACGAGCGGCCCACTTCGTGCAATCGCGTTCCGTTGCCTTGCGAACCTCGATCTTATCGAGCCCCGGCCATGACTTCAAAAGCCCAGCGATGCGTTCCTCGTAGTAACAAAGTGCGGCGGGTTTAAGCTGCTTGGCGTCTTTTTTGGTGCGCGGCTCAATCGGCCTGAATCCGTTCTGTCGGTAAGCGGCGATAGCATCGGCAAATGTAGGACTGCTTTTGGTTTCCAAGTCGCCAGAGGCGGCGTTTGTGCGTGTCTCTTTGATTAGGTCGTTTGCTCGCATGGCGGCGACGGTAACGGCCTTGGTCTTTAAGCTTTTCCAGATGAGCTTGCCTCCAACTCTAAAGCGGGCATAGTAGTTTCCGGATGAAGTGTTGCGGACAAGATTTGCATACTGGTTTACGGACTGCCAAGTTGACGCTTGGCTATCCGTCTTTAGCTGGACTTTGCTCTCTTTCATGCGAGCAGTATAGAAAGCCCGTATATAAAAATTGTCAAACTTCTCTTTTATCCATCGTAAGTCATTGATAATAAAGGTTGCGCTCGTAGCTCAGTTGGATAGAGCAACTGCCTTCTAAGCAGTGGGTCGTGGGTTCGATTCCCGCCGGGCGCACCAGTTTTCCCTAGCCTCTGATATTCGCAATAGTCACTCACTCGTCAGTCAGTGGTGATCGACATCATCACGTTTTCCAGTCGCTGGCGCAGTTCTTCGCGCTGGTCGTTAGTCGCGTCGCGCGGAACAAAAATCGGATCGGCGAATCGGAAATCGCAACGTGAGAAGGGCAGCGGAACCTGGAAACGGTCCCAACTCTTGAACCAGATTTTTCTGTGGATATGATAGCCGAAAGCAACTATGGGGCGGCCAGTGACTTGGGCCAACTGGATGATCCCCGGCTGGACTTTATAACACGGCCCTCGTGGACCGTCGGGTGTAATGGCGATATGATGTTTTTTTTCCAGCCAGGAGGTTGCTTCAAGCAGCGATTGCGCTCCGCGTCGACTTGACGATCCGCGAATCGTTTTTATGCCGAAATTGGCGACGACCTCCGTCAAGATCGCTCCATCTTTGCTGGCGCTGATCAATGCCACCACCCCTTTGGCGGGCCACTTGGCTTGGGCAAATTTGTCCCATGTCGCAATCGAAAGGCTCAGGCGATTGTGCCACAGGCAGAAAATAACAGGCCCCTCAATGACGGCGGTCTCCAGTGGTTTATCCCAACGACATCGCCACGAGGCCATCAGAAGCCGCGCCACGTAGGAAAGCCCGGCGATGAGCAATCGTTGATACCAAGTGACGCGGTGAGGAATAATAATCCCAGATTTTCTCGGGCTCATTATGCCCCTTTCTTGAGGCTTGCCCTTACCAGTTCCTGAACCCCGGCCTGTGGCCCAAGCACAGCATGGGCGGCGCGAACCGCATCATGCGCCTCAGCAGGCTTGAAACCGAGCGCGATCAAGGCCAGCACCGCGTCATTGACCTTTTGGTCGGATTCTGAGAGCGCTCGATGCGCGCTGCTCGCCTCCAAGGCGCCGCCTTTGCCCAAGCGGTCCTTTAATTCAATGATGATTCGTTCGGCCGTCTTTTTTCCGACCCCGGAAACTTGCGAAAGAATCTTAGTGTCGCCATTGGCGACCGCTCCGCGAAATACGGTCACGCTAATGCCGCTGAGGATGTTCAGGGCGGTCTTCGGGCCGATGCCGCTCACACTGTTGATCAGCAGCCGAAACATGTCTCGTTCAGGCGTGGTCATAAATCCATAGAGGAGATGGGCATCTTCCCGCACAACCAAGTGCGTGAGAATCCGCACCGTCTCACCGGGCGGCGGCAATTTGTCGAACGACGACAACGGTATGAGCAATTCGTAACCGACTCCATTCACATCGACCGTGATTTGTGTCGGCAACGACTCCACCAGCTTCCCATGCAGAAATGTAATCATGCGATTCGCAGGGCATCATAAGCCCCGTCTTGAGCATTTGAAGTTTTTTGTTCTACCAACTCACGAAAGACAGCGAATTGCGAGATTTCAACTGGTGGCCACCCGGTTGCGCACCCAGCTTAACCCAGACAAAATCAGCACCCATCCCGCACAGGTCCAACCAAAGAGGTCGCCGTGTCGGTTGTAGAAGGTGGGAGTTCGCGTTCCGGATGCCGGAAGCGCGATTCGGGCGATCAAATATCCGGAACCATAAATGTCATCGGGATTGCCTATCTGGCGAATGCGTCCCACCTCGTCAATCCAGCAAGTCAGCCCATCATTGGTGCAACGCACCAATGGAACGCCGTTTTCCACCGCCCGAAACAAGGCGGTCGCCGCCTGCTGCCATTGGGCGGCGCCCCGTCCAAACCAGCCGTCGTTGGTCAGGTTGAGGAGAAAATCGGTGCCTGCCGTGACATGAACGCGGGCTTCCTGCGGAAAAACATCTTCGAAACAAATCAATACGGAGGCTTCGGCTTCCGGTTGGGTTAACATGAAGGGCACCGGTCCTATGCCCGGGGTAAAACCGCCGTCAACCGGCGTAAACCACTTCAAGAACGGCAGCCAATCGGCCATCGGCACGTATTCGCCAAAAATCACCAACCGGTGCTTGCGGTATCGTTCGACGGGTCTTCCCTCGGGTGAGATGAGTATGCTCGCATTATAGTATTTAGGCAGTTGACCAAGCGCGGACGGCGGATCGGCATCATCGACGCACAGGATGATCCAGACATGATTGGATTTGGCCAGATTGGCAAGGGTGGTCAGGTTTTCGTCCGATGTCTCAGGCAGGGCGGACTCTGGCCAGACCAAGAGGTCGGGTTTATGAGCCAAGGCTTGTTTGGAAAGTTCGAGGACCTTCTCGAACCGTGCCGCGTTGGCATTGCTATCCCAGATAAGGGTTTGCGGGATGCTCGGCTGGATCAGAGCAGCCACAAGTTCTCGAGCGGGTGGCGGCGACGAAAAGATTCGGTGCATCCCGAAACTCACCGATAGCGCCACCGCCAAGAGCGCCGGAAAGGCATCCCTCATAAGACTTCCCGAAAACGCGCCCGAAAACGCGCCAGATATTCTAACCGGCTGACTCCCCATCATGACCGCCAAGGCTGCCACAATGGAAACGGAGGTCCAAATAACCAGGAATGATATGGCATAAACGCCGCCCAGCGACGCCACCTGAATTAGTGGAAGGATAGAGTATTGAGAGGCACCCAATGGATTCCATGGAAAGCCGCTGAGGAATCCGGCCCTGAATACTTCAAGCCCCACCCAGGCGGCAGCGCACAGGAAACACCATCGAGTCCGCTCCCATCCGCTGCGAGCGGCGAATTCTCCAAGAGTCGGGGTATTGCCGTTCCATGAAAAGAGTTTCCAGCAAAGCCAGACCCACACCGCCGGATAGAGCGCCACATAAGAGCTCAGGGCAATCCATCCGAGCGTCGGCGCCAGCGGCAATCCATGGAAGGTGTAGGGAATATTCAAGAGCCACGAAAGCGAAGCCAAACCATGAACGAATCCGCCCACGAATCCCACGGCGAACGCCCCGCGCCTTCCTGCCCCAAGAGCCGCAAAAAGGAGCAGCCCGGGCGCCACCCAAGCCGCGCCCGCAATGTTCCACTTTGGAAAAGCGAACGTAAACAGCAAACCAGCGGCAACCGTTGCGGCACCGCAGATAATTCGGGAGAGGCTGATGGGCATTCTCTGGAACTCCGTGAACCGCTACCACGGAGCATCCGTAATGGCCGAGACCGCGTTGCGGGCCAAGTCTTCCGCGAGCATAGGGATGGCTTGGCGTTCGGCGCTGCTGAGGTCGCTGCCAACTCGAATGGCTGTCCGCCCGACCACCATCCGGTCAACATTGGTCTTCCCTGTGCTCCGATCAATGGCAGTAATATGTGCCACCAACGACAGGTTGTAGTCCTGAGGCGTCAGCGCGTCGTTCGCTAGAAACGAAAGTTCACCCCGATCCAGCCGCTCAATTTCGCCCCAGACAATGATATCGCCCTCATCTTGCGTTTCCAAACGGTAGGTTCCGTCCCGCTGAAGCTGTTTGCGAAGGGCTTCGTTGACGTATTCGCTAACTCTGGGTTCGATGGTGCGGTTTGCAAAGGGATGGAATTGCACCGAACGCGCGCCTGCGGGCTCTCCATTGAGGGGGCCGAGTCGATAACCGGCACAGCCAGCCAAGAGAACTGCCGCAACTGCAAAGAAAAGCCAGCGCATGCTAATTTTGGCGTTGCTTCAAGACATCAATCCGCTGGCGAGCCTCGGCAGCCAAGGGGGATCCAGCGTCTTTGAGCAGCACTTCATTGTAATAGATCAGCGCGCCATCCCAGTGGCGACCCTTCTCATAAAAGCGGGCGATCTTAAAATTGCCGCGAGCCTGCTCGGCCTTGAGCGTCATAATCGTTTTCTGAACTTCCGGAACCCGAGGATCATCCGGATAAAGCGTGGCAAAATCGTTAAAGGTGGCAATAGCTTGGGCCGAAATGTTTTGGTCGTATTCGCCCGTTTTGGCCTGTTTGTTGTAAGCCATGCCGGCCTTGTAGAGCGCATCCGAAGCCACCTGCTTCTGCTCGTTGTAGCGGTCGGCCGCAGTTTCGTAGGCTTTGACCGCCAGCGGGTAATCCTTCTGCTTCTCGCGCGCAGCGCCAATGCTCATCTGCGCTTGGGGTGCCACGTCGCTGTAAGGACCGCTCTTGACCAGTTTTTCGAACATTCCAGCAGTTTTTTCCATCGACGGGAATACTGGT
This sequence comes from uncultured Verrucomicrobiales bacterium, assembly GCA_903898185.1. Lineage (GTDB taxonomy): Bacteria > Verrucomicrobiota > Verrucomicrobiia > Limisphaerales > Palsa-1400 > CAIUEN01. Next base: position 5,689 of record CAIUEN010000319.1, read on the forward strand.
ATGTAACCGAGAAGCTTAAACCACTGGCCTTTAAGAAAACGGGTTGCAATTTCAAATTGGCGCTGCTGAATTTCCTGGTAGTTGGCGATTTTTGGATATTTTTCCAGAATTTCCTGGTATGCATCGAAGGCGCGTTCGTCCTGCTTTTTTGCTTCGCGACAGCGGCCAACCAAATATTGAGCCTGAGGGGCGTAATCGGAGAGAGGCCACACCGAAACCACTCGTTTAGCCGCCTTCAGAGCAAGGTTGTAGCTTCTTTCGTCGAACACCTTTTGGGCAAACTCCAATTGATCCTTGGCGCGATCCTTGTGCCATGAACCTTTTGAACCTGGCATCTCATAAGTCCAGCCCTCGCCGGGCCGGTAGATCAGCGGCGCTGGCGATGTGTAAGGAAACATCAACAAAGCCAGCAACACCAGAATGACGCATAAAGACCGACGACTCATCCCTAAGACGGTAAACAACCGGGCATTTCAAGTCAAAGAAGAAAAGTGATCAGCCTTTATAGACCACCAGCACCCCGTAATCCGTAATAACTTGGCGGGAACCAGCATCCACAGTGCTGTAGTTGATGGAATTAATGCTGATGATGCTGGGCTGCCCCACCCGTTCCAAGAAGTCCGAGACGATTTCGTCGAAACGGTCACGTCCAACCTCCTGACAATCGGAGCGCTTGAAGGTCTTGATCCGCATTTTGCGATCACTCTCCTTCGCGGCGACATCCAGAGGCTTGCTGGTTTTTCCGACTAAGACCTCGGACGGTGAGTTATGCGCCGGGACACTAAAGCGCTTTTCAACCGCTGAAGCTGCCGGGGGCGGAGGAAGAGTCGATGGAGGGGCGGATTCCCTCGTGTCGCCAATCGGGACGATTATAGTCTGTGCGCAAGCAGGACATTCGATTTTGGAACCGGACCCCGCCGCATCCACTTCCAGTTCCTGTTCGCAGTTCGGACACTTGAATATGATGTCCATAAAATGAATATTATCTTGAAACTCATTTAACTTTATACAAGTCCATTTGAAAAGCGAAGAAATTTTGTTAAAATCAACGCGCCAATTGGTTTCAAGGGGGGCATGGGATTTATTTTTATATGCTTCGATAGGAGTTGTAATTTCCATTCTCCCTATTCATCACATTACCACTACGCAACCTTTGCCAGATACTGGCGAATGCGCCTTGCCGCCAAGAGAAAATGAGTTCTATTTGCCTTCAATCGCATGGTAATAGTTTTCCAATGCCTCGCGAAATTCTGCCGGAGAATTATCGAGTACGCCAGTGGCTTTGTTGACGGCGCGCTGGGCGGCAGCGCGGCCTTGGGCATTTCCGCTGGTGGGCGCAGAGGCGCGGACGGTCGTGCCGCCGTTGAGAGCGCGGCTGCCGGAGTTCACCGGGCCTTTCTTGTTCTCGCTGGCCTCTTTCATCATCTGTGTCAAAAATGCCATCTCCTCGGCGCTGGCCTGCTGCTGCTCGCTCTGCTGCGGATTGGGGCGTTGCGACTGCTCATTGATCATGTTGATCAGGTCTGACAGTGATTCGATGGCCGCGACCTCTGCATGGTCGGTCACTTTATCCGTTTGCGGCTTTTGCAGGAGTGCTGCCGCCTGGTTCATGGCGTCGGCGCTTTCTGTAAAGGATGAATCCAATTGGTCGAGTTGCGTGTCCTGGTGAATGGAATCAAGGGTTTCTGCCAGTTTTTTCTGATCGGCAGAGAGTTGGGTGGCTTGATCCTTGTAAGTCTCGCCTTTCTGCTCATTGAGAACCCCGGTCTGTTCGCGCAAGGTCATCTCCTTCTCGCGCAGGCGCAATAGGGCAACGAGCTGTTTGGCAAGGTCGATCTGTTTCTCGCCGTTCTTGCCTTGAGCGCCTTTGCCGCTGCCGCCGTCGTCGGACTTGGGTTCGAGTTTGGCTCCCCAATCGTGGAAACGTCGCGACCAGTTGGTCAAAACTGTGGAGGATTCCAACATGACATTGCCCCGCACCATATCCTTTAATGAATCGAGTTCATCGGGGATTTGCGCCTCTTTCATTTCCTTGCAAACGGCCACGTAATTCGTTTTCGGAACGGGGCTGCGAACATTGCTGACGGCATTGGTCTTGAAGGTTCGCTCTACAAACCGGCTGATTTCGCGCGCCAATGACTCGGACTCCTTCTGTACCGATTCCTGCCCGGTGGCGATTCCGGTCTGGAATTCCTTGAATCTGGGAGGAACTTCGGCGGGCATCAGACCGATGGTGTCCGGCGCGGCATTGAGCAACTGCTCACTGGCTTCGATCTCTTGGGTGCCTAGACGCTGCAGTCGCTGAGAGAAGGTGGTTGCTTGGAGTTGATCCATGTTCTCGTTGTTCTTGTCCTGTTGTTTGGCTAATTCGTCGAGCACCTCCTTTTCTTTCTTGATGGCGTCGGCCAAGTCCTGCTGTTTCGACTGCGAATTTTTTCGGGCAGACTCCAGTGATTGAGCAGCCTGTTTCATCTTGCCCTGCGCCAGTTTCTGCCACTGCTGGGCTGTTTGGCTGAACTGCCGGACAGCTTCCTCTGAAACCATCGGGTTCTTCATCGCTTCCTGCATCAGGTTCATGACCTCGCGGGCCAATTGATCGAGGTTGGTCGTGTTTTTGGACTGGTCGTCTTTCGCCTGGGAGAGCCGCGCGTTCTTTTGCGCTTCGGTCAGGCTTGGATTGTTCGTGATCTCGGTAGTGTTATTGAGAATTTTTTCCTCCAAACGGGTGATCTCCTCGACATGTTCCATCGTGGACTCAAGGCGCTGTCGTAACATTTCCGCATGCTTCTCCGGGCTCAAGACCTGGATGCGGTAAAGCGCGCTCTTAACCCGCTCGCGCCCCGGCAGGCAATCACGCGCATAGGCCTGAATCTCAACCATGGAATCGGCGGGAATGCGGTAAATCGACGGGCTCCATTGAAAGGTTTTCTCAGCGCGCTGCTCCTGCGAAGAAGCCGTTTGAACTTTGACTTCGGTCACCGCTGTTCCGTCAGACCTTGGAATATCTGAGAAAGCCTCCCAGACAAGTCCGAGATCGCGCACGCCAAAATCGTCACGCGCCTGGACGCGCAGGGGCAGAACATCGGTGGCCAGCAGAATGGCATCGCGGGGCAGATCGGGGACATCAACCGTAGGCGAGGCGTCCTTTTGAGTTTGAACCACCAAGCGCAAGGGAGCAGCATTGGACAAGCCCAATTCATCGCGCCAGATCATCGAATACTGCGCCATCCCATTGACAGAAACTGGTTCGGAGGAAAACTCCCCGTCCTCGACTTTCAACGGCACGGTCGCGTTGGTTTCGTCTCGCATTCGCGCCATTGAAATCGCCCGGCTTATTTTAGCCCGAAACGACACTCGACTGCCTTCGGTTATCATCATTGAGCCGTTGCGGACAGTCTGAGTCTGGATCGGGTAATGGAGGTAGTCCGGCAGTTGAATCGAGGCGTCCAGCTCTTTGAGCGATGGTCGGTAGCACGGCTGGATTTGGACCCGTTCACGGGCATCGCCAACTTTGATCATCAACACGCCTTCCTCAGTCTGCGGCGGCATTGCGATTCGCATTTCGCCGAACTGAACGGTGCCGTTGACAGACGGCTGTCGGGAGAATCGAGCTGTCGCCTGGCTTGGACGCCAAAAGGCCCGGTAATCGACCTGCGCTGTCACCTCAAAACGCTCACCATGCGGCACAACCAAGGTGGCGGGCAAACTGCGCAAGTGGACGAGCGTATAACGCTCCGTGGCCGATGTCGGGGCTATCCATCGCGCAAACGCGTTGCCGGCAGCCTGAGGCAGGCAGACGATAATCACCAGCGCCAGCGCCGCCATGACGGCCCCAACCCCAACGAGCCGCTTGGCCGGACGAGTATCGACACTGGTCTTGAAATCGCAATCCCGCGCATCCTCGGCCACTTGCGTGATTGCGGCATGGTAGAGAGCAGGGGAGAAGTTGGGCAGGTGCCGATGTTCGTTTGCTAATTCGACAATCCCCAGCAGCCGGTCTCCCATGCGTCGATAGTTCTTTTGAACAAGAACAGCCAACGCGCGCAAATCCCGGCGGCGGCCCGGAAGCCAATTGCGCGCCCAAAGCCAGCCCGCGCCAACACATGAGCCCAAGCCAGCCGCCAGCAAAGCCGTTCGCAGCCAGACGGGTGTGTCCCAAAGCCGCTCGGAAACAAACAGGGTCAGAAACGAAATGATCAGCCCGCCGCCGACGTGGCAAAGAGCGATGGTGCTTTCGACGCGCCAGAGTCGATGTTCAAGCTCATCAAACTGCCGACGCAACTCCGCAGGCAGCGTGATCGGTATGTCTTTCTCGTTCTGAGCCATTGTCCAATGGGCAACCTCCGATAGCATGCCCTATGGTAGAGCCAGAGTCGATGAGGAAAAATCAGTAATTCTCATTATGAGCAAGGAAGTCGAAAAACGCTGATCTGCCCGCGTAAGGAGTTTTCGACTCCCGGCGGAGTCAGAGGCACCGCAACCGGCAGGCCAGAGGCCTACACTACATAGTGAGAATTGCTGAGGAAAATTGGTTTGCTCAATGGTTGCGCGATGTCGCCGGGCGCGCCGATTCTTAACTCTTATTTTTCAACTCCTTCGCCGCCTCGATGATCTTCGCTGCCGTCATCCCGTGGCGCTCATACAGTTCCTCCGCCAAGTATGCGGATTGCCCAAACTCGCCGTGGATGCCCAGCGATTTCATCCGGTGCTGGATGCCAGCTTGCGAGAGCGCGTGCGATACTTGCGCGCCCATGCCGCAGACCAGTTGATGATCCTCAATCGTGACCACCCGGCCCGAAGTCTCCTTCACTGCAACCCCAATGGTCTCGATATCCACGCGATTGATAAACGGATTGCTGATCACCATCGCGCCAATGCCCAATTCGCTCAGTTTGTGTCCGGCTTCGATCGCCCGGCTCACCATCGGTCCGGAAGCGATAATCGTCACGCTATTACCGTATGACAATACCTGCGCCTTGCCCCATGGATAGGTGGCGTTGTCAACCAAGCGGATCGGATAATTCTCGCGTCCGACGAAGAAGACAACCGACTCGCCATCCTGACCTTGCTCGCGCGCCTCGGCTTGGCGCTTGATCGCTTGAAACATCAGCGATTCCGCCTCATCCGAACACGAGCAGGCCACCGCCACCGTGTGCGGAATTGACGAAACTGCGGAAAAATAAGTAGTCGCTTGATGTGACGCGCCATCAGCGGCATCTTGAAAGCCGACGTGCGAAAATATCGCAATAACCGGCGCTTGCGAAAGCGCCGACATCGTCAGTGGCAGGTTGCCCTTCGTCACGCCAAATTGACCAAACGCATCCACCACCGGGATGAACCCGGCCTTCGAAAATCCTGCGCCGACGCTGATCATGTTCGCCTCGGCAATGCCGACCTCGATGAACCGGTCCGGGAAACTCTTCTGGAATTGGCTGATGCCTGTCGATCCCTGGACATCGCAGGCAATCGAATACACCGGATAGCCCGCCTGCGCCGCGGCAATGGCTCCTTTGGCCAGGCCCGCTTGCACCTTGTCACTCTTGACCACCGGGGCGGTTGGAGCGGGAATGGTTGCGGCTTGGGCTTTCTTAGCCGCATCCTTTTTTCCCCAGTCCAAGCGCAATGCCTTGGCCCAATCGGAAAATTCCTGAGGCACCGCTGCCGCGCCGCCATAGATTTCGTTGACAAAATCGATGATCTTTTCTCCGTTGGAAAGCGGGAAACCGTGTCCGCCCGATGCGCTTTCCATCGTGGCTCGCACGCCGTACCCTTTGATCGTCTTCACTAGCAGGCACACAGGCGCGTTCGGATTGGCTTTAGCCTGTTCAATCCCGGCTTCGACAGCCTGGTAAACCTTCTCCAAATCGTGCCCATTGGGAACCTGCGCGACGTTCCATCCGAGCGCTCTCATCGCGGCAAACGTTCCCGCCATGCTGAAGGAATCCTTCGAAATCCGGCCCGAGAGTTTGGTGTCATTGTCGGAAATGATCATCACAAACGGGTTGACGCGCCCCTTGGCTGCCAGTCCCGGGATCGCGGCAAACGCTTCCTTGGCCTCGCCTTCCATTGAAGCTCCGTCCGACACAATACAAATAGTTGTCCGGTCGCGTTTGGCAACCTTGTCGGCAATCGCAATTCCCTGAGCTTGGGGCAGTCCCGAGCCAAGCGGACCGTTGCTGAAAAGAACGCCCGCCGGATTGAGATGCGATTCGCCATGTCCGGTCAGCTTGCTCTGAATACTTCGGAACCCCTTCAAATCTTCAAACGTCGATCCGTCAAAACCGTAGTTGGCGCGTAGCGCGTAAATCCCATTCTCCGCATGTCCAGCGTCATTGATGAAATTGTAAGCCTCATGCCAAAGGCGATCTTTTACCGAGAACATGATTCCATGAACCGCCGACATAATCTCCGCAAAGGCCGACGGTCCGCCCCAGTGGCAAGCCGCGCCACCATTGACTGCGTGAACGTCCATCAGCGCGATCAAAGCGCGGGTGGCGCTCGGATCTCCCAAAACCACCTCAGCACCTTGGCAATTCCTCACCTTCACAGCATACTTGGGCGCGCCAACGGGAGTCGAAGCCAGTTTGGATTTCAAGCTCAGAGGCTTGAGTGCTGGATATTCAACAGGTTTAACGACTGATTTGTCTTCTGCCATAATTCTTTCGTAACTATTCAGGTAGCATAGGCATCCTTGCCTGTGCCCCTATTCTCGGCGAGCGTCAGCGAGACGCTGACATTTTCCATCTGAACTGTTACATTCTTTCTAACTCTTAGAAACTGCCCGAGCTTGAGACTCCATCGAAAAAGACTTATTTCACGGTATTTACCAGCGGGGTCATGCCTTGGATGCGGACTTCCAAACGATCTCCCGATTCGATCGGACCAACACCACTGGGGGTGCCAGTCAGGATGACGTCACCGGGCAGCAACGTCATGTTGGTCGAAACAAAACTGACGATTTCGAAGCAGTTGAAGATCAACTGACTGGTGTTTGAATTCTGCCGCAACTGGCCGTTTTGGAAGAGCTGAATCGTCAAATCATGCGGGTCGATCTTTGTTTCCACATAAGGCCCAAGCGGGGTAAATGTATCGAATGATTTGCAGCGCGACCACTGAGTTTCCGAGTTTTGAATCGTTCGGTCGCTGATGTCCTGGGCTGCCGTATAGCCGAAAATATAACGCGCCGCCGCCGCCGGAGCGACATTGCGAACTCTGCGTCCGATGACAATGGCCAACTCGGCCTCGTAATCGGTGCGATGATGGGCAAATGGTATTTCCACCTTGCCGCCGTCTGAAATAAGCGAAGTGGTGGCTTTGAGCCAAAAGAGAGGTTCCTTGGGAAGTTGCTTGCCCGACTCGCGGGCATGGTCCGCATAATTAAGCCCAATGGCGATCACTTTTGAGGGGGCCACCGGGGTTAATGTCTTCAGCCCCTTGAAAGGCGTCGGCTTTTTGTCGTACGAGGGGGAGCCAAATACATCGCCCTGCAGGCGGTAAAGCTTGCCATCGACTACTTTTGCATGAAAAATTTCTTCGCCTTTCTGAAAGCGGCCAATTGCTGCCATAAATGACAGTGAGGTTAACAAAGCGCTCTGCTAATCGCAAGCTGAAACTGCAGAGAAGTCATCACTTACACATCCTAATTTCTACTTTCTGCTTTCCCAATTTC
>CAIUEN010000320.1 GCA_903898185.1 uncultured Verrucomicrobiales bacterium
ACTGGGAGGACGAAATCAGTGAACTTGGTTTTGCATTCTATTCCTTCAAAACGGCGTGCACAAATGCCAACTGGCAAATTGACATTTACGATTTAAGCAACAGTCTCGTGAAGACTTTGACGGGCCACACGGATGACGGCATCGTGGAAACCAATTGGAATTTGGTTGATATTCATGGTGCGACACGAGCGACAAACGAAAACGATTCAGAGTTTAATGCGCTTATCACTGTAGGTGACCCGGCCACGAAAAAACCACCGACCAAAAAGAAAGCAATTGGATATCCTGCCCACGGCCAATGGGCTATTGCATATCAAGATGCCTTCGGCAATATGGCTAACAGCAACGCTTATTGGCACTCTATTTATACTTTTGGCGCGATGGCTGCGCAGTTTGGCGGCGCTGTCACAGTATTTCCGTCAAGTAACCCGACCAACGGCCAAACTTTTCCGATTCGGTATCCGTGGACTAACAATCCATCCCCTCCGACGATTGCCCAAGGATATGCCGATGAAAAAGCGCTGGTGGGACTCCTCACCAATCGGCTCAACCGCAATTTCTTCTACTGCGGACACGGGCATGGCTCGGGGTTGGTCTCGATTGACTTAAATGCTCTCACGTACTATCTCGACAAGCATTACTATCGTTTTGTCTTTTTGAAGGGATGTTCGACTGCCACTGGCGGATTACCTGCGGCCTTTGGAAACAACTGCACTTCCCCTCAAGATTTGAGCTATTTTCAAAAGCATGGAACCCGTCCAAGGACTTTCCTTGGCTACAACCAGGACATTCTCTTTGCGAATAGGGGAAACTATTTTGACTCAGACACAGGCCAAACGTATGCGGGAGGGAAGGTGGCAGACCGTGTAGTTGATTTCCTCAACAACTTTGAATTCTACTGGTATTTCAACTACGATCTAACGACGGCCATTTTCAATGCGGAAAATGACACGCCTGACCTGCGGGTTGGTTGGGACGATGGGCCAAACTTGTTGCTTTTCGGTTATCAATGGCTCTACATAGACCAGTATAACTACCAATCCGATTGGCAAAACTAAGGGGTGATTATGTGGGAATTGGTTCAAGTCACGGCGCAATACTCAAATGCAGTTTTGGTTGCAGTGCTGCCGCATCTTTCTGGTTTTTCTCACAAACTGGACTTGCCAGTTGCCACACCCATTGCCCCCAGCCAAGTGTTAGAATTCAAGTGCGACCCGCGTGCGGGACAAACCGGTGGCGCTGTGGTTCTGACAAATCGGGCGATGTTTGCTTTTCTCGATGGAAGAGTCACGCTTTATCGTTCGTCACAAAGTTACTATTCACTTCAAGACCCCGAATTGATCCCACGCTTTTACGGTCCGGTAAGAATTCCAGAAAAGAAGGCGATGCGAATCGCTCGTGAAACAATCAAACGTCTGGGGTATCAAAACTCCGTCTTCTATGCTGATAATTCTCCGACGGTGACGCCTCCAAGAAAAATAGGGACGAATGTCATTGCACGGTACTTGTTTCAGTGGCTTGACCCGAGCCGGCCAAAACCAAGCATGGAAGGATCTGTTGTTCCTGCCCTACTCACAGTCGAAGTGAACGCATCGAACGGGCGTATAGAAATGTGGATTAACAACAGCGCAGCGACTCGCCAACGGCCGCCGACCGTTAATGTCCGCCCCCATTTGCAGGAAACACAGAACCTCAAGCCACAAATGGCGGGGGGGCAACAAACTCTTCCCGTTAATGGCGTTCCCGCGCACGCATTTTTGACCGCGATTTTGCCCCAACTGACGGAGTTTATAGGAATACTCCGACTCGACATTTCGACACCTGTAACAACGAATCAGATTGTCTCGACCAATTACGCCTGCCGCATCCTTGAAGGACAGCCAATGGCACAATTCTATCTAACTAACGGAGACCGCTTCTTTTACAGGGACGGACACTTCTCAGATTATTACTCCCACGACGCTATGCGGAAATTTCCAGATGAAGGGTGGGCAGAAAAGTTCCCCGGTCCAATAAACATCACTGCAGATGCGGCGATTTTAATGTGTGAAAATGTGATGGTGCAGTTGGGTTACGAAAGTACTTTTCCTAGGGCAATTCCCACTTATGCTCCACCAAGAGGAACAAAAACGTTCAAGCGATACGTCTTTTATTGGAGGCATTCAGGCGAGGACAGTGAATTTGCTTCTTTTGAGGTGGATATGGAGACCAAAGCCATTAAATCGGTTTACCTCAATCACCCCGCCTTCCAAAAGGAAATACCCTACGTGCCTCTTGCAACGAATGCACCACCCAAACCGAACCAGCCAGCAACTGCAACGCCAAATCTGGACTCCCGTCGGTGAACGGCCAGTATCGGGAAGATCACTTGAAAATTCATGGTTATTTCAACCTTCACATAGACAGGTAAATCACCGCTACGACACTTGGTGAGTCATCATGGAAACGCACGGTCGAGCGGCTAATTGTGGAACACCGAGCCTATGTTTGAAATTGTCCAAGTGACCGCGCAATATTCTAATGCGGTATTGGTTGCCATTTTGCCGTACGTTTCCGATTTCGCGAAGAAACTAGAGCTTCCTGTTTCACATCCCGTCACTGCAGCCCACATACGGGAATTCAAATGCTCGCCGCGCGCTGATCTTTTTGGCGGTCGCATAGTTCTGACAAACGGATTTGAATTCGCGTTCCTTCACGGACACG
>CAIUEN010000321.1 GCA_903898185.1 uncultured Verrucomicrobiales bacterium
CGCCCCTTCGCACGTCGGTTATAACTGGACGGTTCATCGTCATTTACCATCGCCGGTTTCCCCCGGCTGGACTGGCAGCCTTATGGGCTGCACGGGAAGGCTCACACAAAGACACAAAGGCACGAAGAGGTTGGGTATAAGCAGGCTCGAAAAAAGAGAGTTCCTTCCCTGCCTCTTTGTGCCTTTGTGTCTTTGTGTGAGCCTTCCCCTGTGATTAAATGAATTGCCGTTTTGGAGATAAATGCCTTGTTCTTCATCTGCGTTAATCTGCGTCATCTGCGGATAACAATTTTCTAACCACAAAAGTCTTCTCTGCGTCTCCGCGCCTCTGCGGTGAATTGCCCGTGTGAGAAAGCGGATGAATGTGCTTTCCAGAGGGTGAGTTTTCCTGATTCAATCGCCTGAACATGAAAGTACTGGTTGTTGGTGCAGGTGGACGCGAACACGCGCTGGTCTGGAAACTCGCGCAGTCCCCTCATGTAACGAAGATTTGGTGCGCACCCGGCAACGCCGGAATCGCGCAGGAAAGAGTTGGTCAGTCGCTGACCGAATGTGTCGGCATTGGCGCTGAAGATTTGCCCGCGCTGCTTGAGTTCGCCCGGCAAAACAAGCCGGACTTGACCGTCGTCGGTCCCGACAATCCGCTTGCGATAGGTATCGTCGATCTTTTTCAAGGAGCCGGTCTGCGCATTTGGGGGCCAAACCGAAAAGCGGCCCAGTTCGAAGCTTCGAAGGCGTTTTCCCAGGCATTCATGGAGAAATACGGAATTCCAACGGCCAAATCCGGAACGTTCTCAGAAGCGGCGGCTGCAAAGGATTTTGCGGATAAGCTGCATGGCTGTTGCGCGGTCAAGGCCGACGGTCTGGCGCTCGGCAAGGGCGTGATCATCTGCGCATCAATGTCCGAGGCGCGCACGGCCATTGACGAAATGCTGGTGGGCAACAAATTCGGCGCGGCGGGCAGTCGGGTGGTCATCCAGGAATTGCTTCAAGGAATGGAGATTTCGTTGCACGCCATCTGCGATGGAAAGGCGGCGAAAATTTTCCCGACCTCACAGGATCACAAACGAATTGGCGAAGGCGATACGGGTCTGAACACCGGCGGGATGGGCGCTTATTCGCCAACACCATTCTTGAACGAGAAAGAGTTGGCTGCGGTTGGAAGAATGATCCTCTCGCCTTGGCTGAAAGGTTGTGCTGCGGAGGGCATTGATTATCGTGGCATTCTTTATCCGGGAGTGATGCTGACCGAATCTGGGCCGAAGGTGCTCGAATTTAATGCCCGTTTCGGCGATCCGGAAACCCAGGTTTACCTTCCGCGAATGGAGACCGACCTGTATGAAGTGCTTGACGCCAGCGTCAACGGGACATTGAATCGCTTGGAACTGCGATGGCGTCCAGAGGTTGCGGTTTGTGTGGTAATGGCCTCTGCCGGGTATCCAGCGGACTACGCCAAAGGCAAACCGATCACGGGGCTTGATGAAGCCGCCCGGTTGCCTGATGTCAAGGTGTTCCATGCCGGCACGGCAGTGGCAGACGGGCAGATCGTAACCAATGGCGGACGGGTGCTTGGGGTGACGGCATGGGCCAAGGATCTGGCTACGGCCCGGATGAAGGCTCTGGACGCGGTGTCCAGAATACAATTCGACGGCGCGCAGTTTCGGCGTGATATTGCCGCCAAAGGCATTTGAGGGTTGAGAGCATGAGGATTCAGTAGATCAAGGTTCTTTTCTCAACTTTCAACTCGTGAATCGAGCGATGATGAAATCACAGACTATTCTTTTATCCATTTTTATTGCCGTCGCCTGCGATGTTGGCGCTGCAACGAACGACCTGCCAAAATTCGATGATGTGTATAAGTTGTTGCGCGAAAATCTGTCCGGCGTAAGCGAGAACGACCTCGATCAAGCTGCGGTTAAAGGCATCATTGGCCAGCTAGAGCCTCGAGTGTCTCTGGCAAGACCGGACGCCGAAGGTGACGGCCAAGCGCTGAACAAGACGGAGATCTACGACGACGCATTTGTGTATTTTCGCGTCGGCAGAGTGGGCTCTGAGTTGGCGGACAAAATCGCAGTCGCGTATGGCGAAGAGGCGGCAACCAACAAAATCAAAGGCGTGGTTCTGGATTTGAGGTTCGCCAACGGGTTGGACTATGCCGCGGCGGCAGCAACCGCAAATCTATTTATTGATGGCGACCAGCCGCTTCTTGATTGGGGAACCGGTTCGGCTCTCGCCACCGCCAAGACCAACGCGATTTCGGCGCCGGTCGCGATTTTGGTGAATCGTCAAACACGCGGCGCGGCTGAGGCGCTGGCGGCTGTTTTACGAGACGCCAATGTGGGGCTGCTTTTGGGAAGCCCAACCGCCGGAATGGCCAGCGAGTTCAAGGAATTCACGCTCTCGAATGGATCGAAGCTTCGCATCGCCACCAACCCGGTCAAGCTGAGATCCGGCACGGAGTTGGCGCACGAATTGTCCCCAGATATAGCCGTCTCCGTCACATCTGGAGATGAAAAAGCCTATTTCACTAACGCTTATGCGGTATTGCGGCGGGGCTTCGATGTTGCAAGCGGTTCTTCAACCAATCAAGCTGACACGGCAACCAATCGCAATCAGCGTCGGTTCAACGAGGCTGAACTGGTTCGCCAACAACGGGAAGGGTCTTACTCTGACAATAGCGAAACGACACCGACGCGCAAGAAGGAACAGACCGAGCGTCCGTTGGTCACCGACCCGGTTCTGAGCCGTGCGCTGGACTTGCTGAAGGGCTTGGCGGTGGTTCAGCAAGGGGCTTCAAACGGCAGGCAACGATGATTTATCCGTTGACGATTTGGCGCGTACGCCGCAACGTGGCACTTGTATCGCAGAAATGAAAACCATTCTTTTCATTTGCACAGGCAACATTTGTCGGAGTCCGATGGCCGAAGGGCTGTTCAGGCACGCCACCAAAGGCCGCTACAGAATCCTGTCAGCGGGGGTGGGCGCTATGGATGGACAGTCCCCCAGCGCCCATGCGGTGCGCGCTCTCAAGGAACTGGGGATTGATATTTCCTTCCAGCGCAGCCGGGCGCTGACCCGCGAGTTGGTTGAGAAGTCGGACTACATTTTCGGAATGACTCACAGCCACGTCGATTCGGTTAACCTGCTTTTTCCCCAAGTATCCGAAAAAACATTTTTGCTGCGCGAATTCGACGAGACTTTGGATGAATATGAAAAGGACATCAGCGATCCGATTGGCGGATCCTTCGAGACTTATGTTTACACCCGGGATCAGATCGAGCAAGGGATCTATTCCATGCTGAATTTCCTGGAGCAATCAGAGGCTGCGCCCGCCGTTCGGCGGACGGACGGCAAGATCATCATGGCCCTCGGCGCCGATCATGCCGGGTTCCTGCTCAAAGAAGCGCTGCGGATTGACCTGCAATCGCAAGGAATCGATGTTCATGATTTTGGCACCTTTTCTGCCGATCCGTCGAATTACCCGGATTATGCTCACGCGGTGGCCGAGGATGTCGCGAACCAAAGAAGCGATCTTGGCCTGCTGGTCTGCAGCACCGGCATTGGAATGAGCATTGCGGCCAACAAGACTTACGGTATTCGAGCCGCGCTGGTTTTTAACGAGGAGATGGCCGCTCTCTCCCGGCAGCATAACAATGCCAATGTCCTGTGCCTTGGCTCAAAAATCACTTCGCCTGAAGAGGCAAAACGAATCCTTGGCGCGTTTCTGGCCGCCCGATTTGAGGGAGGCCGGCATGAGCGCCGTGTCAATAAAATGGAAACTTCAACCACACCCATCGCCTTGAAATTAACGACTGTTGATCCCGAAATTGCCAACGCCATATTCCTGGAACGGCAGCGGCAGCAGGAAAACATTGAGCTGATCGCCAGCGAAAACTTCACCAGTCCGGCTGTCATGGAAGCACAGGGCTCGGTTTTGACCAACAAATACGCGGAAGGTTACCCGGGCAAGCGATGGTACGGTGGTTGCGAAAACGTTGATTCTGTCGAGAGCCTGGCCATTGAGCGGGCGAAGCGGATTTTCGGAGCCGAACACGCCAATGTGCAGCCCCATTCCGGTAGCCAGGCCAACATGGCTGTCTATTTTGCGGTGCTCAAGCCCGGTGACAAACTCCTGACCATGGACCTGAGCCACGGCGGACACCTGACCCACGGAAACAAGGCTAATTTTTCTGGGAAATTCTTTGAAATTGTCCACTACGGCGTCAACAAAGAGTCCGAGGTGATTGATTACGATCAACTCTACAAGATGGCGGTTGAACATAAGCCCAGGATGATCACCGTGGGCGCGAGCGCTTATCCGCGCACGATTGATTTCAAGCGCATGGGCGAGATTGCGCGCGAAGTTGGCGCTTATCTGCTGGCAGATATCGCCCATATCGCCGGTCTCGTGGCGGCGGGCTTGCACCCGAGCCCAATCGGCCATGCCGATTTCGTCACCACCACCACTCACAAAACACTGCGCGGACCGCGTGGCGGTTTGATTCTGTGCGGGGAGAAATTCGCCAAAGAAATTGATTCGCAAGTTTTTCCAGGAATTCAGGGTGGCCCGCTCATGCATGTGATTGTCGCCAAAGCGGTCTGTTTTCACGAGGCGCTGCAACCGGAATTCAAGACCTATCAGCAACAAATCATCCAGAATGCCAAGGCGCTGGCTGAAGGCATGGCCAGCAACCGCTTCCGATTGGTCAGCGGCGGCACCGATAACCACCTGATGCTGGTGGACGTGGGCGCTCGCGGGTTGACAGGCAAGGAATGCCAGCTTGCGCTCGACGAGGCCGGCATCACGGTGAACAAGAACACGATCCCGTTTGAAACCCGGTCGCCGTTCCAAGCCAGCGGCATTCGCCTTGGATCCCCCGCCGTAACCACCCGTGGCATGAAAGAATCTGAAATGGCCGCCATTGCGGACATGATTTGCGAAGTGCTGCTTGATATTAAGAATCTTGACACCGCGCACAGAGTCAGAGGCCGTGTTCGCGAACTGACAGCCCGTTTCCCGCTGCCGTATTAGTGTATTTTGATATTCTGCTTGTTTGTTGGCAAAAAACTGGTCTAAAGTTGTAAAGAAGTCCGTTTTGCAGTGATTCCTGCCAATAACGCCTGTCCGATATTTATAACTACTAATTTTTGTATGCCGAGAGTTGCCACTAAGAAGACTGCCAAGAAAACTGCCAAAGCCGTCGCCCCAGCCGATGCAGTAGTGGCTGAGCTTGAACCAGCACCCCCTGTTGCTCCAATAGAGGATGCCGCGCCTGAGCCGGTTGTTGTTGTCGCCCCTCTCACTCCCGAAGAAAAGAGAGCCGAAAAGAGGGCGGAAAAGCGCGCCAGCGCAGTGCTCGCTCCCGAACAAAAGCGAACGGACAAGCGCGTTGCCCATCCTGCCCGCCGGGCTGAGCCTGAGCCCGAGCCAGCCCCCGAGATTGAGCCCGAGTCAAGCCAGAGTGAAATGAAACTTGAGCCGCCCACGAGTCCGGTCGAGTCGCGGGAAGAAGAGGAAGAGGATAATCGCCAACGACAGGAAGCTCGTAATCGCCGTCCCAAGGGACCGCCGCCCCCGCAGGGCAATACGCTCAACATCGCCAAATTGCAGGCGATGGCCATGAACGATCTTAACGCAATGGCCAAGGAGATGGGGATCGAGAATTTCGGCACAATGCGCAAGCACGAGCTGATCTTCCAGATTTTACAGAAGAATGCAGAGCGCGCCGGAGTTCTTTTTTCCGAGGGCGTGCTGGAAATCCTGCCCGAAGGATTCGGTTTCCTGCGGTCGCGCAGTTTCAACTACCTTCCCTGCCCGGAAGACATCTATGTTTCGCCCTCGCAGATACGCCGGTTTGACTTGCAGACGGGCAACTTGATCACCGGTCAAATCCGTCCGCCCAAAGACAAAGAACGTTTTTTCGCGTTGCTCAAGGTCGAGGCGGTGGACCAGGAAGATCCCGAAAAAGCCAAGGACAAAACGCATTTCGACAACCTGACGCCGCTTTTCCCGAATCGCCGTTTTATTCTTGAAACAGGCCAGGACGAGCTGTCAACCCGCGTGTTGGACTTGGTCTGCCCGATTGGAAAGGGCACCCGCGGTCTGATCGTCGCGCCGCCGCGCACAGGCAAAACGGTTTTGATGCAGAAGCTGGCCAATGCCATCCTCAAGAACAATCCCGAAGCCTATCTCTTTATCCTGCTCATTGACGAACGTCCCGAAGAAGTCACCGATATGGAGCGCAGTTGCAAAGGCGCCGAGGTGATTAGTTCGACCTTCGATGAACCACCCGAGCGGCATGTGCAGGTGGCCGAAATGGTCATCGAAAAAGCCAAGCGCATGGTCGAGCATAAGCGTGACGCTGTTATTTTGCTCGACTCGGTTACACGTTTGGCCCGCGCCTACAACACCATCCAGCCCCATTCGGGCAAAATTCTGTCGGGTGGTGTCGATGCCAACGCGTTGCACAAGCCAAAGCGATTTTTCGGAGCCGCGCGCAACATCGAAGAGGGAGGCTCGCTGACAATCATCGCGACCGCCTTGGTCGATACCGGTTCACGCATGGATGAAGTCATTTTCGAAGAGTTCAAGGGCACTGGCAACATGGAGGTTCATTTGGACCGCCACTTGGTGGATCGCCGCATATTCCCTTCGATCAATGTCGAACTCTCCGGCACTCGCAAAGAGGAATTGCTCTATCACCCCGAGGAATACAACAAAGTCGTCATTCTGCGTCGCGCCCTGACCGGCGTGCCGCCTGTCGAGGCGATGGAATTGCTCTTGGGCAAACTGAAAAAGACCCGAAGCAACATTGAATTCCTGCTGGGAATGGGAGTTTAGGGAATGGGGATCGGGGTAGGTTGATGAATTGAGGAAAAAAAGTTCATGCTGATGATCGCCTTTTTCAGCAACACTTGGCTTTAGCCAAGTGTCAGGTTCAAGCTAATGAAATCGAGCCGTTTTAACGGCTTTCCATGCGCTTTAAAGCCGCTAAAACGGCCAAAAACTCACATTCCAAGCTAACACACGACTCAAGTCGGGTGTTGCTGAAAGATTACACATGAATACTCGTTTCCGTGTATTCCGTGGGTCCTCCTCCGATGAATATCCAAAAACCGACTAACTTGATTGAGGTTCTGGTTGGCGCTTGGATTTCTGATTGAAAACCAGCTTGCCCTCTTCCTCGGAGACCACAATGGGTTCGCTTGGCAATAAATTGCCCTTAAGGATTTCCTCTGCCAAACGATCCTCCAAGAATCGCTCAACGGCTCGGCGCATCGGACGCGCTCCGTATGTCGGGTCGTATCCTTTTTCGACAAGGAAGTCTTTGGCTTTTTCCTCAAGCACCAGTTCCAAGTTGCGGGCCTTTAGCCGGTCCATTACTTTTCCGATTTCGATATCGAGAATTTCGATCAGGTCTGGCTTGGTGAGCGACCGGAAGACGATAATGTCGTCCAGACGATTCAAGAACTCAGGACGGAAGACTCGCTTGGCTTCATCGAGAATCTTATCCTTCATTTTCTCATAGGTCGTTTCATCGCTGATGGGTGAGAAACCCAGAGTGCTCTGGCGGCGAATGGTCTCTGCGCCAACATTCGAGGTGAGCAGAATGATCGTGTTGCGGAAATTAACCACGCGTCCCACGTTATCGGTCAGTTTGCCCTCTTCCAGAATCTGAAGGAGCATGTTCATCACGTCAGGATGAGCCTTTTCAATTTCATCGAAAAGAACCACCGAGTACGGACGCCGCCGAACCTGTTCGGTCAACTGACCACCTTCCTCGTAGCCGACGTAGCCCGGAGGCGAGCCGACCATGCGGGAGGCATTGTGCCGTTCCATGTATTCGCTCATGTCGAGCTGGATCAGTGCCTTGGGATCGCCAAAAAGGGTTTCAGCGAGCGTTTTCGCCAGCAAAGTCTTGCCGACACCCGTAGGGCCGAGCAAGGCAAAGGTGCCGATCGGACGGCGCGGGTCTTTGAGATCGGCTCGCGAGCGGCGCAGAGCCTTGCACAAGGCGACCACCGGCTCTTTTTGTCCGATGATCTTGTGGGACATCTCCTCTTCCAAGGCCAGCAGGCGCTGGGCTTCGCCAGCTTCCATTCGCTTGAGAGGGATGCCGGTCCACTTGGAAACGACGTGCAAAATGTCTTCTTCATCGACCTTCACGCGCTTCTCTTCGCGACTGGTTCTCCAAGCGGCCAAAACTGAGTCCATCTTTTCCTTCGCATGCTTTTCCTTGTCCCGCATTGCGGCCGCGCCTTCAAAATCCTGGTCCTTGATGGCCCGTTCTTTTTTGATCTTGATGGCTTCAATTTCGGTTTCGAGAACCTTGACCTCTGGCGGGCGGGTCATCGTGCTGATGCGCGCGCGGGAACCGGCCTCGTCCATGACGTCGATGGCCTTGTCGGGAAGATAACGTTCGGTAATGTAACGGTCGGACAACGCCACTGCGGTTTCGATGGCTTTATCAGTGATTTCAGCCTTGTGATGCTCTTCGTACTTGGGGCGAAGTCCTTTAAGAATCAGGATGGCTTCCTCAGGTGACGGAGCCTCGACCTTGACGGTCTGGAAACGACGCTCCAACGCCGCATCCTTTTCGATGTATTTGCGATATTCGTTTAACGTGGTCGCGCCGACGCATTGCATTTCGCCCCGGCTCAAGGCTGGCTTGATGATATTTGAAGCGTCCATCGTGCCCTCAGCCGAACCCGCGCCGACAATCGTGTGCAATTCGTCGATGAACAGGATGATGTTGCGGGCGCGGCGGATTTCATCCATCACCGCCTTGATGCGTTCCTCAAACTGACCGCGGTACTTGGTGCCAGCAACCATCAATGCAAGGTCCAAGGTGATAACCTTTTTTTCGCGCAAAATCTCAGGAACATTTCCGCGGACAATCTCCTGGGCCAGACCTTCCACAATGGCGGTCTTGCCCACGCCCGCCTCACCGAGCAACACAGGGTTGTTTTTGGTGCGGCGGCACAAAATTTGAATTACGCGCTCGATTTCATTCTGACGTCCGATCACCGGATCCATGTCGCCTTTGCGGGCGATTTCGGTGAGATCACGACCAAACGCCTTGAGCGCGGGGGTTTTGACTTCGCCTTTCTTTTCGCCACCTGCGGGAGTTTTTTCCGGAGACGCTTCCTGAGTGCCTCCTCCCTGCTGCTCTTCAGCGGCGGCGAAATTCGGATCGAGTTCTTTTAGGATTTCAGTTCTGGTCTGTTCAATATCGACGTCCAGATTCTTGAGGACGCGCGCGGCGACCCCATCGCCTTCCTTGAGCAATCCCAGCAGGATATGTTCAGTGCCGACGTAAGTATGATTGAGGTTCTTGGCTTCCTTGGAGGCCAGCGCCAAAACCTTCTTCACTCGAGGGGTAAAAGGGATGTTGCCGATCATTTTTTGATCGGGGCCGGTTCCCACTTGCTTTTCGACCTCCATCCGAACCGTGTCGAGGTCCAAACCCAGTTTTTGCAGCACATTAACAGCCACACCCTGCCCCAGCTTGATCAGGCCGAGCAAAAGGTGTTCAGTCCCTACGAAATTGTGGTTAAACCGGTCCGCCTCTTTCCGTGCCAACGCAAGCACCTGTTGAGCCCGGGGCGTCAGATTGTTCATCGCTTCATCACTCATAACTAACCTAAATCTATTGGCTACGCAGGTTTGTCTGTCGCGCCGCTATTACCGGATTTCGGAGTTGGGCGGGCAACGAGACTCAGGCGTTCGCGCAACATATCTGCTCGCAGCAGGTCTCGTTCCTCAGCTCCTAATTTCTCAGTAAATTGTTTCTGCAAATGAGCGGGCTGGGTAATAATGAACAGCTCGTCAATCAACGCCCGGTCTTTGCTTGTGAATTCCTCCAAATCAACCCCCAGCCGCATCAAGGAGAGGAGATTCATCGTTTCCTTGGATGAGATGCTGTGTGCATTGGCCAAAATGCCATAAGCCCGTCCGATGTGATTATACACCATCTTCGGTTTCTTTTCCAGTAGCGTCGCGCGCGCATTTTCTTCGTGCTCAATTATTTGGAGAAGAACCTTATTCAGGCGTTCGACGATGTCGTTTTCCGCCTCGCCCAATGTCATCTGATTGGACACCTGGAAAACATTGCCCAACGCTTCGGTTCCCTCCCCATAGAGCCCGCGCACCGCCAAGCCCAACTTGTTGACCGACTGGATGATTTGATTAATCTGTTCGGACAGAACCAAGCCGGGCAAATGCAGCATCGCGCTCACGCGAATGCCCGTCCCAAGATTTGTCGGGCAGGCAGTCAGGTAGCCTAATTCCGAGCTGAAAGCATATTCGAGTCTTGTCTCCAACTCCGAATCAACCTGGTCGATGGCCATCCACGCCTGCCTGATCTGCAAGCCTGGGCGCAACGCCTGCATTCGCATGTGATCCTCTTCGTTAATCATCACGCAAAGCGACTCTTCCTTGTTGAGCACAAGACCGCTTCCGACGCTTTTGGCCGCGTGTTCGCGGCTGATCAGGTGCCGTTCCACCAGGATTTGCTTGTCCAGAGGCGGCAGGTTATCCATCGTTTCCGAAAACGCTCCGACTAACTGACTCAGGCTCTCCACAGCCGGACGGATGACCTCCAACGACTTGACCCGCTCGGCTTTTTTTGCCCATCCAGGAAACGCCAATGACCGCAGGTTGCGCGCCAGACGCACTCTACTGGACATCACAATCCGATCATGCGGCCCTGTGCGCCGGGCCATTTCGGCCGGCGAACTGAGAAACTCGTAAATATTCATTTCTAGCTGGCGACAATCTGACCCATTTGGGCCTTGGTCGCTTTGATTTCATCTCGCAACGCGGCGGCTTGCTCGAAATCTTCCGTCGTGATCGCTTTCTCAAGTTTCTTATGCAACCCCTTGAGCAGATCGGTCAAATCGCGACTCTGTCTTAACACCACAGGCACTTTGCCAATGTGTTTTGTTCCCTTATGCATCGACTTGAGCAGGTTCTCCAAGCCTTCGCCAAACGCCGTGTAACAGTCTGCGCAGCCCAACCGGCCCGCCTTCTTGAAATCGGCCTGGGTGAAGCCGCAACTGGGACACCGGATTTCTTCGCCGGCACCCGCTTGCGCTATTTGCTGAGAGGCGCCCAAGCCCAAAAGCAGGTCCGCCAGCGAGAAACCGCCGGGTTCATTGACGCCTTTGGTTTTGGCGCATCCTTCACAGAGATCCACCTTCTGCATTTTATCCCCAACAATCTGGGTCAAATGCACTTTGGCCTCATTCTGCTTGCAAATCATGCACAACATAAAAGCACTCAATTGTAGATCGACTCGCCGGAGCAGTTTGTCAAATCGCGGTAGCGCGATTCCAGCTTGCGGGTGACATCTCCAGGTTTGCCGGTTCCGATCACACGCCCGTCCACCTTCACCACCGGTATGATTTCTGCTCCGGTGCCGGTCAAAAAACATTCGTCTGCATTAAACACGTCGTAGCGGGTTAAATTGGGTTCGCTCACCTCCATGCCGGTTTCCCGGGCCAGATCGATGACGGTTGCCCGCGTAATTCCGTACAGCGCTCCCGCCGACAGCGGGGGGGTCAGCAACTGGTCACCTTTGACCAAGAAAAGATTATCTCCGGTGCATTCCGCGACGAACCCTTCTGAATTCAGCATAATTGCCTCTTCGCAACCAGCGTTGTTGGCCTCGATTTTTGCGAGAATGTTGTTCAGGTAATTCAGCGACTTGATTGCCGGATTGAGGGCGCTATGGAGATTGCGCGTGGTCGGCACCGTGATGATGTCCAATCCGCGCTGGTAGAATTCCGGCGGGTAAAGCTGGATTGTATCGGCGATGATGATAACCGAAGGTTTAAGGCATTTGATGGGGTTGAGACCAAGCGTGCCCACTCCGCGTGTGACAACCAGCCGAATGTAGCCGTCCCGGATGCCGTTCTCGCGGCAAGCTTCGATGGTCGCCTGCATCACCTCAGCATGAGTCATTGGAATGGTCAGCAGGATCGCCTTGGCGGAACAAAACAGCCGGTCAATATGCTCCTTGAGCTTGAAAACACGGCCATTGTAGGCGCGGATGCCCTCAAAGATGCCATCGCCATAAAGCAGGCCATGGTCAAAAACTGACACTTTTGCCTCAGTTTCGCTGTAATAGTTGCCGTCAATAAAGATTTTCATCGCCTAAAATCCATTTAAAAGTAGGGCAAACCACCCCCGCGACGCAATACGAGAATGAAAACTTATTGAGAGAGTTGACTCTCACCTATTTTTTACTATCCCCCCTCCCGTAGGACGCTGCGGGAATAAGCGCCTCCACTTCAATCATAACCAGGATGTTCTGCCGGTTGAAAAGCATCCAACTCGGCACCACGTATTCGCTCAACCCCTCGTGATTGGGACGCGTGGATGCCCAATCATAGGTATAGCCAAGGCGGGTCCACGGATGGCCATGGTAAACGTCGTTGGTCATCCCATAATCGCGGGAATTGTAGGTGTCGTTGTGCCATTCGGCCCAATTCGGATTTACCCGATTATTGGTCGTCAGATAAGGCGCCGCAGTCGAGGAAAGCACCCCTGCCGAAACGCTGCCAATATCAGGTTCGGGCGTCGGACGGAAAAGAAAATCAGGGCTTACCCAAAACTCGACAATGGTATCATTGGCCGATGTTGGCGCGACACCCAACAACTCCTTTACGCGAAGCAACTGATCTGGCCCATGAAAACTGCCGCAAAACTCCTTGAGTTCAGGGTAGAGCGTCACCCACAGATCACCGTAATTGGGGAATTGTTTGCCTGACGGATAGCGATTTGTTGCCGAGGCTTCGCTCATGAAACAGCACACCTTCACCTGCGCCACACCATCGGAGTTGGTTCTCCACAAAAGATTTGTGTTAGATAACACCACCGGAGTGAGATTGCGCGAGATTTTGGCAGTTACCGCATTCGACGCATCCACAACGGCGTTTGAATACATCTGCCATAAATCGTCCGGTTGGGTTGTCAGATTGTCCGGATACGCCGCAATCCGGAAAAACATCGGGACAGGCACCGTGGAAACCGCATTGGTCGAGCGGAATTCGCCTAATCCCTCCCATGAATTGGTCCAAGCAGTTCCCAAATCCAAGCTTGGACGCCATTGGAGTGAATAAAAAACGCGAGTCCCGGCAGGCGCGACATTTGAAACCGTGAGTTGGCCATTGTGAAAACCAGTAATGGCGACATCCTGAGCCAACCCAATGGCTGGCAACATCACGGCAACGAATAAAACAAGAGCGAAATTCATCGATTACAGCAATTCTCATTTTGAGCCAGGAAGGGGAAAAACGCTGATCTGCCTGCGCACGGAGTTTTCGACTCCCTTGCGGAGCAAGAGGCACCACAACAGTCAGCACAATAATCACTGCACCTCGATCACGAGGTGCTGGCAGGCCAGAGGCCTACGCTAACGTGTTGAATTGAGAAAAAATAGTTCATGCTGATAATTGTCTTTTTCAATAAAACCCGACTTTAGTCGAATGTTAACGCTTGGAATGTGAGTTTTGGTAAAATCTCAAATTTGAAATTTGAAATTTAAAATCCAAAAACTGCAAATGAACCGCATAATACGCGGAACACGCATAATGCATGATCTTTCCAGAGCAAAAACCCAATCAATTCAACACCCTAGCTCCGCCCCCTCGACTCATCTTCCAACAGAGCAAAACAGTTACTTTTTACTCAGCGGATTTCAAGCGCACCGTCAACCGGATGCCGGGCGGCTTCATGTTTTCTACTGACACCATGCCGCCATAGAGGGTTAGAATACGTTCGGCCAAAGCCGGGGCAAGCCCCAAACCGCCACCGGGTATGATCAGTTCCGAAATCGCCAGCAAATCGAAAAAGCGCGGCAGCAATTCAAGCGGGATAGCCAGTCCATCAGCCTCAATGATCAGGCCGATTTCTCCCGGAGCCGTTATTCGTGTCAATTTTATGATCGTGCCTGTGCGGGCGAACTTGACGGCGGTTTCAAGCAAGGATTGCAGCGCCCGCACCAAGTAATTGGTCGAGCCTTGAACCAAACCAAGGTTCGTTGGCGCGGCGGCGAACTGAACCATCCGCGAGTCGGCAAAAGGAACGGCCTGCAATCGGGCCCGGCTCAGCAATTCATCCAGCCGACATGGCTGGCGCGCCTGGGTGCTGGCGTCCGAACCGATTTGTGTGAAAAACAGAGCGTCATCAAGCAACATCATCAGCCGTTGCCGACTTTGTCGGTACATTTCGGAGTACTTGGCAGCATCGGAATCATCCGAGAGGTTTAACAACAGCAGTTCAGCCACCCCCATAATTCCATTTAATGGGGTTCGAATCTCGTGGGAAATCAGGGATAAGAAATCGCTTTTGGCCCGATCAAGAATGGCCAGCCGGGCATTGGCCTCAGCCAGTTCCAAAGTGCGTTGGGCGACGACTTCCTCCAAGCGCTCGTTTTGTCGCTTCAGTTCCTGGCGCAGGCGCGCCAGCTCAAGGTGGGCGCTCACACGCGCCTCCACCTCCTGAAACTCGAATGGCTTGGTTACAAAATCCACAGCTCCAAGCGCAAAGCCCTTGACCTTATCAGCCACATCGTTGAGGGCGGTGATGAAAATGACGGGCACGGCGGCCAATTGCGGATCGCTTTTCAGGCGCTGGCAGACCTCGTAGCCGTTCATTCCAGGCATATTGATGTCAAGCAAAACCAAATCTGGAACCTCCCTGCCAGCGGCCGCCAAGGCCAGTTCGCCGGACGGCACTGGCCGTACTCTGTAGTTTTTGGCCTTAAGCATGTCTGCGAGCATTTGGAGATTGGCTGGCACATCATCCACTATCAAAATGTTTGGCGCGATTGGCAGTTTTAATTCAGAGCTCATCTTGCTTATTTTGTGTTCACGTAGCATAGGCATCCTTGCCTGTGCCCCTCTTTCCGGCAAGCGTCAGCGAGCCGCTAACTTATTTCGGCAACCTTAACTGTTACGATGGTTTTATGCTCGCATTATGAGAGCATGTCCAGAATTTAGTTGAAAATATTTTGAGTGGTTAATTGGATTAATTTTCAGTTTAGTGCCTGCTTTTCAATCGTTGAATGTTCCAGTTCGATCGTAGCGAGGACATCATTGATTTTCTCATGCCCTTTGACAG
>CAIUEN010000322.1 GCA_903898185.1 uncultured Verrucomicrobiales bacterium
CTTTGCCGTCCGTGTAGCGACGGACGAAATACATGGAATCATCTATTTTCCCAGATACACAAGACCTTTGCAAAATCCCGTCTTTTGCCCCTCAATAAAACCGGACCAACATAGAACATGCGGACCTTCCAAGCGCTAAGTCACTTTTTCTGAGTTTTTTTGAAAAATATTTTACTTCTGTGGGGGACGACTCCTAATTTGGCAGAAACCATGTACAATCTCATTAGAAAGTTTCTTGTAACATGTTTAATGTGCGATAGTTGCGAACAAGTGAAGCATAAACAACAAAAAACCCGCCGACACACGTCGGCGGGCTACGTTTGACTGATATGAAGTCTTTCGACTCCCTATTTCAAAGATAAGTATATCATAAAAATTTCGTCTGGTTCGTTACACACCAAAAAGTTTTCCGAAATTCTCTGATATAATTCTTGGACGTATGACTTATATGAAAATTATTTCCGAAAAAGTCGTGAACCTTCCAATCACGGAATCGTTCTCAGACTTTATTGTTGCTATTGTCGGCGTCACCCAGTGACGCAAAGCGCGGCTGATAGCCGCAACGGTTCTACCCTTGGCGCAGAAACCTGGCGGATTTTGCTTCGTTGGGATGGTTTGGTTAGCAGTTTCGTTTCCATATGGGGGCGCGCCAATAGCCTCAACAAAGATCGACTAGAGGCGGGTCTGCCAGAAATCGACCTAAAGGGAATCATTAAGCCACCCGTTGGCCACCGTGGGGTTCTGACTACTATTAGTAATTTGCTGGGAGTGGGGGAACTTCATCTGAGCCCCTATCCTGGTTCTGAAAAAGTAGTTCCGGCGGTAATAATTGATGCTCTTGGCACGGCTTTAATGCCGGAAGGGCAGTCTTTTTCTATTACCATGGCTGACAATCCCTGGAACAACAGTTTCGGCTATGATCATCGGTTGAAGCGTCTCTTTGATATTGATCCTGATGCCGAGGAACTGACTGGCAAGACCATCGAAGCCATCCCTTCGCAGGTTGGTGATAATGTTTCGTCTTGGCCGGATGGCGGTAATTGGTTTCAAGTCGATCCGGTTACCGGCAAATATGTCTGGGTTGGAAAGAAAGGCAAAAAGCCACACAGGAGCTTTCGATGCAAGGCAGTTTGCGCCAAAACCAAATTCAAGGCGGTTCCATTTGAAACTGACACGCATGATCCAGTCGCTTTGGGTGCTTGGCACAATATCATGCTCCACTTACCGTTGCCATGTTTCTCAATAGTCAAAACCGGAAATCGTAGTCCTCACACTCTCTTTGTTGTGCCATCGCAAGAAAAACAAGCGCTCAAATCTCGTGTCGGTCCCATGTTGCGAATGTTGGGGAATGACGATACCGGTTGGAACGATGGCAAACTTAGCCGGCTTGGGAACACCGGGCGTGGCATTGCACTCGACGGCAAGCCAGCGACGCAGACAATGCCATGGTTTTCCCCAATTCCCAGCTTCCTGGACCCTGAACACCATTGCCGGGATTGGGATCAATTGGAAGCGCTATTCGAGAAGGCTTTCCTAGCCAACAAGGAATCCATTGAAGCTGACTGCGTCCTGATGGAAGCCGCCATAGCGGAGCTACGTCGGCGGACGCTGGGAGAAACAAAGCAGATCCAGCCAAGTTTCTCAAGAACAGCATCAACGAAGCGATCCACTGGTGGTTCCAACAGCCCCGACATGGAGGTTGTACAGTTGAATGGTCACAAGTGCTTCAAATATGTTCGCCGTAAGCTCCATGAAAAGCTTAAAGCCGCAGGCGACAAGCTTGAATTGTCGCCAGAGGTTCACGCCGCGCTTGCCTCTGAGGTGGCCAAGGAATGCGGTCTCGAACTTGACGATGCCGAGGGCATCGTCGACAAGGTGTGCGCCGAGCCACATGGAAACTATCCATCAGGAAAGGGTTCCTCGTGGCGTCCATATAAATCCATGGGGGACGATGAATTTGTTGGCCCATTGAACTTTTCCTATCCCGCGAGTTTCTGGGCAACCGATAGA
>CAIUEN010000323.1 GCA_903898185.1 uncultured Verrucomicrobiales bacterium
ATCATTTACAGCGCCCTAATTCGAGGCCGCTCGGCCTCCAACGAACGCTGCCTGATCTTCCCCAAACCGCTGACGAATCAAATAATCGTCACTGGAAAATTCTAATTGTCGCTACGCACAATCGCGTCGCTTGCATTTTGAGACGTAAGGGAGTTGGAACTTTAATAAGTACCAGCGAATCGGCGCAAAATGGTCAAAATGCGGGTACTTTTTAATCTTCCAACTCCCTAATATGCCACAGCGAACGTTAAGAATGGATTAAAACGACCAATTTTTCATAGTCATTTTGAAGAATCCCGAGACGGAGTTCATTCCGCTCGGGAATCACATTTCTTTTAGGACGGATTCAATTCCGTTTCGTGACTGTTCACGTCAAAAGGGAGAAGTCAGCGGCTCGCTAACGCTCGCCGAGGTAGAGGCACAGGCAAGGATGCCTATGCTACAGTTACTCCGTTTCTTCATCGGTGCTGATTACTCTCCCGACGGCGGTCCGCCATGACCGCCACAACCGTTCGGGTGAGGCGGACGGATTTCGTCCTGCGTCAATTGACCGTCTCCGTTCTTATCGAGCTGTTTCAAAGTCACGGATGCATTGGCCAGTTCATCGCTGTCAATTACTCCATCCCCGTTAACGTCCAACGCGGCGACGAGGGGTGAAACGGGCGGGCGAGACTGTTGCCCATTGGACGGCGGACTCCCCGCTCCAACCGGACGTGGAGGCTGGTATTCGTCCTGCGTCAACTTGCCGTCACCGTTTGTATCAAGTGTTATCAAGAGCGCGGGTGCTTTCGTTATTTCCTCGGCGTCGATGATGCTGTTGGTATTGACGTCCAGCGCGATAAAAATGGGATCATGCCGTGGCCCACCGTTCCGAGGCGGCGGTCCACCTCCTTGATCAGGAGGATTGCCCATCTCTTGCGCGGCTGCGCCCCAGGTTGACAGGCCCAAGACAAGGGCCAAAACAAATGCTGATTTTTTCATGATATGTATCTTTCTTGGATCGCTCTCTGGCCGTTCGCCCGCGAGAGTTTTCAGCGCGGTGGAAACGCCCGGCACAAACGATCTTGTTCTTCATAACGTCGATAACCTATTACACTCCACCTTAAGAGAGCATGAAGACTGTGAACCCACTTTCTTAATGTTCTCTTAACAAATTTATGCCATCATCCAAGGCGATGCGAGTGCTTGTCGTTGATGATGAACCGGACCTGCTGGCCAGCCTGTTGCAGGCCCTGCGCGAAGATGGCTACGCCGCTGACGGCGCGGCCGACGGCGAGGAAGGATTGTACAAAGCCCAAAACTACGACTACGATGCCATTCTGCTGGACGTCATGCTGCCTGGCATCGACGGTTGGGAATTGCTCCAGCGCCTGCGCAAGACCAAAAAAACGGCCGTGTTGATGCTCACGGCCCGGGATGCGGTTCGCGACCGGGTGCGCGGGCTCAATGGCGGGGCGGACGACTATCTGGTCAAGCCGTTTGACCTCGATGAGTTGCTCGCGCGCCTGCGCGCCCTCATCCGCCGATCTGCCAGTCAGGCGCAGTCGTGCCTGCAAATCGGCGATGTGTTACTTGACACTTCCGCGCGCACCGTTACGCGCCAGGGCAGGCCGGTCGAACTCACTGCCCGCGAATATGTCCTGGTCGAGTTTCTCGCGCTCCACCGAGGTAAAGTTGTCAGCCGCACGATGCTTTACGAGCACCTTTTCGACGAAAACGACAGCACGCTTTCCAACTTGCTCGACGTGCATGTGTCGAACATCCGCAAAAAACTCGGTCATGACTTTATCACCACCCGGCGAGGACATGGCTACAGCATCGAATCTTTATGATTTTCAATTCAATCCGGTGGCGGCTCCAACTCTGGCACGGACTCATCCTCGTCGTCGTGCTCTCCGGCTTTGGCCTGAGCGCCTACCACGTCGCCCGCGATAACCAGCAGCGACGCATTGACACGGAACTGGAGCACCACCTGATGGCCCTTTTTCGCCCTCTGCCACCCGACCAATGTCCGAATCGTCCCCCGCCTGGGGAGCATCCAGAAACCAGCCGACGGCCAGATCCGTTCGATTTTTCCGAAAACCTCAGCCAAGCCATCGAACAAGCTGGCGCGCTGGATCAGACACAAACGAATACTTTTTACTATCTATTGTGGCAGTCTGACGGAGTGCTCATGGCTTCCGCGCCGGGCTCGCCAGTCAGCGTGCCGTTTCCAACAAACCCGGAACCGGCTGGCATTCAACCACACGATCCGGATTCTTTGGACGATGGGCCGCCTCCCCACCCGCGCCCACCGCTGCCTCTCATAGCGCGCACACGAAACCAGGCCCGCGAGATTTACCTCTTCGGGCCCCATGGCGACTGTGTCTTGGTGGGACGCTCCATGGCATCGGACCTGGCCGCCATGAACCGCCTGGCTCTCTGGCTGGTGGCTGCGGGAGCCAGCGTCCTGCTTCTGGGCCTGGCCGGAGGCTGGTGGGTGGCAACCCGCGCCATTCGCCCGATCGAAGACATCAGCGCCACTGCAATCAAAATCGCCGCCGGCGATCTGTCCCAACGCATCAACGCTGCCGACGCTGAGAGCGAACTGGGCCGCTTGGCGACAGTCTTAAACTCCACCTTCGCACGACTGGAGGCAGCTTTCGCCCACCAGGCCCGCTTTACCGCCGACGCATCGCACGAGCTTCGAACCCCCGTCTCGGTTATTCTCACCCAGACACAAACCGCGCTCGCCCGCGAGAGGTCTGTCGCCGAATATCGCAATGTCCTGGATGCCTGCCAGCGCGCCGCCCAGCGCATGAGATCGCTTATCGAGTCCCTCTTGGAATTGGCGCGCTTGGACGCTGGTCAGGAGCCGATGAAGCAAGCGCCCTTCGACCTCGCACACGTCGTGCGGGAATCAATCGAACTACTCCGCCCGCTCGCCACCGCCCGGGGGATTCAAATCCAATGCGCATGCTCCCCTGCCCCATGCATCGGCGACAGCGAACGAATAGGCCAGGTGGCGACCAACCTCTTGACCAATGCCCTCCAGTTCAACCGCGCGCAGGGCAGCGTGCGTGTCGGCGTCAGCGCGGGGAATGAATTTGCTCTTCTGACTGTGGAAGACACCGGCCAAGGCATCCCGGCGGAAGAACTTCCGCGCATTTTTGAACGCTTCTACCGAGTTGACAAATCACGTTCCCGCCTCCAAGGCCACGACGGCATCGGTCTGGCCATCAGCAAAGCCATCGTGGACAGCCACGGCGGCCTAATCGAAGTTTCCAGCCAGTTTGGCGCCGGCAGCGTCTTCACGGTCAAACTGCCAACCGGCAAACGGTCACCGTAATGAATCCGACAAAGTGTGCGAACTGATACCCGCAGCGTGGAAAGCTACTAAAAACTCCTGACATCCCCAGAAGTCTGCCACAAGCACTCCCGCCTTCCCAGACGGGTTAGCAAAACAGATACCAAGGAAAGGGTAAAACGATGATCTGCCTGCGCACGAAGTTTTCGACTCCCAGCGGAGTCAGAGGCACCGCAACAAGTCAGCACAATAATCACTGCACCTCGATAACGAGGTGCTGGCGGCCCCAGAGACACACCCCACATAATGAGAATTGCTGGAGGCATCGGCTCCACCGTCATTCGCTTGCGATGGGGTTATGTGTTTACGCTTGATATGGACATCAGCATCATTTTATATACTTCGAACGGGTAGAATGTTACCTTTTGCACCAAGAATAAGGAACGATCTTACCCGTTTACAGTTTTAGAAAACTGCATGACAACAGACAACCAGAACGAGCGCCTGCAATTCGCCGTGGTGGTCAATGATAACCCTACCCAGCTTGCCATGCTCGCCGGGAAGCTGCGCAAGGCGGGCATCGAACCCCGTGTGTATGCCGGAGCCGAAACAGCCCTTGCTGCTATGGAAGGTAAACATCCGCCCGCCCTCATTGTCACCGACCTCTACATGCCGGACATTGACGGCTGGCAATTCTGTCGTTTGCTGCGTTCGCCCGAATACGCTGCTTTGAATCAAGTCCCCATTCTGGTGGTTTCGGCCACCTTCTCCGGCGACGATGCCGCTCGCATTGCTGCCGATCTTGGGGCCGAAGCCTTTCTGCCATATCAGTTGGACAGCCAGTCCTTCTGTCAGCAGGTGCAAGCGATCTTGAGCGGCAAGCAGGTACGCCACCCGTTGCGTGTTCTGATCGTGGACGACAATGCGGAATTCTGCGCGTTGCTCAAGGATGTCTTCGCAAACCACGGATACGAAGCCGAAACGGCGCTCACAGCCAAGACGGCTGTCGAAGCCTTCGGAAAAACCGCCTATGATGTGGCTGTGCTCGACTACCACCTGACAGATGGTTCGGGCGACGCCCTGCTTGTAGAGTTTCGCTCCATGCGGCCCGACTGTGTCTGCCTGATGGTAACGGGTGATACCAGACCAGAACTGGCCTTGGACTGGATGAAGAAGGGAGCCGCCGCCTACTTGCATAAACCGTTCCAGACCGGCTACCTCATCGAACTGTGCGCACGAGCTCGACGCGAACGTGCCCTACTGCGTGTGGAGTACCTGCTCGAAATACGCACGCGCGAGCTGCGCGAGAGCAAGGATGCCGCCTTTAAGAACAACGCACTGCTACATTCTATCATGGAAAGTCCGCAGGACGTGTCCATATTCGCGCTTGATGCCAGTTACCGCTATACCACGTTCACCCAGGCGCACAGGAAGACGATGAAGAAGATCTGGGGCGTCGAGATCGAAGTGGGAATGAACATGTTGGACGTCATCTCAAACCAGATCGACCGTGAAAAAGCCCGTCAGAATTTCGACCGTGCTTTGCAGGGCAAATGTTTCACGGAGGTCGAAGAATATGGCGATCCGAGGTTCCACCGATCCATCTACGAAGATCGCTACGGCCCAGTCTATGGCGATGGCGGCGTTGTATGCGGTTTGACCGTATTCGTGGTCGATATCATCGAGCGCAAGCAGGCCGAAGCCGCCCTTCAACGAGCCGCCCGCGCCGCCGAACAGTTGCGCAGTTGTTTGGTGGTGATCAACAATTGCCCCGATTTCAATTCAGCCATGGATTGCTTGCTCCAGAAGGTCATTGACTTGGGCGGCATGGATTGTGCGGCGCTCTATTTTTTTGAGGGTCAGGAGGCTATCCTGCGACAGCAGATAGGTTTGGCACCGGACTTTGTTGCGCAGGTGGCTCGGCGTCCCTTGGACACAGGTTACATAAAAGCCGCTCTGGAGAACCCTCAGGAGATAATCAACGTCAATGCCCGGTTTAAGGAACACCGTCGTAACGGCGAAGCCTACGGGCTTCGCCATGTCTATTGCATCGCTTTGATGGCCGGAGAGCAGCCTTTTGGATTTCTTAATGTGGTTTCTCGCCGCTTTGTGCCGCCCACCGCCTCGGACATTGAACTCGTCCGCATTTTGGCGTTGGAAACTGGCTCCGTGTTCTTGCGCCTTAAGGTTGAAGCGCAGTTGAGCCAACTCAGCAATCAACAGCGTGTCATCCTCGAAAACATTGCGGCGGGAATCGTACTTATCAAGAACCGAAAACTGCAATGGGCCAATCCTGCCCACGATGTGATTCTGGGTTATGAACCAGGGGAAACCATCGGGATGGACACCGCATTATTTTATGCGAACAGGGAGAAATACGATCGTGTGGGGATGGAAGGCTACGAGCGCCTAGTCAAAGGCGACGCTTACTCTGTGGAAGTGGAAATGAAGCGAAAAGACGGCTCACTGTTTTGGTGCAATTTGGCGGGTCGAGCTGTGGATTCGTCAAACTTCGATGAAGGATCAATTTGGATACTTACCGACATCACCGAGCGCAAGCGAGCCGAGGATGAACTCATCCACATTAACCGCAGCCTCGAACAAGCGACTGCCATTGCCGATTTGGCCAATGCTGCCAAGAGTGAGTTTCTGGCCAATATGAGCCATGAAATCCGCACTCCGCTCAACGGGGTTTTGGGCATGGTCGGTTTGTTGATGGATACAAAACTGACTGGGGATCAATACCGTTACGCCCAAACCGCTCGCGCCAGCGGCGAAGCTCTGCTTGCCCTAATCAATGACATTCTGGATTTTTCCAAAATGGAGGCTGGGAAACTGGAGCTGGAAACTCTGGATTTTGATCTGCACAGCTTTCTGGACGACTTTATAGGAATGATGGCTCTTCGGGCCTATGAAAAAGGACTGGCATTGGGATGCGTGGTTGCGCCGGAGGTTCCTTCGGCTCTTCGGGGCGATCTGGGGCGTCTGCGGCAGATTCTTATCAACTTGGCTGGCAACGCCATCAAGTTTACAGCCCAAGGCGAAGTTGTCATTCGCGTAAATGTGATCACGGAAACACCGAGCGATGTCCGATTGCGGTTTGCCGTGCAGGACACCGGGATCGGTATTCCTGCAGACAAGATCGGACGGCTGTTTGGAAAGTTCTCGCAAGTCGATGCCTCAACCACGCGCACATACGGAGGCACGGGGTTGGGTTTGGCGATTTCCAAGCAACTGACGAAGTTGATGGAGGGCGAGATCGGAGTTCAGAGCGAGGCGGGCAAGGGCTCGGAATTCTGGTTTACGGTGCTTCTGGCCAAACAACCCTTCCACGAACCTGCGGCAGCGCCAGAGTTGGCCAGCCTGCGCGGATTGCGTGTCTTGATTGTCGATGACCGCCCGATTGACCGGGAGATTCTGATGGTTCTGCTCAAGACTTGGGGCATGCGCCCCTCTGAGGCAATGGATGGCCCGTCCGCTCTGCGGTTGCTAACTCAAGCTCAAGCCGCTGAGGATCCTTTCACGGTCGGCATTCTGGATAAACAGATGCCCGTCATGGATGGGATATCATTGGGCCGCGTTATAAAGAGCAATCTGACTCTCAATGAAATTCGGTTGGTGTTGCACACATCCCTGGGTCAAATGGGTAACGATCAAGATATTAAAGGAATTGGATTTGCCGCCACTGTGACCAAACCGGTTCGGCGACAGGAATTATTGGACGTGCTGACGGCTGTTATCAGCGGCAAAAAGATCGCCTCATCCCGGATAGCATCGACGTCCGATTTCTCCTTAGGGAAGAATTTAGGCCATGTCCGTATCCTACTCGCCGAGGATAATGTTACTAATCAGCAAGTCGCTGTGGGTATTCTCAAGAAACTGGGTCTTAAAGTCGATGTGGCCGCCAACGGCGTCGAGGCTATCAAAGCGCTCGAAACTTTCCCTTACGACCTGGTGCTAATGGACGTGCAAATGCCGGAGATGGATGGGATTGAAGCCACCAAAGCCATCCGCAATCCACAATCTCGTGTTCTCAATCGGCAGATAACCATTGTTGCCATGACCGCCCATGCCATGCAGGGCGACCGCGAGAAATGTGTGCAGGCAGGCATGAACGATTATCTCGCCAAGCCAATCGAACGATCTGCTTTGATTGCGGTTCTCGGAAAGTGGCTCAAACCAAAAGAAAAGGCGGATCAACCGACAACCGTCAAACCTGAAGAAAACGGAGTTCTTACTAATCAGGAAGAAAAACTTGCTGTCTTCGACCGTATGGCATTTATGAACCGAGTGATGGATGACGAGGAATTGGCTCGGGTGGTGCTTAATGGTTTTCTGGATGAGATGCCAGACGAAATTGCGCGGTTGAAGCAACACATAGCGGCAGGCGATGCCCGCCTTGTCGAGCAGCAAGCTCACAAAATCAAAGGCGCCAGCGCAACGGTGGGATGCGAAGCGTTCCGTGCCATCGCTTGGACGATGGAGCAAGCCGGTAAAGCCGGGGATCTGGATGCCGCCAAAGTCCGCGTAACCGATCTGGACGCGCAATTCAATGCGCTCAAGGCAGCAATGGAGAATAACCAATGAATAGGAAACTCTCTGGTCGAATGGCAAATGTCTTGACGATTCTGGCGGAGACTTTTGGAATCAATCGTTCCCTTAGTATTTGTGTAATGGTTCTTTTGTGTCTGGGCTTCATCTGCGCGGGGTTCTTCTTCGTTCATTCAGCTCCGCCCAACACGATCACGATCACAAGTGGCCCACCAGGCAGCGTTTTTTATACAAATGCCTTTAGGTATTCCAACATTTTGGCGCGCCAAGGTGTGAAATTGAATATCCGCCCTTCTCATGGTTCGGTTGAAAATCTTCAGAGGCTTAGCGACTCATCGTTTAAGCTGGATGTGGGATTTGTCCAGGGAGGAGTAACCAACGGATCCAGTGATGACTTGGTGTCACTCGGTAGTATTTCATACCAGCCTTTATTGGTATTCTACCGTGGTATTCCAATAGAAACACTTTCGGGTCTGACAGGCAAACGGCTCGCCATTGGTCCAGTTGGGAGTGGCATGCGATCTTTGGTGTTAACACTGCTAAAAACCAATGGCATCAAAGATGACGAATCGACAACGTTACTGGATTGGGAGTCACAAAACGCATCCCAAGCTCTGTTGGATGGGACTATAGACGCGGTGTTTTTAATGGGTGAAGACGCATCGGCGGCAATTATGCGCAGACTTTTGCTGGCAACGAACATTCATTTGATGAATTTTACCCAAGCTGAGGCATATACCCGACGGTTCAATTATCTGAGTGTGCTGAAACTCCCGCAAGGTGGAATTGATTTAGGCAAGAACATTCCTGAGCATGATGTTTATTTGATTGGTCCAACAGTTGAGTTGATTGCTCGCAACAATCTGCATCCGGCGCTATCAGATTTGCTGCTGGGCGCAGCGCGAGAAGTTCACGGCAAATCCGGTTTGCTCCAACGCAAGGGCGAATTTCCCTCACCGGTTGAGCACGACTTTCACATCAGTATCGATGCGGCTCGCTTTTACAGGTCGGGATCAAGCTTCTTCTATCGCTACCTCCCGTTCTGGCTTGCCAGCCTGACCAGTCGAATTGTGGTGGTTTTCATACCAGCCATTGTCTTACTGATTCCGACCTTGCGCAGCATTCCTCGCCTTTATCGATGGCGGACTCAAATGCGGATTTATCGATGGTATCGCGCCCTGTTGATTTTGGAGAGAGAGTTGAGCAGAGAAACGGGCTCGGAAAAGGGACAAGATCTGCTAAAACGGCTGGATGGGATTGCCAGATCGGTCAACAGGATAAAAGTGCCTGCCTCACTTGCCGATCAATTCTATGGCTTGCGAGGGCACATTGACTACTTTGACTTTGTTATTTTAACCGTCTTCTTTTTCACGGCGTTTTTGCGCGCGCGCATGCGATTCGATAGCTTGTTGTCTGAGGCGATGTCTTTGGCGCATCTGCATGAGGACTTCCGCTTGATCCACATCTCTCCTGGGTAG
>CAIUEN010000324.1 GCA_903898185.1 uncultured Verrucomicrobiales bacterium
CCGATGGAATTACCGACGCGCTCCGCAGGTTGGAAAACCTGCGCAACGGCAGACAAGAATGTCTGCGCTACGTCCGAAGATCTGGCACAAAAAGTAACATTCTTACCCGTTCAAAGTATTCTTTGCCAACATACGCCTGAGGCTGCTTAATTAGGACTCCCCAAAGTCCCTAAAAAAAGAGCCGCAAGCTGAATGCCCTTGCGGCTCTTTTTTTTAAATCTGAGCTCTAAACAAGAAAAATATGATTGTCGTCCTTAAACCAAACATTTCGAAAAAAGACGAAGCCGCAGTGATCAAAGAGATCAAACAGCTTGGCTACAAACCCCATGTCATGCGCGGTGTTGAACGCACTGTCATCGGCGCGATCGGTGACGAGCGCACGCATCAAACCCTTGAGGTTCTCACCTCATGGGCGCAGGTGGAGAACGTCATGCCTGTGCAGAAGCGCTACAAACTGGTCAGCCGCGAAGGGCACAAGGAAAATTCCCAGATCGACGTCCGTGGCACCATCATTGGGGGCAAGAAGTTCCAAGTCATGGCAGGCCCATGCTCGGTTGAAGACGAAAAGCAGATCATGGCGACAGCCGTGGCGGTCAAGAAAGCGGGCGCCACCATTCTGCGCGGCGGCGCTTTCAAACCCCGCACCTCTCCCTATGAATTCCAGGGACTCGGTGAAAAAGGACTCAAACTCCTCGCCAAAGCGCGCAAGGAAACCGGTTTGCCGGTAATCACCGAACTGCTATCTGAGGCGCACTCGGAAATGGTCGCCGAATACACTGACATCATCCAAATCGGCGCTCGAAACGCTCAGAATTTTCAACTCCTGATCGCCGCCGCCAAGACCGGCAAGCCGATCATGCTCAAGCGCGGCCTCTCGATGAAAATCGAGGAGTGGCTGCTGGCGGGCGAATACGTCCTGTCCAACGGCAATCCCAATCTGATGTTCTGCGAACGAGGCATCCGCACGTTCGAAACTTACACACGCAACACCCTTGACCTTTCGGCGGTGCCTATTGTGAAGAATGAGTCACACTGTCCGGTAGTGATCGACCCCAGCCAAGGCGCTGGTCGCTCCGACCTGGTCTCTGCCATGTGCAAAGGCGCGGTGGCAATGGGAGCAGATGCTCTGTTGATCGAAGTCCACCCCAATCCCGCCGATGCCCGTAGCGACGGCGCCCAGCAGGTGACTCTGGAAGGTTTCGCCAAGTTGATGCAGGAACTCAAGCCGTTCATCGCGGCTGCGGGCAGAGAGTAGCGAGAATATCCAATCAATGGAAGATTTCTGCCTTCCGGGCCTGTGACTGAATGGGGTTGAATATCCAATATCGAACAAGGAATGTCCAATAATGAAGTGAAAAAGCGTTCCAACCCGAGTTCAGTTCCAGTGCCGCAAAGGAGTTCGAGATCGTTTGCGATACAATAGAAAGAGCAAAACAGCAGGCACGATTGATGATGTTGGAGTGGGTTCACCTTCCGCGTTCCGTATTCTGCGGTTTCAATTGCCAATTCCAGATTTGATGGCTTCCCCACTTCATTATTGGACATTCCTTGTTCGATATTGGATATTCAGTCAGAAACCTTCCACTGCATATTGAGTATTCTTGTTTGCCTGCCATAATGAGAATTGCTGACTTTTCGCGACGGGGTGCTATCATGTCGTCCGCTTATGACTGCAAAAACAAACCTCTCCGGTCCGGCGCAATTTATCAGTCGTGAATTAAGCTGGCTGGAGTTCAACCAACGTGTGCTTGATGAAGCGCTCGACACGAAGACCCCGCTCCTGGAGCGGGTGAAGTTCTTTTGCATCGTCAGTTCCAACCTCGACGAGTTTTTCGAAGTGCGTGTGGCTGGCTTGAAACAGCAGATCGAGAGCACTGTTGTTGAGCGAAATCCCGGCGGGTTGACAGCCACGGAGACCTTGCGCGCGATCAATCACCGTGCGCGCAAAATGATTGCCGATCAATACGCTTGCTGGCGCAATGAGCTGGTTCCGGCCCTGGCCAAGAACGGCATCCGTTTCCTGGATATCAACGCTCTCTCGGAGGAGGACGCCGCGTTTGTCGAGAATTTCTACCGCTCGCAGGTTCGCCCGGTGCTGACACCTCTGGGGCTTGATCCCGCCCATCCGTTTCCCCAATTGCTCAACCGCAGTCTCAATATCATCGTGCAACTGGAAATGGAGAGCGAAGGGGCAAAGAGCCAGCGGTTGGCTGTCGTGCAGGTGCCACGCGTTCTTCCCCGATTGATCAAGCTCACGGATCCGGCGGGTTCAGGACAACACTATCTTTTCCTGGGACAGATCATTGGGCGTTACCTGGCCGATCTTTTTCCAGGAACCCAGATCGTTGGCTACTGGCACTTCCGCGTGACTCGAAACAGCGAACTCTACATCGACGAGGAAGAGGCAGCCAACCTGCTTAAAGCGGTGGAAAACGAACTGCACAACCGCAGGCGTGGCGCCGCCGTGAGGTTGGAGATCGATCATGGTTGCCCAAAAGAAATCGCCGACACGCTGCTTGGGTTCCTCAAACTCGACGAAAACGATTTATTCCGCATTCATGGTCCGGTCAACGCCACCCGGTTGTTTGAAATTAGCGCGGGCGATCACTCTCCGGAATTGCGCGATCCACCCTTCGTCGCGCCAACTGCCGCGCTTCTGCGGGACGAACCCGACATCTTCGCCGCCATTCGCCAGCGGGACATCCTTCTTCACCATCCGTACGAAAGCTTTGACTCGGTGGTGGAATTTCTCAAACAGGCTGCCGTCGATCCCAACGTGCTGGCCATCAAACAGACGCTCTATCGTACCGGGGGCGACCTCCAAATTGTCGGCGCGTTGATGGATGCAGTGCGCAACGGCAAACAGGTGACGGCTGTGGTGGAACTTAAGGCGCGATTCGACGAAGCCAACAACATTCTCTGGTCTCAGCGTCTCGAGGAAGCCGGCGTCCATGTTGTTTACGGATTGGTCGGCTACAAGGTGCATGCCAAAATGTGCCTGGTGGTTCGAAAAGACAGCGACGGCATCCGCCGCTACCTTCACCTGGCATCCGGCAACTACAACCCCAAAACCGCGCGGCTTTACACAGACATCGGATTGCTGACAGCTCAGCCGGATTTCGGCGAGGATGCCACGAATCTCTTCAATCTTCTGACCGGCATCTGCCAGTTCCAAGGCACACGCAAGCTGCTGGTTGCGCCCTTTGAATTGCACCAGCGCATCCTGGGACTCATCGGACGCGAAGCCGACAATGCCAAGAAGGGATTGCCCTCGCGCATTATCGCAAAGATGAACGCTCTTGTGGAACCAACCATCATTGAGGCGCTTTACCGGGCATCCCAGGCGGGAGCGCAGATCGAGTTGATTGTCCGGGGCATGTGCTGCCTGCGTCCCCAGGTCAAAGGGCTGAGCGAGAACATTACGGTGCGCAGCATCGTTGACCGCTTTCTGGAGCACAGCCGCGTCTTCTACTTCGAGAATGCCTGTCAACCGGAAGTGTTTGTCGGCAGCGCCGATTGGATGCCTCGCAATCTCTTCGGCAGATTTGAGGTGGTGTTCCCAATCGAAGACGGAAATCTGCGCGAGCGCATCCGGCGGGAATTGCTCGATATTGTGTTGCATGACAATGTCAAAGCCCGATTCCTGCAAGCCGATGGGACGTATATCCGACCGGCGCTCAAGCGCGGCGCGCCTGCCCACCGAAGCCAGAGCGAGTTTATCAGCCTCGCCTTGGCAGATGACATCGACGCCACTGCGCCTTCCCGTCCGAAATCAGGCGGCATACGAGTGAAGCTGTCCCCCCGTCCGGTTCGCAAGTAGAAGGAGCGATGCGCAAGAACGAACAGCCCTTGGCGTTGGTGTCGATTAAGTGTTCTCCGACCAAGGTCGCGTTCTTGAGACAATGATGCTCGCTGACCTCTTGTTCCCACCGTAGTTGTTCCTCGGGATGAAATCGGTACCAGGCAACCATGCCTGTGTTACGTTATTGTGACGCGAGGCTTTCTTTCTGCTTATTAGCAGCATTAGATGCTGTGTATATTACTTATATTCAAGGACATGTGTTCCATTTTGTAATGTCCTATTTTTGACGAAAGATGTCCGAATCCAAGGGGCAACGAATCCATGCATTATCCTAAGTTCTTCGCCGCAGCAGGGCATGTGCTCCGCTCAAAAAACAAACTTAAAACAAACTTTAGACGAAATGAAGAAACAGATTCTGTCCAAAACGGGTGGCGCCCTCGCGCTGGGGATGGTCATTGCGGCAGCTTCCAACTCAGCGGAAGCGGCTGTAACTGTCGGTTCAACTGCCTAGAAATTCGGTGTCATGAGCGATACGCAGTGGACCGGGGTTCAAGCTGACCAGGTGAATAACCCAAATAACGTTGCGGTCTCTATGATAAAGCAACTCAATCCCAAGTTCATCGATGCTGGTGTTAAGTTCGTTGTGCAAGTAGGCGATTTAACCGAGAATGGCGCCGTTGCGGATGTCGATGTTCGCGCCGCTGCCGCCCAGGACCTTTACAATGCCGGGATCGGGTTCTTCCCGTTGCGAGGCAATCACGAAAGCGGCAAGGCGGCAGGAGCCCGGCTGACAAACGATTTTCCACAGACACAGGGCTTGGGAGCCAACGTCTTTGGCGCTGCCAACTTCGCCAGTCCTTCGGACAAACTAAGAGGGCTTACATACTCCTTCGATTTCAACAACGCCAAATTTGTTTTCATCGATCAATTCGTCCGCTTGGACGGTACTGCAACCGATGCAAACAGCGCCACTCTTGATCAGGTTTCCTGGTTGACGAATGCCGTGGCA
This sequence comes from uncultured Verrucomicrobiales bacterium, assembly GCA_903898185.1. GTDB lineage: Bacteria > Verrucomicrobiota > Verrucomicrobiia > Limisphaerales > Palsa-1400 > CAIUEN01. Next base: position 4,812 of record CAIUEN010000324.1, read on the forward strand.
GCCACTCCGGTTGGCAACCACAACTTTGTGTTCTCGCACAAGAATCTTATTGGTGAGAATCATACAGATGTTCTTTTCGGCGCAAATCCATCAAGTAATCCTTCCAAGCAGAATGATTTCATCAAGGGATTGGCTTCTGCTGATGTGAAATACATCTTCAGCGGTCACGACCATGTGCATCAGCGCTCCATCATTACCAGTCCGGACAAGTCTTCGCAAATCGAAGAGGTAATATGCGGGTCTGATAGTTCCAAATTCTACACTCCTGCCAACCCAAGCAACGATAAGAGCTATGATTTTCCGGCATTCAATTTCTTGCGCGAAACTTCTCTGGCGCAGGAACTCTATCGTGTTACCTATTTTGACTTTGTTATTTTAACCGTCTTCTTTTTCACGGCGTTTTTGCGCGCGCGCATGCGATTCGATAGCTTGTTGTCTGAGGCGATGTCTTTGGCGCATCTGCATGAGGACTTCCGCTTGATCCACATCTCTCCTGGGTAG
>CAIUEN010000325.1 GCA_903898185.1 uncultured Verrucomicrobiales bacterium
AATCAAAAGGAGAGAAGGGAAGAAGAAAGAAAAGGAAGAAGGAAGAAGAGCTTTATAGGCGAATAGCCTGAAGAAAATCAAAAGGAAGAAAACGGAATTTCAAACCGGCGGTTTTCATCCAATTTCACGCCGCCGCTGACACTTCCAGGCAGTTCTCATAGCAATCCATGCTTTAGCCCGTTTCGGGACGAAAGCAAGCCCAGTTTTTCGATCTGGGACAACGGCACCAAATTCAACGACTTCGGGACCGGCGAAGGCGGCGACGTGATCAATTTTATACAACTGGCGGAGGACCTCGATAGGTCGGAAGCCTGCAAGTGGTTGATCAAATTATACGAGGAAGGGGCGTTTGATCAAGAACAGCCTGACATACCGTCTACTCCGGTTGTCAAGGTGGCTGTTACCAAGGAGCTTGCGCCCGCGCAACTTCCACGGTTGTGGTTTGGCACTGACAATCAAATCGAGACTGTTGCCGAGCATCGCGGGCTCAGTACTGCAGCTATCAACTTGGCTCAAGAGCGGGGGCTTTTGGGGTTCGTCGATTATCGCAACTACCCGGCTTGGGTCGTTTCTGACGAAACCAATTTCAACGCCCAGGCACGCCGCATTGACGGAGCCCTTTGGGATGGAGGGGGCAAAGTCGCGGGTTTCATCGGGAATTGCGCAAGCTGGCCAATTGGGATTCACGAGGCGGTGGACGGTGCGTTCGCAACCATTCTAATGGTCGAAGGCACTCCAGATCTGCTGGCCGCATTCGAGGTCATTCTTCGAGAAGGCCGTCAGTCTGATACCACGGCGGTCTGTGTCACCGGGGCTACGAATAGGATTCATTCCGTTGCGCTCCCCTTGTTCAAGGGCAAGCGAGTCCGCATAGTTGCCCATAACGACCCACAGGGATTGCGAGGGGCTGAGAATTGGCGCAGTCAACTCGCGAACGTTGCCAGCAAGGTGGACATCATTCAGTTTCCCCCCCTCGCGATGCCAAACGGCGGTATCGTCAAGGACCTCAACGATGCTTGTCAACTTGATGCCCTTGGATGCATCGTGCCTTTGCATCCTCAACCAACGGAGGTTCTATGACCGAAGAAGACATGATTCACAGGCGAACGTTGCCCCCACCACCTGCGTACAAGCCAACTGGCGGTGGTTCAATTAACACTGTCGAAACCATCAATGGGCGGAAGCTGGCGCAGATTCCTAAGTATGAGCCCACTGCACGCAAGACCGCTGTGCAGCCACTCGTGGTTCCAGAATCGAAACCTCAAGAGGAATGTCCGGTGCGTGTGCCCTTCCCGACCGAATGTCTGCCTTCACTTATGGCCAAAATGGTTAGGGAAGTTGCACGCGTTCATAAGGTTCCGGAATCCCTGCCCGGCTGTTGTGCATTAGGCGTCGTAAGCGGGGCGATTGGTGCCGGGCTTCAGATCAAGAGCCGTGCAGACCGCTCGACACGAGGCAACATCTTCGTGATGGGTTCAGCCAACAGTGGCACAGGCAAGAGCGAAGTCATGCGCGTTATTGACGCGCCACTGCTTCAACAGGCAGCGAAGCTAGAGGAATATCATCGTTTGAGTGTTTATCCTAAAGCGGCAGCCGAAAAACGGGTTCTGGAACAGGAAATCAAGAAACTGGAAAGGCATATAGGAAAAAGCGATTGTGATCGAAGTTATGTTGGGAATCAGCTTGCTGAAAAGGAAGCGGCTTTGAATGCAAACGAGATTCTTTTGAGTCATCCAAGTCTTTTGGTTGACAACGTGACAAACGAAAAGCTTGGCATCGTTTTGTCTCAAAACAACGAGACGATCATGTCCATTTCGGCCGATGCCGGGGACGTTATCAATAATCTGTTCGGACGGTATAGCAAGATAAAACGTCTGGAGGATACGGTATTCCTCAAAGGTTTCTCTGGAGATCCATGCAAGATCGACAGGGTGAGCCGCCCCCCGGTTAATCTCAGTCAGCCATGCCTGACTGTGCTGTGGCTCGTTCAGCCTGATAAGTTGGACGTAATGTTGAAGGAAAAAGCGCTCGTCGATGGTGGTCTTCTACCCAGATTCCTGATCTGTCACACCGACGCAGTGCCTTCTACCATCACTAAGGAGGATGAAGCAATGCCCGAAGGCGTCATTGCTGACTGGACAAGTCTAGTAACAGGTTTGCTCGAAACCTACAGGCTGCCCAAGGACGTGAAATTCATTCAGATCGAACCGGATTGCAAACAGATTATTGACGACTACTGCAATAGCGTCACAGCCCAGCACGAAACTGAATACGCCGACGTCTGGTCATTTGCGGCCCGATGGGGGGAGCAAGCTTGGCGTCTTAGCGTTGTGCTTCATGCAGGCTTGTATGGCAAGAGCGCTCACGAGGTCCCGATTTCTCTGGAAACGGTTAACTCAGCGGTAAAAATCGCACAGTTCTTCGCTAAGGAGCAGTTGGCGGTTTTGCAAGCCAATCGTGGTTCCAGCAAGAAGGAACTGTTTAGTCGAGTTAAGGAATTGGCGCGAGAAAAGGGGGAAATTTCAGCTACCGACCTAACCCGCAAGCGAATCAGCAAGAGTGCCAAGCATGCCCATGGCATTCTTGAAGAAATGGAGCGACTTGGTCTGCTCATTTCGGAGTCTCAAACTCCAGCCAACGGTGGACATACAACCACCGTTTACAGGCTGACGTCCACGAAATAGGTAACAATTGAAATCACAACCCCGGCAGGTTCCGAATCGGAGCCTGCCGGGATTTTCATGTAGGCACCAAATCGGGATAGGAGACAATTTTTTTTGCTCGTCCAACTTGGCACGCCCCCATCCCAAGGGCTTAATTTCACAGGCGGAGGATTGCGCCGCACGACCAGCCATGTCACCGCTACCGTCCACGGCACTCGCACCACTTTGGGATGGCAAACCCGATTCGAGCCCGCCCACTGGCGATGGCACCGAAAACCAGCGCAATTGCCCATGACGAGTCCCCGCATCTTATTGGACACACTGGTCGGAGCGTATTGGTTGTCGATAAAGCAGCATTCTCCATCCCCCGAGCACCACAGCAAAGAACAGCATGGCGGAGAAAAGCCACAACCACCGAAAATCATTCGCCTTGGCGCAATGCGGCTTCCGGTCGCTACAGTCAGAGCGCCGTAGCCACGTTCTCCGACATGCAGTCCATCGCATACAGGGGAAGGAGAATTGATTAAGACCAGCCGAAGACGCCACAGAAAGAAGCAAAACCAGAATGCGCACAGGCGATGTCTGGACATGTAGGCTGCCTCTTGACGTCCTGGAAGTTGCTGGTGATTTCAAATTGGGGCGCTACCAACAAATGGGTTACAATCGTCTGAGGCAAATCGCATGCGGTTTTATTGCTGGAGGCAACAATTGAGTCGAGATGCACGAGATGCACGAGATGCACAGGGATAAATAGAAAAATGAAGATTTGAATATCCTGGTGTATCTGGGCTAGATCTCTGTTTTCCAGCGCTCAAACCAGTCGAGTTGCACGAGATGCACGAGTTGCACAGGGATAAATAGAAAAATGAAGATTTGAATATCCTGGTGTATCTGGGCTAGATCTCTGTTTTCCAGCGCTCAAACCAGTCGAGTTGCACGAGATGCACG
>CAIUEN010000326.1 GCA_903898185.1 uncultured Verrucomicrobiales bacterium
CTCAAATTCAGTAAGGCTGATGGTTCCAAAAAGTGGGAATTTCTTGAAGCGGAAAACAGGACAGTTTTCTACGGGCTAGGCTTACTGTACCCATTAAAAATGCGGCGCGCTTGTAAGCGCGCCGCATTATTCAACATTCAACATCACAAAGCAGCCGCCTGCTATTCTGTGACAACCTTGCTCGTGCGGGATTGCTCGGCGCGTTTGCGTTGTCCCTCATCGAGAATCTTTTTGCGCAATCGCAGGTTCTTGGGGGTGGCTTCGACGTATTCGTCGGCCCCGATGTACTCCAGAGCCCGTTCCAGCGACATTTTCAGCGGGGGGTCCAATTGGATGCCCTTGCCGTCGCCGCCGGAGCGCATGTTGTTCAGTTTCTTAGCCTTGCACGGGTTGACCGGGATGTCGTTTTCACGGGCGTTTTCTCCAACAATCATACCCTTGTAAATGGCATCGCCAGGATCGACCATCAGACGTCCACGTTCCTGAATCATGTTCAAGGCGTAGGCCATGGCGGTTCCATCTTCCATGCTCACGAGCGAACCGTTCTTGCGGGAGATGATTTCGCCGCGATCCGGGCCGTATTCGTGAAACAGATGGCTCATCACACCGTGGCCACGGGTGACATTGACGAGGTCAGTCTCAAACCCGATCAAACCGCGCATGGGAATCAACGCTTCGATGGTGATATCATCGCCATGGTGGTCCATGTTGACGATCTGCGCCTTGCGATTGGACAAATTCTCCATGATGGGACCCATCGCGTCCTTTGGACTTTCGAGAAAGAGTTTTTCAATGGGTTCCAAGAGGTTTCCGGCATCATCCTTGCGGTAAATGACCTCTGGACGGGAAACCAGCACTTCATAGCCTTCGCGACGCATCTGCTCGACGAGAATGCCGATTTGCATTTCGCCGCGGCCGGCGACACTGAAGATGTTCGGGACGTCCGTCTGGGCAATGCGCAGAGCGACGTTGGTGCGGATTTCCCGGGTCAATCGCTCCCAAATGTGCCGGGCGGTGACCAACTTGCCATCCTGTCCGGCGAGCGGACCATCGTTGACGGCAAACTGCATCTGAATGGTCGGCGGATCGATCGGCACAAACGGCAGCGGATCCCGGTCCACGGTGTCGGTGATGGTTTCACCGATGAAAACTTCCTCGAATCCGGTAATTCCAACGATATCGCCGGCGTGAGCCTCGGTCACTTCAATTCGCTTGAGCCCTTCGAAATGGAAGATGGCAGTGACTTTGCTCGCAGTCCGGCGTCCGTCGCCATGAATACAAGCCGCCGGATCGCCCAACTTGACCTTGCCGGCGTAGATCTTGCCAAAGGCGATACGTCCCAGATACTCGGAATAATCGAGATTGGCAACGAGCATCTTGAATTCAGTTCCTGCATGCGCGCGCGGCGGAGGAATGAACTCCACGACGGCATCAAACAATGGCACCATGGTGGAGCTTTCGTCCTTCATTTCCTTTTTCGCGTAACCCTCTTTGGCGCTGGCGTAAATGACCGGGAAATCGAGTTGCTCGTCGGTGGCATGCAGCGAAACAAACAAGTCAAAAACCAAGTCGAGAACCTTGTGGGGATCCGCATTGTCACGGTCGATTTTGTTAATGACCACGATCGGTTTTGCGCCGGCTTCGAGAGCTTTGCGCAGGACAAAGCGAGTTTGCGCCTGTGGACCGTCGGCAGCATCCACCACCAGCAGCACGCCGTCGATCATGTTCATGATGCGCTCGACTTCGCCGCCAAAGTCGGCGTGTCCTGGGGTGTCCACGATGTTGATGTGGTAATTCTTATACTTGAAGGCGGCGTTCTTGGCGCGGATGGTGATGCCTTTTTCCCGTTCCAGATCCATCGAGTCCATGATCCGTTCCTCACCTGAGATGGCCTGATTGGCGCGAAAAGTTCCCGACTGTTTGAGCAAACAATCGACCAAGGTTGTCTTGCCGTGGTCAACGTGAGCTATGATTGCGATATTGCGAATATGTTCCATTATAACAAAGCAGCGTAATGTGGCCCTTTTTAGTCAAACGTCAAGCTTTGTAAATGAATGAGCATTTTCGAAAACATATCATAGACTCTGAGTTCCCGCGCAATGCTGGAAAACATGGCGAAAAAGAACTTATCAGCAATTCTCATTTTGAGCAAACAATGGGAGAAACGCTGATCTGCCTGCGCGCGGAGTTTTTGCCCCCCCCTGCGGAGCCAGAGGCACCGTAGCCTGTAGAAAAACAGCCGATTTCATGCCTCAAAAAATTCCCACTTTTTGGAACCATCAGCCGTGCTCAATTTGAGGGGAAAAAGAACCATCGAAAACATGGAAACGAATATCCAATATCGAACAAGGAATGTCCAATAATGAAGTGAAAAAACGTTCCAGCACCGAGTTCAGTTCCAGATTTGATGGCTTCTCTACTTCATCATTGGAAATTCCTTGTTCGATATTGGATATTCGTTTCCGTTTTCCTTCCTTTTTCTCTCCATTCAGCGCGGCTGATGGTTCCAAAAAGTGGGAATGCCTTGAAGCGGAAACCTGTCCAGTTTTCTACGGGCTAGAGGCACCGCAACCAGCAGACCAGAGGTACACCCCACATAATAAGAATTGCTGAGAACTTAAACTTCCAAGTTGTCTTCGAGCGTCAACTCCCACTATCATTTCGATAAGCTATATGAACGGAATTAAATTTGGCGCCAAAAGAAGAACGGACGGGACAGGACGAGTGCTACTACTGCTGGCTTTATTGTGCTTGGCATTGGCGGTATTGTTCCATCGAAGTTTCGTCCCCAACCAAATTCTTTTCGCGAACGATGGTCCCTTGGGTATTTGCAAGGCCGAATGTATCAATGGTGAAAACAACTTCTTCGGCGCTTGGTATAACTTGAACTGGCTGGGCGGAGCGGGAATGGGGGCTACTCCCAATGTGTCCACCCTCCTTTGGGTCATGTTCCCAGCGGAAATCATGCTCAAGATGTATGCGCCCTTAACTTTATTGTTACTGGGAATGAGCGCTTGGATTTTCTTTCGTCAGTCGGGTTTTGGTCCGCTTGTTTGTGTCTTGGGAGGTTTGGCGGCGGGGCTAAACATGCATTTCTTCTCTCCGGCTTGTTGGGGGCTTGGCGCTTGGAACGTTTCCTGCGCCTGGACCTTCTTAGCCTTGGCGCTACTGGTAACTCCTGCCATTCGGAACGCTTGGGGAAAGGCAGCCTTGGCGGGCCTGGCTGTGGGAAATGTCGTTATGGAAGGAGCCGATGTCGGAGTAATTCTGAGCGTGTACGTCGGTGTGTTTGCGTTTTTTTTGGTTCTGATCGAAGATAGCACTCCAAAGAAGAAACTTCTCAAGACCATCTGGATGCCAGCTTTGGTAGTTCTGTTTGCCATGTGGGTCGCTGTAAGCTTTGTTTCAGGCATGATCGGAACGCAAATCAGTGGCATTGTCGGCACTGGTCAGAATCAGCAAGAAAAAGCACAACGCTGGAATTTTGCCACTCAATGGAGTTTGCCCAAGCTGGAAGCGTTTCGATTGATTATTCCCGGAGTTTTTGGCTATCGCCTGGAGCAGTATATCCATGGAGAAGACAAATCAAGCGCGTATTGGGGACGCGTTGGGGAGGATCCAAACATTCCTTTGATCGACAGCGTGGATCCGGAGGTTCGGCGAGCTGTTGCCAAGGCATTGGGATTGCCCCCCCAGTATGAGAACGCTCTTGCGGGATCGGATCCACAGCCGAGGAATCAAGTTGCGGAAGCCCTAAAAGGACAACTGCAGCGGCGGCATACAGGTTCTGGAGAATATGCCGGCATTTTGGTTGCAGTTTTAGCTACGTTCGGACTCGCAAATGCGCTTCGAGCGAGCAAAACTCCCTTTTCTACACAAGAACGTCGAATGGTTTTCTTTTGGGGTGTTGTTGCCTTGGTTTCCTTATTGCTGGCGTTTGGGCGGCATGGATTTCTTTACCAGCTTCTTTACCAACTGCCCTATGTCTCGACCATTCGCAATCCGGTGAAGTTCTTGTTTCCATTTGACATTGCTCTGATCATTTTAGCCGGGTATGGGCTGGAAGTTTTGCATCGGTGTTATCTTCAAAACACTTCGACACGCAGGGCATCTCTGCCGCAGCATCTGAAGCTGTGGTGGGCCAAAGCGATGGGGTTCGACAAAAAGTGGACTGTAGGTTCCGTCTTAACGATCGGCGCTGCGATGTTGGCGGCGTTGGTTCTCAGCTCTTCCAAAACCGAATTGCTTGGTTATTTGCAAAAACAGGGCTTCAGCCCAACTCTTGCGCCACAAGTCGCTGACTTTTTCTATGGCGAAATCCTCTGGTTCATTGTTTATCTGGCCGCTTCACTGGGGGTAATCATTTGCATCTTGAGTGGCGCTTGGAATGGGGCGCGCGCGAAATGGGCTTGGATTTTCCTGGGCACGATCTTGGTTTTGGATTTGAGCCGTTCCGACTGGCGCTGGATCGAGTATTACGATTTCAATAAACGCTATGTCTCCAATCCAGTCATCGATTTCCTGCGCGACAAGCCCTACGAGCATCGAGTCACCGCCGAGCTGATGCCGCTGACCCGACAAGCCATGACAAAGGAACCCAACTTCTTTGCGGCCTACTATGACATGATGCAGAATCAGATGCCCTATTGGAACATTCAGTCGCTGGACATCATCCAAGCTCCCCGCATGCCGGAATTTGATAACAACTATATCATGGCATTCCGTCCGAAGAATGACATTTTCCCTTGCCTGCGCCTGTGGCAATTGACCAACACTCGCTATGTTCTCGGTTCGCCAGATAATTCAGTCGGATTCAAGTTTGATCCCCAGTTGGGCTTTGAACCGCGAATTCGGTTCAATGTCACGGCAAAGCCTTGGCTTGCTCAGGCTCTATTGCCCGAGGATTTAACCTATGTGGAGAGTCAAAATGGCACGCTTGCCTTGTATGAATTAACCAATGCCCTTCCCCGAGCAAAGCTCTATGCCAATTGGCAATCGCCAACAAATGACTCAGCGACACTGGAACAATTGGTTTCGCGCGAGTTTGATCCCCAAAAGACGGTGCTGGTTTCCAAGGAAACCCCGGTGGCAGCGAGTCCGCTGCTTTCAGAAGCAGATCCGGGCACTGTGACGATAACAAGTTACCATCCAAAAAATGTGGTCCTTCACGCCACCGCAAAGACGCCGTCTGTGCTTTTGCTCAATGACAAGAGCGCGCCGGACTGGAAAGCGTTCATCGATGGAAAACCCGCCAAGGTTCTCCGCTGCAATTACATTATGCGCGGCGTGTACCTTCAACCGGGAGAGCACGAAATCAAGTTCCATTTTCAGCCCAAAATAACCACCCTTTACATCAGTCTGAGCGCTTGGGCCGCAGGACTTTTGATCGCAGTTTTTTTATTTTTCTCAAACCGCAGACGTGACGTCCCGTCCCCAAACAAGTAGGCGGATACCGCAGGGCAGACGCATTTAAATTTCTCTGAAAAATACTAGGCAAAATTTGCCTTGTACTTTTGTCAAACATGTATAAATAGAGGGGATGCAAACGCATCCGAATGATAAAACTGAGAGTCAAACAACATTGGTCAAAAGCAG
>CAIUEN010000327.1 GCA_903898185.1 uncultured Verrucomicrobiales bacterium
AACCGGCAGGCCAGAGGCCTACCCTACAAGGGAGATGGCTTGCGTGTCGGCGTGAACGAGGGCTGACGTTGCTTGAAATGATGGTGGCTGTGGCACTGCTGCTGATGATCGTCACGGGGCTGACAATGATGTTCATTCAGACTCAGCGGGCATTTAAGGGAGGGCTTGGTCAGGTGGATGTCTTTGAAAGCGGACGGGCCGCGATGGAAATGATCACGCGCGATCTCGAACAAATGGCACCCTCGGGGGATACGGCGAATACCAATTTTATCCTTTCACTGGCGTATCCAGCGAACACGCTGACGAATTTGTCGGTTATTGCGAATTCGACCGATACCAATATCTGTCGCAATTTCTTTGTCCTATCTCATGCCGCCAGTTGGCAAGGGACTAGCTATAAAGTAATCTTCACAAACAGCTCAAGTTTTTTGGTCGGCACGCTCTATCGTCACACCACTGCCAACATCAACCGCATTCATGGCAATTTTCTGTCCACTGATTTCATGAGCGATTCTCTGACTTATTCCAACCGGGTAATCGACGGCGTGGCGCGTTTTCAAGTGCGGGTTTACAGCTCGTCTGGCAAGGAGATCATCGCCGATCAGTCTGATCCGCGTTTTGATTCGAGTATCTTCAATTCGAACTTCACTAATAGTCCAAGCTTATTGGTGTTGTATTTCAGCAACAACGAACTCCCAGGATACCTCGAAGTGGAGTTAGGGATACTCGAACCCCAAGTCGTTGAATTGTTGCCAGTGTTTCAAACCGAACAAAAGAGAAAAGAATTTGTGGAATTAAACTCGAGCAAAATTCACATTTTCCGTCAGCAAATTCCAATTCGCGCAGTTTCCCGATGAAAATTCGTAATAAACAATCCGGTGTGGCACTGGTCGTCACGCTATTGATGCTCTCGGTCATCACGTTTTTGACCGTGGCTTTCTTGGCCGTCAGCCGCCGGGACCGGGCGTCTGTCGCGGTGAGCGTAACTCAAAAAGAATCGCGGTCGATGTCCGACATGGCCCTGGCCCGCGCTCAGTCCGAAATCATCGTCCGCATGCTGGGCACCCTCAATTCATCGAATCAGCCGGAAATCTTGAATTTTGATATGATGGTTTCGAGGAATTATATCAACGGGAATGGGTTTGTTTCGGATTCGACGGATCTTACCAATGTTAGCTACACCTACAAGAATGGCACGCTGTTGAATAATCCGAAGGACATTGTCCAAAACATCGCCAATCTATACTATGATCCGCGCCCTCCGGTGTTCATCAAGACCAATTCAGACACCACAAAGCTGGATTTCCGATTTTACGTTGATCTCAATCGCAACGGAAGATTTGAATCGAATGGCGTTAATCTATATGTAGGCGAGCCGGAGTGGATAGGGGTGTTGCGTAATCCCGAACAGCGGCATTCAGCGGCGAATCCGTTTGTCGGTCGTTACGCATATCTGGTGCAGCCGATCGGCAAGATGTTGGACATGAATTACATTCACAACTATTCCAAAACAAATATGATCAATGGCGACTGCTTCATGCGCAATCAGGGCTTCGGATCATGGGAAATCAACCTGGCGGCGCTGCTGCGGGAAGTTAATCCATACTCGTATATATCATACGCAAATCAAGCGTATTCGTACAGTCCGGGTAATCTTTTTGCAAACAGTGGGGATTGCTTTGATGATGCCCTTCTGTTGCTGAAAGGCCGTTACGGCTTCAATTTTACCAATCTTTTCAATGTCGTTTCGACCTTGGGTGCCTATAATGCAGATTTATTCTTGAGAGATGGCATCGACGGCTATGGGACAGGGCAGAAAACAACTGGGCCGTTTGATTTCACTTCGTTGAACGATCCCGATATGCTCATGGCCAATTTACCATGGGCTGGCAGCGATAATCCAACCAATTTCTACAATCTCCAAAGCGAATTGTTCGACACCACTCGATTTCCTGATTTTGCCAGTCGTATGATGGCTGCCAGCACGATTGATGGCTACACCCTTCAACGTTTGTTAAGCTCGATTGGCACCGGATCAGAGCCTGAATTGCAGGTGGAACTGCCGCTGCCCGACGGGACGTGGGAGCGTCATACCAAGATCAATATCAATTACGACAACACGTATGAAATCACCAAAGCCCTCAATCACGCCACGACCAATTACCAGAATTGGACAGCCTTGAGTTTTTTCACCAACGCCGCCGATCTGATCCTGCGATTGCAGTTTACTAACGACCCGAATCGTCGGATCACCAACCTCTGTATCTATAACCCAACCGACGGCTCTTTGGTCTATGACGAGGTCGTACACCGCTGTCTGCAACTGGCGGCCAATATTTACGATGCCAGTCAGCCTGGAACGAACGCAAACCCTCCCAGCGCCTTTTCCTATCCATCCGTATTCCGTCCGCTCTTTTCGCAGAACGCTGATTCAAGCGTCTTCATCGTTGGCTACAGGGAAGTGGGCGGGACAATGGATGGCGCTAATGCCTTCAACAATGCCTGGGTCAATGGCTTCAAGGAACTGGTGGGCACCAACATTCTTGAAACAGACAATGTCTGGGGCATTCCGTGGGTTGTCGGCGCAAGGAAGGGGTTGCCCAACTTCAACGAGTTGAGTTTGTCCAATTCGCTGGGAATCAGCCGCAAGATTCAGTTTACAAAGAACAGCGCGGTAAATCACCCCACCGGTACCAATCAGGTGATGCTCTTCAGTCTCACCAACTCGGTGGCAGTCGAAATGTGGAATTCCTATGCGACTCCATTTGCTCGCGAAGTTCAGATCATCGTGACCAACTGGGGGCGAATCAGCTTTGCAAATGAGTGGGGGGGCGGCACCAACGTGAATTACGGAGCTTCATCAAGCAACTCGATTTCCAGTTCCACATGGCTTGGCTATGTGGATAAGAGCAACAACAGCTTCAAAATCCCGTTCCAGACCAATCGCGCGATACTGCCGGATTTCACTCAGTTTTTTGAACAGCCGGCCTTAACAGGAGGCCGGTTCCATCAGACCAATGACGGTTACCTCACAGTATCGGACTGCTCTGGATTCCCAGTGCATAATTGGACTCTGAACATGACCAACAACCTGGCCTGTGTGATGCTGGATAAGGCAACCGGGCGTGTGTTGGACTTTGTCAACCTGGGGAACCGGGGCGTGTCGTCGAATTTGGACGCCTGGCTGCAGGCTTACAATATGGACTCGTATGGTATTCAGCTCCCGAATAATCCGTTCCTCACCAACGGCGCCAATAACACCCTGAATTCCCCGCCGTCCAAGGGTGTGTTAAACCAGATTGATGTTTGCTGGAATAGGCTGGGGATCCCGACGAAATACCTTAAACCGTCGCCCTACGATTTTGCTGAATTTCTCTCTCTGAGCAACTGGTGGTTTAGCACTACCGAACTCAGCCCTAAGGCCGCATGGTTCCAACCGGCGGCGCTGTTGAGTTACAATATCAGTTATCAGGCAAACGATCCGCTAGTGCATTACACTTATGGCGACCTTGAGGACCCGCAACCGCCCAACTGGAAGGCGTCGTTGGGAGCAAAGAATCTGCGCTACCAGCCGTGGGTTAAGAATGCCAGCGCCGCTTTTTCCAACAACATGACGCTCAAGGACCCAAACATCACGCGGTCCGACGATTGGAATTTCCCGACCAACAAGTTTCCGAACGTCGGCTGGCTTGGACGGGTTCATCGTGGCACGCCGTGGCAGACCATCTTCTTGAAGTCGGATGGCGTGACAGTCACGAACCGTATGGCTAACCGCGCCTTGTGGACCAACCGGTGGGCGAAGACCATTAGCACCTATCCCACCAACGACTGGGCGCTGGTGGATTTGTTTACGGTGGCCCCGAACGACAACGCTTCGCGCGGCACGCTCTCGGTCAATCAGACCAACTTGGCGCCGTGGTCGGCGGTGTTCAGCGGCGCGCTGGCTTTGACCGACCAGAATACTGGGGTGATTATTCACCCGACAAATGTTCCGGCCATCTTTGATGGGACGGGCATTAATTACGGCATCAACGCGGTGCGCAACCAGAAGCCGAACCGCTTGTTCCATCATATTGGCGAAATCCTGGAAGCCCCGAGTTTGACCATAGGATCGCCATTTGCTGGAACTCCGGTGACAAATACGAACATTACCGATGCGGTGGTTGAATCAATCCCGCAGAGGACAATGTCGCTGTTGCGGGTGGGCCAGCCGCGGTTTGTGATCTGGGCCTACGGCCAGTCGATCAAGCCGGCGGCGGTCAATTTGTCCGGTGGCGCTTATAATAACATCGCCACCAATTATTCAATTGCGGGAGAGTCGTTGACACGGACCGTTTGTCGTGTGGAGCGGGATTCCAAGAATGTTCCGCGGATTGTGGTCGAGCGTTTCAACATTATTTCTGGAGGAGATTAGTTTTTTATGCGCCTTAAATTACCAATTGGGATTGCAGTGGGTGTATTGTTCTTGGGGGCAGTGGCTTTTTTTTGGCCATCGAAGTCTGAGCAGACGGCAAAAATGTCCCAAGGAAATATGCCATCCAAAGCCAGCACATTGCGACCTGCGCCCGGGCAGATGGGTGCGGTAGCGTTGACTGCCGCCGCCGCCAAACACGCGCCCGCGTCGGCCAAGACCTACAGGCTGAGCAATACGCCGAAAACGATGGCGCAACTGGGGCGCGACAGTCGCGCCGTCCTGCTGCGCAACGCGATCATTGACACCGCATCGTCCGGGAAGCTCGATATTCCCGAGAGCCTGCGGGCCGGGGAAAACCCAGGCAGTTACGTGGTGCATGCGCAGACTGGCGTGGATCAGCGTTTCTACGACGCCCTGCGTCAAGCTGGGGCGGTATTTGTTTCCTATATTCCAAACGACGCGGCTTTGGTTACAGCCACCGCCTCTGCGGCGGAGCAGCTCCAAGCCAGTCGGGCTGTTGATTCGGTTCTTTCTTATCAGCCTTATTACAAGCTGGACCCGAGTCTCCTGCCAGAGGCGCTGGGAGACCGTCCGGTAACCAGCTCGACTCTTGGCATTACCGCGTCTCCAAACGGCGCTGACGCGATGCGAGATCGACTTAAGGCGATGGGTTTGATTCCTATCGCTGAAGAACGTACCCCTTTTGGCACACAATTCATCGTGGAAAGAAAAGAGGATCAAACTGTGGCCACGCCGAGCGCAGGTTCAGTGCCTCTACTGGTCGTGCTGGCCCGCGAGTCGCTGGTTCTCGATATCGAGCCGTCAGTCCGTCGCGCATTGCTCAACGACCTGACCCGACCGAGGGTTGGGGTGTCGGCTGATTCACAGGTCGCCACCAATTACCTGCAGTTGACGGGCAGGAACGTCATTGTTGCGGTCAATGACACCGGAGTGGACGCGCAGCATCCAGATTTGATCGGGCGCGTGTTTGCCTCGTCGGGAGCGCCTTCTTGGCTGCTGACGGACAGCGATTTCCAGTTCGGCGCTGGACATGGCACGCATGTGGCGGGAATCATTGCGGGCAACGGCAGTAAGTCTGACACGGTGTCGAATGCGCCCGGTTCAGTCAGAGACGCCGATGGCAATTATGCAATCGGGCAGTTTCGCGGCATGGCTCAGGAGGCCACGCTGTTTGTCCAACCGATCGATCTGGTGACCGGGCCCTTGGTTTCAGATGCCTATTTGCAGGAGAGCGCATCGAAGTCGAATGCGGTCATTTGCCACAATAGCTGGGGAAATCCGGGGCGGTACGGCTACACGATGGCGTCAGCCAGTTACGATGCCGCAACGCGCGATGCCCAGCCGGACACGACCGGTTCACAGCCGCTCTTGTTTGTTTTTGCCGCCGGCAACGACGGATCGGGCGGCAACGATGGAACTGGCGGGCAAACCGACACCATTTCCTCGCCGGCCACCGCCAAGAACGTGATCACCGTCGGGGCA
Source organism: uncultured Verrucomicrobiales bacterium (assembly GCA_903898185.1). Lineage (GTDB taxonomy): Bacteria > Verrucomicrobiota > Verrucomicrobiia > Limisphaerales > Palsa-1400 > CAIUEN01. The sequence goes on from CAIUEN010000327.1 coordinate 5,918, forward strand.
CTCGAGAGCCCTCGCAACATTGCCAATGAAGTGCATCTGGCCAGTGGCACTAGTTCGATTTTGGCAAGAATGACCGACAGCGACATCCAGGTTGCCGGGTTCTCGAGCCGCGGCAATGTTGGAATCGGCGTGGAAGGAGAGTATGGGCGTTACAAACCCGACGTTGTGGCCCCCGGCGTGTTTATCGTTTCGACGCGATCCTCCAGTTGGACCAACCCGGTGGCGGGCGCGGATGTTCAATCGATCTTCAACGCCAACCAGAATGTTCTTCCTGGCGCGACCAATATCAACGAGGTTAGCGTTCCCGATGGCGGCACTTTGATGTTGGTTCAGATTACTGCAAACGCGAATTCACCGACGCCGTTCCCTGCGAACCTGGTAATCTATGCCGATACAAACGCGAATCCGACAACGGCGCGCTCCGGCGAGTTTGCTGTCACTCCGGGCACTTGGCATGTTGGCGTTTACAATCCCAATTCGCAGCCGATCTCGTATGATCTGGGCATTTACATCCTGGTGACCAACGCCTCTGGCGATTACTACGACGTTTTGGCTGGAATCAACAACCAGCTTAAGCCGTCGTACCGGTTTGATAGCGGCACCAGCATGGCGGCTTCGGCGGTTTCGGGCGTGCTGGCGCTGATGCAGCAATACTTTGTCGAGACGCTTAAAATGCAGCCCAGTCCGGCCTTGATGAAGGCGCTGCTGATCAATGGCTCGTCTGTAACGGCCAATTACTACGATTACCAGGTCAATAAACCCGGCGCGAACGACGAGGGCTGGGGACTGGTCAATGTGGCCAGCAGCATCCGGCCCGGAATGACCACCAATTCGCCGGGGCCACTGATGTTTTTTGACCAGAGTGTCGATGGATCGCTGGCGACCGGCGAGAGCTGCGTTCGAACCATCAACATCTCCCCTGATGCCACGGACGCCCCCTTGCGGGTGACCCTCGTCTGGACCGACCCGCCGGGCAACCCGGCTGCCAGCATCAAGCTGGTCAACGACTTGGACTTGGTGGTCAGCAACACGCTCACAGGTGAAGTTTATGTTGGCAACAACTTCCCAGCGAACGACACTTACACTCAAACCAATTCGAGCGAAACCAGTGTGGCTGCCAGCGATATCGTGAACAATGTTGAAAATGTCTATATCGAAGGCACATCGGACTTGCCGTTATCGGGCAGCTACGTGGTGATTGTCAAAGCCAAGCGTGTGAACGTCAACGCGGTCACGGCGCATACAAACAACATCGTTCAGGACTACGCGCTGGTTATATCAAGCGGGAGCGTGGTCTCGACGACGCCGATCAGCATCACCCAAACCGTCAATCAAACAGATCAACAACCGTGGGTGATGCCAGTGATCAACGGCGTTCCTCTGCTTTACCAGCGGGTCGGCGCAAACTCGCCGCTGCTGGGCGGCACCAACGGCACCGATGTCCAGTGGCGGTTCTATACCTTCAGCAATTCAATTAGCGCGACCACCAATTCGAGTGGCTCAACGAATTCGACTTATGTTGCCTTCGTGACTTTCATGCCTCCAAACCTGTCAACACCGCGCAACTTTGATGCTGACATTGATCTTTACGTCTCGACCAATCAGGCGCTGGTTTACCTCGACCCTGCAGCGGTTTCCGGGGCGGACAAATCGCTTAACCGCGGCGGCAGCGAATCGATCATTTACACCAATTCCGTCCAAGGCACGGTTTACTACGTGGGGGTTAAGGCGGAGGACCAGAAAGCGGCTGAGTTTGGCCTTTTCGCGGTGGCAAGCGGAGAACCCTTCAGCGCAGTGGATATCAACGGCAATATCGTGGCGCGTGGGATCGGGGTGCCCTTGGATTTGCCGGATGGATCGCCGCAGAACCCTCACCAAACGAATCTCCTTTGTATTTCAATGGACACCATTCCTGGCAGAACGATTCGGCATGTAAATGTGCGCGAGCGTATCATACACAAATATGCAGGGGACATCTACGCATTGCTGGGGCATGGCGAGGCATCCGGCACAGCCAACCAAGTGTGGTTGAATAACCACAGCGACTTTGGGACCAACACGGTGGTCTTTGACGATAGCGGTGAAACTGCCGATGCGATTAGCACCGATGGCCCCGGCAGTCTGAACGCGTTTGTGGGCCAACCGGTAAATAACGTGTGGCTGACGACACTGTGGGACAACGCTTCTGGCGACGACGGGCAGGTAATGGAGTTTTCGGTGGAGATTGCGCCACGGCGGATAGACATGTTGGAGTATTCTGTGAAACTAACGAACAGTTGGTATCTTGATTACATCGATCTGCCGACCGACGTGACCAACTTGAACATTTCGATTGTTTTCAAAGCGGGCTCCGGGCCTGTCGATATTCTGTTGCGCAAGGCGGATTTTCCAACGTTGACGGACTATGATTTTGAGGCACAGGTCACGGCTCCGGGCGGGTTCTTGAACGTCTCAATCACCAATACGCCTCCCATCAGCGCGGGCAGGTGGTTCTACGGGTTGCATAATGCGTCATCTGCAGATGTCACGGTGGATGTGGTCATCAGGGTGGGGCGGAGTTTAACTCCCGATCTGACCAAGACTTATTTTGAGACGAATGTGCCTGTGGCGCTGCTTGAGGACGCCCGAACGCAATCAACGATATTTGTGCCGGATAGCAAACTGGTGCTTGCAACCAGCGTCGGGGTGAGGCTCAACGATGATCGGGTGTCAGACCTCGCGATAACGTTAACCAGTCCGCAAGGGACGCGCGTGATGCTCTTTGAAAATCGTGGCGGAACCAGTTCGACTGGGCTTGGGTTTGGTTCGACGACGATGGTTTACACCGTGTTTACCGAGAACGCCAATTGGTTCCCGCAGCCGATCAAGTTCGCCACGCCCCCCCTATGGGAGCGCCAGCGAGGCGATGGCGACGAATGTGACGTTGTTTTTCAGTGACTTTGAGACCAATCGGACATGGGATTATACAAGCACCAACACAGACAGCCTGAGCCTGCTGTCCGGAGTTTACACCAATGGCGAAGTGGTGGATGGCTGGCAGGTGATCAGCAATGCGGTGTGCATTGCGCAGGACCCGACGAACGCCAATTCGGGCAGCAATTTCCTGAGTTTGGGCAACGGACTCTTGGCGCGAGATGTTGACACGGTGATTGGCAAACCATACCGCTTAACCTACGCTTACCGAGGCCAGGGATTGACCAATTGGTGGCCGGCGGACTCGAAAGTGAATGATCTCATTGGCTTGGCCAGTGATGTGGCAAGCTCTGATGTCACCTATACCAATGGCAATGTCGGAAACGCTTGGAATTTCGACGGAACAAACCAGTATGTTGATCTGGGCACTAATGTTGGCAACTTTGGGAGCAACGATTTCACAATTGATCTTTGGGTGAAAGAGTCGGCTACAAACGCAACGCAAAGTTTGATTGAAAAGAGGGAAGACTGCGGAGCGGGCACTAATAATTGGAGTTTGCGAACGATGGGATCAGGAGCGGGTCTCGGCTGTCCCAGCTTCGAGCTTTCGGACAGCTCAGCCACTAATTCATCCACTGGTTCTACAAATCGCATTGATGATGGATATTGGCATCATCTGGCGGTTACCAGGAAAGGTGTCTGCCTAATGCTGTTCGTTGACGGTGTTTTCAGTGACTATGCATTGTCGCCAAGTGTTGTAAATATATCAAATACGGCTCCCATACGAGTAGGCACCAACGTTTGTATCGGTAGTGACGGTAGCGTGCCATTGAAAGGTCAGGTTGACGAAGTTGATTTCTTCCATCGGGCGCTGTCGCCGTCTGAAATCAACGCGATCTACCAGGCCGGGGCGCTTGGAAAATACTCGCCGTTCTCTCCGTTGCCCAACGCCCAATTGGTTTTAAACGACGTCACCAATAATATTGTCGGAAACGACACAGTTTGGAAGACCAACAGCATCGTGTTTACCGCCACGACCAATGTCACTCGCATCGAATTGATCGGCAGCGCCATGAGCCCGCTGCTTGATTCGATTATGCTGGAGGAACTGGCAAACACGAATTATGGCAACTACTTCCTCGCGGAAGAATCTCTTGACGCGTTCAAGGATGAAATCGCGCTGGGCTACTGGACGCTGGATCTGTGGGACACTCGCACAGGTATGGCTTCGACCAACAATTCGCTGCTGAGCTGGGAGCTGCTATTGACCTATTCATCGGACCATTTCTCGATGGTCACCCTGACGAACCGGGTCGTTTACACCAACACCATTGCCAGCGACAGCATCATCTACTTCGCAATCGACGTGCCGACCGCGGCCACGTTCGCCACGAATATGTTGGATAGCATTACGGGCGGACCGCTGACCCTGCTCTACAACCAGACCGGGTTGCCGACTGGCAATCTGCCGGGTGACGCCTTCCTGATACAGGAACAGGTCCAGGGCACAAACATCATGAACACCACGTCGCTGCCGGTTCTTGTGCCGGGTCAGCGGTATTTCCTGGGGGTCGTTAATCTGAATTCATCGCCGCAGGATTTTCGGCTGGAGGTTGATTTTGACGTGACCACCAATATCGATGTCATCGTCTTGACGAATGGGATTGCCTTTGCGACCAATAATTGGGGCACCAATGGGTTTGCGACCAACGTCGTGACGACCAATTACCAATACTTCGCATTTGACATATCGACCAACGCCAACACGGCGACCTTCGAGGTGTTTGATATGACCAACGATCTGGATTTGGTGGTGGCCAAGGGGTTGCCGCTGCCAAGCCTTGGCGACTTTGATTATCTTAGTTCGAATCCGGGAACCAACAATGAAATCATCTTTGTCGCGACCAACTCGACCCCGATGCCGCTGACGCCGGGCCGCTGGTATCTGGGTGTTTATGCCTACGCGAGCACAAATCTCACCAGCTACAAGGTTCGTGCGACACTCCAGACGCCACCGACCGCCCAGTCGGTGATGATTATTACCGAATCCGCCGAAGCCAAGTTTGCCTCATCGTGGACGGTCATTCCAAACATGAAATACGAGATCAGTTTCACTCCGGACCTGAGCGCTCCGTTCACTCCGCTGGCAACAAATAAGGCATCTGGAACGACGCTGATATATACCGACCCCACGCCGGTGAACGGGTTGCGTCAAGGCTACTACCGCTTGCGGTTGCTCGGAACGCCATGAACAGCAGCGTCCTGGGGCGCGTTGCATCAAATTAAATGTTACCCGTGAGCGGTGTGAATGGGGGGTGAAATCAGTTTGTCTTTATCAAACAGGCTCGAAAAAAGAGAGTTCCATCCCTGCCTCTTCGTGCATTTGTGTCTTCGTGTGAGCCTTCCCCTGGTCACGCGGAGGCGCGGAGAACGCGGAGGAAGGAGAGGGTGGATGTCGTTCTCTCCGCGCCTCCGCGTGAACCAGGAAGAACCAGCTTACATCCCGAGCCCTCCGACTTCATCATTGGAAATTCCTTGTTCGATATTGGATAT
>CAIUEN010000328.1 GCA_903898185.1 uncultured Verrucomicrobiales bacterium
AGAAGGAATATTCAAGGACATAAAATTTAACTCCTCTTCCTATTCTACACCTTTTTGGCCAAATCGCTGGTACTTTTTTAAGTTCCAACTCCCCAACCGCGGTGATCCCAGTAGGTGGTTCAGGTTCTTACGCGTGACCTGAAACGGCACCAGCACGTTTTTCTTGCTCACTTCTGCACTCCGTTCGTGCTTCAGCGCTTACATAGGTACGCGCCGAAGAGTTAACGGTGAAATGCACAATTTGGAGACCGTCATGTGCGACGGTGTTGGCAACGAGTGCCACAAAACGGACGGTGCGAAAAGCGTCCCACGACGATCGGCTATTGTTGCCAAATCAAATTCCTCTGAACAACGTCGAGTCCAGTGTCGACGTGTTTCCGAATTCGCTGCCGACCCGCTTCTATTCAGATGGTCAACTGGTGCGATTTATTAAACTGCACATCTCTAGTAAACCACATTTTGTAGCGAATGCAACTTTTTTTGCGGAGATGGAAAAATTTCTGCCATTGCCCCATTTTCTTTGGCTGTATTTGGGGCTTTTCGGAGGTTTTTTTCCAATTTTTAAGATTTTCGATTTTACCTCGTAAAATTGGTGGACAACTGGTGGACAACTGGTGGACAACTGGTGGACAACTGGTGGACAACTTTGGGCCCTATTCCGAACGATTTCATACGGTACCAAAGGTTTTTGGGTGAAATCAATAAAAAGCAAGAACCCCCTTATTTTCAGGGGGTTCTCTCATAAAAAATTGGTTGCGGGGGCTGGATTTGAACCAACGACCTTCAGGTTATGAGCCTGACGAGCTACCAGACTGCTCCACCCCGCGATCAAGGATTTACATTATTATAGAACTTTTTTAAGGTTCGCAAGAGAAATCTGACATCTTCGCGCTGAAAACTGAAAACTGGCAAATTTCCCCCTTCTGCCCTAATGTTGCACATGTGCCGACTTTAGTTGAAAAGATGGAAGCCAGCGCGGCGGAACGTCTGCCGCTGCCGCCCAATCGCCTGCCATCGCAGGAATTGACGCGCTACAAGAATTTCTTGAAGGTGGAAACGCATCGTCTCAAGATGCTTCATCGCGCAGGCGCTTCTGGCCGCGACATCTGCAAGGGACGTTCCATTATGCTCGATCTGCTGATCCGCCACACCTTGGACGGATTGCTTGCCAATCTGCCCGATTTTCAGAAGACGCCCCCTCCGCTCCTTTGCCTGGTTGCCATCGGCGGCTACGGGCGTGGCGAACTCAACCCGTTCAGCGATATCGATATTATGTTTTTGCACGAAAAAAGCATGGTCGTCGCTGGCAGGATCAATCCCCGACTTGAAACTCTGGTCAACGGCGTGCTTTACACGCTTTGGGATGTCGGGCTCAAAGTCGGTCAGGCGGTTCGTAGCGTTGAAGACTGCGTAAATGTGGCCAATACCGACATGCAGTCCAAGACCTCGCTGATAGAGGCCCGCTATATCACCGGTGAAAAGGAGTTTTTCGATAAATTCCAAAAAGCAGTTCTTTCCAAGTGTGTTGAAGGCTGCGAAAACGAATACATTGCTCAGCGTGTCGAAGATCAAGCCACCCGCCGCGCCAAGTACGGCAATTCAGCTCTCATGCAGGAGCCAAACCTCAAGAACGGCTGCGGTGGCTTGCGCGACTACCAGAATCTGATCTGGATGACCTTCTTCAAATACCAAACGCGTTCGCTGGCCGAGTTGCAGCAGAAAGAAATGATCAGCGAGAATGAACGCAAGCGGCTTGAGGTCGCTTACGATTTTCTTCTGCGCACCCGCAATGAATTGCACTACAATGTTGGACGCCCGACCGATGTTATGGCCAAAAGCAGCCAGGCCTCGGTCGCGCATTACATGGGCTATTCCGAGCGGTCTCCGAGCATCCGGGTGGAGAAGTTCATGGGCGACTTTTACACGCATACGCGCAATATCGACCTGATCACTCGCACGGTGGAACAACGGCTGGCGCTGCTGCCCAAACCCAAGCCCAGGCTCATAACCTCATTCCGCAATCTCTTCCGCTCGAAGTCTCAGAAGAATCAACAGCAGCTCGTCGATGGTTTCAAGTTTATGGACGGTGAAATCCATCCCGCCTCGCGCAGCATTTTTCGGGACAGTCCCAGGCGCTTGATGCGCGTGTTCTTGCATGCGCAACAGCGCGGACTCAAGCTGCACCCAGACCTTGCGCAGATGATCCGCAACCAGCTTTCGCTGGTCGATAATTCGTTCATCCGCGATTCGCATGTGCGAGAGACCTTTCTCGAAATCCTGGATCAGCGGGGCAACGTCGCTCCGGTGCTCCGCTCGATGCATGAAGTGGGACTGCTGGGGAAATTCATTCCTGAATTCGGCAAGCTTACCTGCCTGGTTCAGCACGAGTTTTATCATCAATACACCGCCGACGAGCATACTTTGGTTTGCATCGAGAAGCTTGACCAGATATGGAATGCCCAGAAACCGCCATTCAGCACCTACACCGAAATCTTGCGGCAGGTCGAGCGGCCATTTGTGCTTTACCTGGCGCTGCTATTGCATGATTCGGGCAAGGCATATCGAACCGGCAAACACGAGGAGATCGGCGGTCAGAATGCATTGCGCGCGGCACAGCGCCTTGGTTTGGACGGCGCCAAGTCCCACGCCCTGCGTCTGATCATTGAGAACCATCTGGCGCTGGTGCAGATTTCACAACGCCGCGATCTCGATGATGCCTCGGTTATTCGCTCCTTTGCGCACCAGATTCAGAGTATCGAAAATCTCGGAATGCTTACCCTTCATACCTTCGCCGATTCGATGGGAACAAGCGAGACGCTCTGGAATGGCTTTAAGGAGGCATCCCTCTGGTCTCTCTATCGCAAGACCTACCAGGTGCTGGCTGGCGGTGCCGAGTTTCAAATGGCCGAGGACCGCCAGCGCAAGTTGCTTGCCGAACAGGTGCAGGAACTCATGCCGCCCACCTTCAGCGACGAAGAGGTTGAGGCTCATTTCGCCAATCTGCCTCCACGCTATTTTCAGATTAACGACGCCCACGAAATCCTGCGCGACATCACGCAGGTGCATCGCTTTTTCCAAGTCCAGGTGTCCGACAAAGAAGACGAAGTTCTGGCGCCGATTGTCACCTGGCACAATGAGCCTGACCGAGGCTATACAACTGTCAGTATTTGCACTTGGGACCGGGAGCGGCTTTTCAGCAGCATCACCGGATGTTTCACCGCCGCCGGGTTCAACATTCTCAGCGCCGAGATTCTCACCCGATCCGATGGGGTGGCGATGGACAGTTTCTTTGTGACCGACGCCAAGACCGGACTGATGGCCAACCGCGAGGAACGCGAGAAATTTGAAGTTCTGCTCGCCAAAATCCTGACTGGCAGCACGGTGGACCTCTCGCTGCTCATTTCCCGACAGAAGCGGGGACCAACCCTTTACAAGTCCATCGAAGGCGAGCGCATTCCCATTGCCGTCCGCCTGGACAGTGAGACTTCCGACAACCGCACGATCATCGACATTGAAGCCGAAGACCGCATCGGCCTGCTTTACGATGTTTCAGAGGCGCTGGCCGAGTTGCAACTGGACGTCTCGCTCGCCAAGATTCTGACTGAAAAAGGCGCTGCCATTGACACCTTCTACGTCACCGAGCAGAGCGGTCTCAAAATCCTCGCCCCCGAGCGCAGACGCCATGTCGAAGCCATGCTGCGCGAAGCCATTCTCAAGGGGCAAGATGTAACTGCGCGATAATTTGTCCTGAAAGGTGGGATGTTTTTTCGTAACTGTCCAGCAAATCTGCCACCAAGGGTGGGGGGGGAAGGTGTGTGACCGGAAAGTAACCTAAAGCAGAAATACGACTTCTGACGGCGTATTTTTTGTGGTCTATCCTATCAAGTTGGATGTAATACATTCCATGCCAGACACCAGACCCAATCCGAAATGGCCAACCTTCCCACTCCGGAAGCCAGCGGCTTCCCAGCCTGTAGCCGGTGGTTGAGCGAAGCGACACCACCGGTTAACGATTCAAAATAAACAACCACGCCCTTTG
>CAIUEN010000329.1 GCA_903898185.1 uncultured Verrucomicrobiales bacterium
CGTCCCTTTATCGAGTTTTGCTTTCCGGACATCGCCGTTCGCATCGATTGGTCCAAGGGGTTTGATTTTTTGGATAAGGAACTGCAGAAGGTTGTCCAAGACGCTGAGATGGGAACCCTGCGCGTCGATAAACTGGTTCAAGTTTATCGGTTGGATGGAATCGAAGATTGGCTGCTGGTTCATGTGGAAGTTCAAAGTCAAACTGACAATGACTTGCCTTGGCGAATGTACCAATATTATCACCGCATAGCCGATCGTTATGGCAAAGCGGTGGTCAGTCTGGCGGTATTGGCGGATGAACAAGCGTCTTGGCGTCCGCAGGTGTATGAACAGGCGCATTGGGGCTGTGCATTGCGGTTCGAGTATTTGGTCTGTAAGTTGCTGGATTATAACCGGAGACCCGAGGATTTGGGTGCCGATTTGAATCCGATGGCCGTCGTGGTTGCGGCTCATTTTGCGGCGATGGCAACACGCGGAGATTCAGAAAAGCGGTTTAACCTCAAGTGGCAGTTGACGCGCAATCTCTATGAACGAGGTTATAGCAAGCAGCAAGTCTTGAGTTTGTATCGGTTGATCGACTGGGTTTTGGCAATGCCAAAGGAAATGGAGTTGGCATTTGAGGAAAAATTGCTAGCGTATGAGAAAGAAACGAGTATGCCACACATAACGAGTGCTGAAAGAATAGGGATTGAAAAGGGGCTTGAAGAAGGTCTTCTAAAAGGCCTTGAAGAAGGTCTTTTGAAAGGTCTTGAAAAAGGTCTTGAAAAAGGCCGCCACGAAGGCCGCCACGAAGGCCGTCAGGAAGGGCAAACATTACTGATTATTCGGATGCTAAAACGTCGTTGGGGCACATTACCTTCAGAGTTGGAAATTCGTCTTTCAAGGTTGTCTTTAGCGCAATTGGAGAGCCTGGGAGAAACTCTTTTGGATTTCCACGATCCATCTGATCTGCATCGATGGCTCGACGAGGCATAGGAAAAGCAGAAATCGCAAAACGAAAACAGAAATTTGGAAGGCAGAAAACAGAAATTGGATCAAAAAATCCAACTGACATTAACTCCTAATTTCCCAATTTCTACTTTCCCAATTTCTGCTTTTGCTTTTCAACCATACCAGCCTGGGGCAAGCGAAGCGCCGCCCCAGGACGCAAGCCCCGAAAACCTCATCAGCGCTGAAAGCGCGACTCATCAGACGGGCAACTGAATCGCGCTTTCAGCGCTTGACCAGATTTGGCCCAGGTTCCTGGGGCGATGCCCCAGGCTGATATGAATTGCGCCCTTGGCGCTGTTGCTCGCCGCACCCGTGCGTGGAATCTGCTTTGGCTTGATCCAAACTTGGCGGTGCCTTGCAGGAGACCGACGAGTCAGCCCTCTGGCTTGAACTCCTACGCGAAGAATGCGGAACAGCCTCAGAATTAACCCAACCGTTAGAACTTGAATCCAACGAACTGCTCGCCATCTTCACCGATATTAGATATGCTATGAGACTGACCCGCGAAGAAACCAAGGCCATCTCTGAGGAAGTTCGACGCGTGGACGCCGCAGCCCAAATTTACCTCTACGGCTCCCGCACCGATGACACGGCCCGCGGGGGCGACATCGACCTGCTCGTGGTGTCGGAGCAACTTGATTTTCGCGGCATCCTGCGCTTGCGCACGGCGATTCTGGACCGCATCGGTTGGCAACAACTGGACTTAACCGTGCGAAAGCCCAACCAGCTCGCCGACCCCTTGGCGGCGGTAGCCCGCCAAACCGGCATACCCCTATGAGTCCCAATCAACCCCGCGACTTTCTGGCCCAAGGCCTGGCGGAGTTGGCCCAAGCCCGCCGCCACTTGGACTATTCCTTTCAACAACTGGCTGCGCTTCCGGCCAACGTGGAAGCAGCCACAGAGAGCCAGCTTGAAAGCGTGGAAGCTTTTTTCAGCCGTTTTGCCCGGACCGTGGACCTCTTGCTCAACAAAGTGCTCCGCAGTTTGGACCGGGCCGAGATGCTCCCCCAGGGCACTCTGCTGGACGTCGCCAACCGGGCGGAGAAAAGGGGCTTTGTCACTTGCGCGGCCGACCTGCGCGAGATGAAAGACATGCGCAACATCATCGCCCACGATTACGCCGGAGCCAAAACATCCGAAGCGTTGGGTTATTGTCTGGAGCAAAAACCGCTCTTGGACGCCATTTGCGAGCGCGTGGTCGCCTACGCCCAACGAATCCAGTGAGCATTTCAGCATTTCACCTTTGCTGTTGAATGGAACTCCGCAGTATCGAAGCCATCATTAGAGCCTTGAACGACGCCCGCGTACAATATCTGATTGTTGGCGGTTTGGCTGTTAACGCCTATGGTTATGAGCGTTTTACGCACGATTTGGATTTGGTTATTGGCCTCGAACCCGACAACATTATCCGCGGTTTACGCGCGTTGCAACAGATCAGCTATCAGGTGGTTATCCCCATCACCCCGGAGCAATTTGCCGACCGGGCCACTCGCGAAATGTGGCGGCGCGACAAAAACATGATGGTGCTCAAACTTTGGAGCGACACCCACAGCCGCACCCCTATTGACGTTTTTATTTACGAGCCCTTTGATTTTCGCCAGGAATATGCGAACGCGAAATGGGAGCCGGTCTCTGGCGAAACCAAAGCGTCCATCGTCAGCTACGAAACGCTTCTCGCCATGAAAGCCCACGCGGGTCGTGATCGTGACTTGCTGGACATGAAAGAACTGCGTAAATTGGATACATACCGATGACCAAGGAACAACTATATGCTCATCCGGGATGGCAATGGTGTACCGCCGAAGGCGCCGAACTGCATACCTTGCTGCTGGGGCTGAAGAGCACCTTCCGCGAAAAGCTCCAATGGATCGAAGAAGCCGAGACCCTGACGCGGCGCCTGCGCGACCAGAACGAAAAAAACGAAAAAAACGAAAAACCTGTTTTAGACAGTGTTAATTAATACAGGCAGCAAGATGACGCAGGCCCCCTGTCATCTTTCAGCATTTTGCCTTTCAACGTTTTTGCCTTTGCTGTTCTCTGCTTTATTTCAGCATTTCAGCTTTAGCTTACCTGACCTTTGACATCTGTCTTATTTTCAGCATTTTAGCGTTTGCTTTTGAGATTTCTAATTTTTGATTTCCCAATTTCTGCTTTTGTTTTGCGCTTGGCCTTCAATGACGCCAACGGCGTCAACCATACCAGCCTGGGGCAAGCGAAACGCCGCCCTAGGACGCAAGCCCCGAAAACCTTATCAGCGCTGAAAGCGCGACTCATCAGACGGGCAACTGAATCGCGCTTTCAGCGCTGGACCGGATTTAACCCATGTTCCTGGGGCGATGCCCTAGGCTGCTATGAATTGCGCCCTTGGCGCTGTTGCTCGCCGCACCCGTGCGTGGAATCTGCTTTGGCTTGATCCAAACTTGGCGGTGCCTTGCAGGAGACCGACGAGTCAGCCCTCTGGCTTGAACTCCTACGCGAAGAATGCGAAACAGCCTCACAATTAACCCAACCGTTAGAACTTGAATCCAACGAACTGCTCGCCATCTTCACCACGATGATCAATCGAACCAAAACCAAAAACAAAACAGAAATAGGGAAAGCAGAAAACAGAAATTGGATCAAAAAATCCAACTGACATTAACTCCTAATCCTCAAATTTCAGCTTTCTACTTTCTCAATTTCTGCTTTGGTTTTGCAATTTCGTTATTAGTGGTAACCTTTTAGCATGAGCACATTGCAGGAGATTGAAGCCGCCTCGGAGGCGTTGCTCCCGGTGCAAAAGGAGGAATTAGTTCGATTCCTCACTGCGCGTCTCTATCCATCGGTTCCGTCGTCCCAAAACGCCCGCTTGGTGCGGGAGGGTGATGACGTTTTGCTGGAATCGCCACCCGGCGCACCGCTCATGACCCCGGAAAACGTCAAGCGGATGCTTGAAGACTGGCCATGAGCTGGCTGCTGGATGTCAATCTGATCCTTGCGTCGCGCTGGATAACCCACCCGGATCACCCTGCCGCTAAAGCTTGGATTGGCTCTCTGGACAAATTCTACACCAGCGCAATTACTGAGCTGGGATTCGTCCGGGTTAGCTTGAGTGTTGCCTACCAGGCGACGTGGGACGAGGCGCAGGAGAGTTTGAAAAAACTACACGATCGTCCCGAACATCACTTTCTCGCAGATGACGTGGACGGCCTCGCCTCGCCTGAGACTGGAGCTAAGGACACCACCGATGCGCACCTCGTGACCTTGGCGAAGCGGCACGGGCTGAAGTTGGCCACGTTGGATGAGAGGCTGTTTACGAAGTCGTGGGCTATTGGAGTGGCAGAAAATCCGTTGCCGCAACATATAAAATCCTGACATCCAATTTCTCTATCTTGCTTTGAGATTTCTGCTTTCTACTTTCCCAATTTCTGCTTTTGATCGGTTATGATCCCTCCTACCGATTTTGATGGCGCATGGAAAGAGGCGATGGAAGAATTCTTCCGTCCCTTTATCGAGTTTTGCTTTCCGGACATCGCCGTTCGCATCGATTGGTCCAAGGGGTTTGATTTTTTGGATAAGGAACTGCAGAAGGTTGTCCAAGACGCTGAGATGGGAACCCTGCGCGTCGATAAACTGGTTCAA
>CAIUEN010000330.1 GCA_903898185.1 uncultured Verrucomicrobiales bacterium
CGTGCCGTGCGGAAATTCCATCGCGATTTTCAAGAACTCTTGGGAGATCGCGCCGCCGCACAAGAAACCCTCAGGATTTCCAATGCGAAAAGTTAGTGGCATTGGACATTCTTGTCTGCCGTTGCGCAGGTTTTCCAACCTGCGGGGCGCGTCGGTAATTCCATCGGTTATCTTGCTGCCGACGCTTTGCCGACTGGAAAGTCGGCGGAACAGCAGACAAGAATGTCTGCGCTACGTCCGAAGGTCGTTCCCTGCTCTTGGTGCAAAAAGTAACATTCTTACCCGTTCAAAGTATAAATCGTTAAATCGTGAATTGCAAATCACGATTCACGATTCACGATTCAACGATTCAACGATTCAACGATTCACGACCTCCAGCGCACGATGAACCGCGTCGGCAAGAGCGGTCATGGAGATCGGTTTTTCGATCAGTTGGAAAATGCCCGCTTTGCGGAGGTTTTCTGCATTGATGGTTGGAGTGTGTCCGCTCGCAAGAATGACCGGCGCATTCGAGCGAATGGCATGAATCTGACGCGCCACTTCAAAGCCGTTCATTTCCGGCATGGTAAGGTCGGTGATCACAAGATCGAACTGCGCGGGATTTCTGCGAAACAGGCCGATGGCTTCGCTCGCGCCGTTGCTGACGGTGACTCGGTAGTTCAACCGTTCCAACAACCGTTGCATGGGTGTCGTCAACGCCGATTCATCGTCCAGCAATAAAATTTGCTGACCGTGGCCGGTGGCCATCTTGTCGGGGGCTGCCTCGCTCAAAGCGGGCGGCTGGGTTTGCGCCGGAAAATACAGGCTGAAAGTTGTGCCTTTGCCAACTTCACTTTCGACTTTGATGATGCCATCGTGGGATTGGACAATGCCATGCACTACAGCCAGGCCAAGGCCGGTGCCTTTGCCAACCGGCTTGGTGGTAAAAAAGGGTTCGAAGATACGTTCCAACGTCTTGGCGTCCATGCCGTGGCCGGTGTCGGCGACGGCCATTCGCGCGTATTGAATGGGCCGGAATTCCGGGTGCGCCTGGATAAACTGATCACTGGGCACAAACGCATCCAGACTTACGGTGATCTGTCCGGGCTTGCCTTCCAAAGCATGCAGCGCATTGGTGGCCAGATTCATGGTCACCTGATAAATCTGCGTCGGGTCGGCGAGCACTGCGGGCGCGTCGGGCGCGAGATTGATTTCGATTTGGATGTCCGCCGGCAACGAGGCGCGAAGAAATTTTGTAGATTCCCTGATGACGGTATTCAGTGTGATGACCTGACGTTTTTGTTCGCGCTGGCGACTGAAGGTGAGAATTTGCTGCACGAGGTCTCTGGCGCGGCCTGCGGCTTTGAGAAGTTCCGCGATGTCTTCCTGCGCCGCTGGATTGCCTGCGGCATCTTGCTGGAGCAGACATCCGTAGCTGAATATGGCGGAGAGGATGTTATTGAAGTCGTGCGCGATGCCTCCGGCGAGCGTGCCAATGGCCTCCATTTTTTGCGCCTGACGGAATTGGCTCTCAAGCTGCATTTCGCGCGTCACGTCGCGCTTGACGGCCACATAGCTGATGATTTCGCCACAAGTGTTTCGTATGGGCGAGATGGTGGCTTCCTCTTCAAAAAGCGCGCCGTTTTTGTGCTTGTTGATAAAATGGCCCCGCCAGATTTCCCCCCTGCTTGAGAACGCCCCACATCTGGCGGTAGAATTCGGCATCCTGCTTGCCGCTTTTGAGAATGCGTGGGTTTTGGCCGATAGCTTCCACAGATGTGTAGCCGGAAATTCTTTCAAACGCCGGATTGACATAGTGAATCGTGCCGCTGGTGTCGGTAATTACGATCACCTCGGCCGCCTGATCGACAGCCGTTGCCAATCGGGCATGGGATTCTTCGACATGCCGATGTTCCGTTTCGCGCTGGATGATTTCAAGCGCAAAGGAAATATCCATCGCCAGTTCCTTGAGCAGTCGCAGTTCGTCTGCGTCGAAAAAGTCAGGCTTGCCAGCGTAAAGGTTTAAAGTGCCGACACGCTGGCCATCCACCACCAGCGGGAACGACGACATGGCGCGATAGCCGCGTTGCAGGGCGGCCTCACGCCACGCCGCCGCCAACGGGTCGCGCTCGATGTCGTTGCATACAGCGCTATCGCCGGTTGCGAGCGCTTGTGAGGTGAAGGCGCAGCCCTGTTTGGGATCGCCAAGTATCTGCTTGATCACCGTGAGTGTGTCCGGCGTGGCGCCAGAGTGCGCCGTGAGTTTCAACTGGCCACTTGCCTTATCTCTTGAGCTTATCCAAGCCAGCAGGAAGCCGCCTGTGGTCACCGCGATGCGGCACGCATTGTCGAGAATGGTCTGAGTGTCGCGCTCACGAACAATGAGTTGGTTGATATCGCTCAACACCGCATAAGTGCGGTTCAACTGATGAAGGCGTTGGTCGGCCTGCTTGCGCTCCGTAATGTCAATATGCGAGCCAAGCACCCGCGTGAGCTTGCCTTGCGCGTCAGGGCTCAGGGACGCTTGCGCAAGAATCCAACGATACGAACCGTCATTGTGGCGGAATCGAAACTCGTTCTCAAAGTTGGGCCATGGCTTCTCAACATAAGCCTTCACTCTCGCCAGCGCCCGTTCCAAGTCGTCAGGATGCACGCGGCTTTGCCATACTTCGAAGTGGTTGGGGATTTCGTGATCTTCGTAACCGATCTGTCTCTTCCATTCGGGCGAGAACCAGACGGTGTTGGTTTGCAAATCCCAATCCCACAGTCCGACATTTGCCGCTTTGGTCGCCAGATGCAGTCTGCGCTCGCTTTCTCGTAGCGCCTTCTCAGCTTGTTGGCGCTCGGTAATATCGCGCACCATTCCCAAGTAGCAGCGCTCACCTTTTAAGGGAGTTGGAAGAAATAATCATACCAGAGGGCGCGGTTCAATTAGAACATCCCATTTAGGCAAAGTGACAGATCGCTGCAATCGCTCTTCTAATTTCGCCTTGGCCGCTTTGCACAAGCGCACGCCTTTGGCGTAG
>CAIUEN010000331.1 GCA_903898185.1 uncultured Verrucomicrobiales bacterium
CCCAAACTGATAACCCCCGCAAAAATGGAACTTCCAGGGGGGGCTGTGTAGTGAAGACCTTTGGGGTGGAACCCCTCAAAAATCGAGGGTTTTTGAGGTCTGGCCTCAAAATAAGTGCCCAGTATCGAAAGTCGGGTTAAGCAAAAGGAAGGCAGCAATTGGCAGTGATGACGTGCAATCAGGAACTTCTACTGCATGAACTTTATGAGGCAAAATCCCAATCAATTCAACACCCTACCACCAGCCCCACTACAAGTGAACCAATCGGCTTGTCACCATCCAGCACGGGCACTGAGACTTGGACCTGTTGCAGTCCGGTCGATTCATCAACTTCGATGGGACCTTGCCAGGTTTTGCCGGTCATAGGCATGTCGTGTTTGGGCTTGCCTTTGTGAGACCAATTGGTGGTTTTGGACAGAAAACAGACCTTGAGACCATCCGCACCCGACAAAAACGCTTCACCGAAAGTTTCAGTTTTCTTGCTCTTGAGAAACAAGGCGGCTTCGTTCTTGGTCAAAGCTCGGATAAAGGGATCCAGCACACTCAGAGTTTTCCATTTTTCCTGTGTCATGGTGGCCTGATCCGCCGGAAGATTTGCATTATGCTCCTTGGTGGCCTTAACGATGACCGGATCCTTGCCCCATTCCTGTACCAATTTGAGTTGGCCATCAATTTTTGCTTGAAGAGTGGGGTTGATCTCCTGGGATTGAGCCAGAACACTGCTTACACTGGCGAAAATCGCCAGTGAGATACTCATTAGAACATTTTTCATAGTAATTGGACGGTTAAATCAATGCGTCGCCCCTTATTTTTGGGCATTTGATTGATTATCTTGATTATACTGTAAACGGGTAAGATCGTTCCTTCTTCTCGATGCAAAAAGTAACATTCTTACCCGTTCAAAGTATAATCGTAAGTTTAGCAAAAAACTTTAATTTTTCTTATCATCTCCTTCGACCAGTTCCAACAGACCGGTGACGGCTTGTTTCAGAGCGGCGGCTTCACCACGGAGCTGGTTGGCGGCTACATCACTCTGTTCGGCGTTGGCAGCGGTGTTTTGAGTGAGTTTATCGACGTGGGATACCGCAACATTAATCTGTTCGATTCCCTGGTGCTGTTGCTTGCTGGCTTCGGCCACCTCAGAAGCCAGCGCGCCGACTTCGCGAACCTTGGCGATTATTTGTTCGAGGGCCATGGCGACACGTCCGCTGATTTCAACTCCCTGCATTGCGCGCGCGATGGCGGTTTCAATCTTGGTGGTGGTTTCCCTGGCTGCGTCCGCGCTGCGTTGGGCCAGCGAACGCACTTCTTCGGCGACCACCGCAAAGCCCAAGCCCGCTTCGCCCGCTCGCGCGGCTTCAACCGCTGCGTTAAGTGCCAGGATGTTGGTCTGGAAGGAAATTTCGTCTATGGTTTTAATGATTTTAGAAATTTCGATGCTGGAGGATCTGATGGCCTGCATGGCTGTGTTCATGGACTGCATTTCGCGCGCGCCATGGTCGGCGGAATCCCGCGCCTGTACCATCAGTTGATTGGTCTTTTGCGCGTTGTCGTTGTTCTGCCGAGTCATGACCGACAGTTCCTCCAGCGAAGAAGCAGTTTCCTCCAACGAAGCCGCCTGATCGGAGGCTCCTTCGGCGACGGACTTGCTTGCTTGAGAAATCCGCTCAACTCCGGCGACCGTCTGCTCGAATGTTGCGGAAAGGGTGTTGACAACACGTAAAATGGGTCCGACCACGCTCTTTTGCGCCAGCAGGACGATGAGCAGAGGAGCCAATACCAGCACTGCGCCGCAAACGCCAAGCACCATCCGGCTTCCGTTTTCTGCGGCACGGACGATAATGCCGGGTTGGGTCTGGGCGTCTGCAATGGCCTCCTGCGCCACCGAGGCCAGGTGCCCTCGAATGGCATCCTCAACCGGAATCGCTTTTTCCTGCAAAAGCGCGACGGCATCGGACTGCTGAAACTGCATGGCGAGCTTGAAAACCTGGCTGGAAATCTCCTTTATTTTGGGAAGTTCCGTCTGGATGGCATCGACTTTGGATTTATAGCCCCCCTTCTTATCGATTTCCGTGAGAC
This sequence comes from uncultured Verrucomicrobiales bacterium, assembly GCA_903898185.1. Classification (GTDB taxonomy): domain Bacteria; phylum Verrucomicrobiota; class Verrucomicrobiia; order Limisphaerales; family Palsa-1400; genus CAIUEN01. The sequence continues at coordinate 2,080 of CAIUEN010000331.1, forward strand.
GCTTCAGTTGATGGACTAATTCGACGCAACTGTTTGAGTAGTCGTTGTTGATCTTTTGCACGACCTTCAAGTCGAGTTGCGCCGGCACTTGGCTGAGCAGGTCGTTTTGATGATCGAATGTCCGGGTAGCGTCGTAAAGGATTGAGACGATGGTGAGGTGAAACTCACCCAGACGCTGAGATGAGTTGGCCAGAGTTTTTCCGTTAATCCAACTGATTGCAGTCACGACAACCGTTCCCGCCAATGCGATGGCGGCGATCCCGTATATCCGTCGAACAATCGTTAGTTTCATTAATTAGAGCCAAACTTTCACGAATTCGCGTCTGGCTTGAGTGCGGAATACAGTTACTTAAGTATCGATTTGGCTTCTTCAATGACTTTCTTAATCTCCGCTCCCGGCTCGCCTTTGACTACCAATACGAGCGGCATGAATAACTCTGTTTCGGTTTTGACCACGGCCACGTTACTGCCTTCGACATTCTTGGCGGACAATGCCGAGCAGGCCCCGGGCATCTGGACGACAATCGGGGTTATATCCTTGGACAGATTTCGCAGGAGGGCGTCTTTTGTGAAATCTGCGCCGCCGAGGATTTCCTCTTGGATCGAGGTGCGCGAACCGTCTCCGACAAACGGGAGCACCACCTTGATTGGAACATCGTTGCCGCCGACATCCTTCCAATTCTTGATCTTGCCGCTGAGTATATCCTTTGTTTGACCAGTCGTCAGAGATTTTACACCCGCTCCCGGATGCGTGACGAACAAAAGGGGTACTTTTGAAACCGGGATTTCAGTCAATCCGGATGTATCAATGCTTCCTGGTTTTTCCTTGTTGGCGACGGCTGCGGTGGCCTTGAGAGAAGAGCCTACCATCGCAATGTCGGCAGCGCCGTCTGCCAAGTCGGCCAAACCGCGACTGGAGCCGTTGCCGACAATTTCGAGTTTAACGCCTGTTTTGGTTTCGATGACATCCTTTTGCGCTTGCAGAATTTTGCCTGGAGTCACCGCGCCGTGAATGCGTACCGTTGTTTGTGCTGACGCGGTTTGGATTACCATGGCAAACGCCAGCGATATTCTTGCCAACACTCCGCAATAAGTTTTGATCATATTTTGAATTTTAGCCTTCATAATACTTTATTCCTTCTTTATCGGCAAAACCTTTTGGAAACTAAAGGACTGGTTCTGCTGAAAAACCCAACGCCCATCACCAGAATCCCAGCAATTCTCATTATGTGCCTATTACACCAAGGCGCAAGTTCGTGAGCAATACACTGGTGGATTTTACTGGGTAAAATGAGCGTCCAACCCACTCACGAACTTACGACTTGCTGTATAAGGTGTTGAATTGAAAAAATAGTTCATGCTGATAATCTCCTTTTTCAGTAACACCCGACTTTAGTCGAATGTTAACGCTTGGAATGTGAGTTTTGGTGAAATCTCAAATTTGAAATTTGAAATTTAAAA
>CAIUEN010000332.1 GCA_903898185.1 uncultured Verrucomicrobiales bacterium
CGTCAATCCGACTCACGAACTTACGAATTACGGTATTATTGAGAATTGGTGTCAGCCGGTTTTTCGTGAGCGGGAGCCGGTGCCGGGTTTGAGCTTCTGTCATCCCAACGCGGCACGTCTTTTCCACTCTCCTGTTTCGATATAGCGCTCTGTGCCGCGTTTGAGCTTCCGTCATCCCAATGTTGCACTGATTCGACGGTGTCGCCTGCATTTGATGCCGACCGTTTGGCGTTAGCTTTAGCTTTGCGAGCTTTGGAAGCGGCTTCTTTGCTCAGTTCAGCTTCTATCTTCTCGTTGCGTTTGCGCTCTTCCTCTCGGAGGCTGATTTCGGCTTGCTTCACGCCGGACATTTGGTCGCGCGCCTCTGTGGCGAACATTGCGGCGTCGCCCGGGGTTGGCAGCACGGTTGGCCGAATCAGGACGATCAGTTCGGTTTTCTTATTGCCGTCCGTGTTGCTGCGAAATAAATAACCAAGAACGGGGATATCCATCAAAACAGGAACGCCCGAGTGTGATTTACTCTTGGTGGCGCCAATGAAGCCGCCGAGCATGATGGTTTCGCGATTGCGCACAGCAACTTTGGCCTCGGCATTGCGCTTGGTTGTTTGGGGAACATCGTTGCCGTCGATTTTGACAGATGTGCCTAGTTGTTCGATGTTTTGACGGATGTCCATCACGACCAGACCATCGGGATTGATCAGTGGCAGGACGTCCAGTTGAATGCCGATTTCTTTTTGCGTGTACTGGGAACTGTTGCCACTGTAGCTGCCACCATAGTAACTGCCAGTGATGTAAGGCACAGTGTCGCCGATGAACAGGCTGCAAGGAACCGCATGCGATGTTTGGATGCGCGGACGGGAAAGAACATTGACGCGGCTGTCGTCTTGAATCGCAGTCATAACAATATCCAAGTCGCGGTTAATGCTGGTCAGATAGCTGAAGCCGCTGGTAAGACCGCTTAGGGCGTTGGTGGTGCCGCCATTAGCAAAACTGGTCAAACCGTTTGCTGAGCCCACATTGCCATTGTTCAGCGCGCCGATGGTAGAGACATTGCCTTTGGTTTGTTGGTGTTGCAGGTAGCTGATGCCGACGCTACGGTTGTCGTTGATGGAAACTTCCATGATGATCGCTTCAATCAAGACTTGGGCCAGGACGACGTCAAGCTTGTCGATGATCGACTTGATCATCTTCATATCGTCGGCGTTGGCAAAAACGAGGAGTGAATTGGTGCGCTCGTCAGCAATGATTTTGGTCTGGCCGAGGATTTGGAAGTCGCTGCCGCCCAATCCACGGGCCGCGCCTTGGACTAATTTTTGGAGATTGTTTTGAAAGGCGCTGCGCTGACCGCCGCCGCCCGTAACGCCTCCCGCGCCCGTCTGGCCGCTTTGCACGCCGCTGGCATTGCCTGTGCCGGAAGAGCCAGCGAGTGTGCTGCGGCTGCCGGCGGATCCCAACCCCCCTCCGGCCGTGCTTCGCCCGATAGAGACGTTGCCGCCGCCACTTCCACCCAAGCTGCCGATGACCTGCTGGATGTCGCTGGCCAAGGCGTACTTGATCTTGATGACCTCGGGTTTGATTTCCAGCAGCATGGGCTGGTCAATGCGCTCGAGCATCTCGAGCATTCGCTTCACGTTTTCGGCGTAGTCACGCAGAATAATGGTTTGGGTGCTGGGAATGGCGATAATGCTGCTCTGCGGATTCTTGGCGAAAAGCTTGAGAACATCGTTGATGTCCTGGGCTGTCGCGTATTTCCACTGGACGATTTGCGTGACAAATTTACCCATGTCCTGGATGTGAGCGGCATCATTCGTAGAGACGCTGCCGCCGGACTGAGATGCCATCGCTTCCGTGACGACTTTGGCAAACTTTTCTCCCATTGGCACGATGGTTACGCCATTCATTCCCAACACCACTTCGAGAGCCTGGATGGCTTCTTCATGAGTCAGCGAATCTTTGGTTTTCAGAGTGATCGTTGCTTTGTCAGGCAGGATTCCAGCGCCCTGATTGGCCCGAAGAAGAGTTCGGTTGACCAGCCTCGAATATTCATCAAGCACTTGTTCCATCGGCATGCCGACGAAATTAAGGCTGATTTTTTCGTCCGAAGTTCGGATGACATTTGTACTGGAGCCGCTGATTGCAGATCCGGCGGCGGTTGAGTCGCCCGGTCCCGGATTGGCGGTAACTCCTGGCGGATTACCGGGAGCGGACGGGGCTCCAGGAAAGGGTATCGCGGGAATGCCAGCCGGCGCGGGACGGTTGACTCCCTGGCCGGGCGGTGTTGCGCGGGTGGGGCGTTTCGGCACGGGCAAAGCGGGCATCGCAGGCGGCGATTTCTGAGGAGGCGAGGCGTTGCCGCCGTCCACTTGGGCAGTGGCCGCAATGGGAAGCGACGTGAGCAGGGAAAGAAACCACTGAAACCCGGCAAAGCGCCAGTGCTTTCGGCGGCTCGCATTTGAGGAGATGAATCTGATCATAGAAAATTAATTGGTGTTTTAAGGATGACGCGCTGATGTCTTGGGCTGTGGCGCGGACTTGACAGCGCCGGGAGCGGTGACGGGCGGCTTGTTGCCGACCATGGCAGGTTTGCTCAGTCCCGGCTTGACGGGACCGGGTACAGCCGGTTTGGCTTCGAGTTTCTTCTGATAAGTCGCGCTCAGCTCAATGGCGGCGGTGAGCTTGTAGCGGTTGTTGTCGGCCGGTTTGATGCTGAGCGCGCGCACGCGGATCATTGAATTGTCGCCGCCGATGTTATACAGGAAATCCACCAATGGTTTCTCTTCGCAATCGACCGTGATCTTGAGCGATTGCTCTTCAAAGAACCCGTTGGTCTGGGTTGAGCTGTTTTTGACAGGCGTATAGCTGCTGGGCATGAAACTCGGAGAGGTTTGAGCCATGATCGTTTTCTGCAACTGGATTTCGCCGGCATCCAACACGATGCCAGGGCCTTTTTTATCGAGTTTGGCGAGTTGAGCCTTGTACCCGGCCGGGGCATTGTCCATTTCGATTGCGCGCCTGTAGGTCGCGATTTTTGTTTTGGAGGCATCGATTTGGACGCGAACTTGGGCCCATTCCGAGAAATAGGGCCACACCAGGACGTAGTTAAGAATGACGATCACCACGACAACGATGCCGAACACCCAGCGCCGTTCCTGGGGCTGGAGATTAAGCTTGTCAAAAAAATAAGTCATTTGAATTCGTCACCCCCTTTCAACGAGCAGGTAAATTTCCAGAGGGCAGACGCGCCACGGACGGTAATAGTCGGAGGCCCAATATCGGCAAAGAGCGGTTCCTCAATGTTTTCCGGGCCCTCATGGATGACGGTGGCCTGACGCAGCGCTTGGTGGAAGGCGGTGATGTCGTATTGCCGTTCCGCCGGAACGGTGCCCTGGAGATTGAGTTTGCCGCGCTGAAAATACATCTCATCCAGCATGACAGCCTCAGGCAGCGTCTGCGCGATCGCCTTCCAACAATCCAACGCCGCATACTTGAGCTCCTGACGATCTTTGATGATTCGGATTTGCTCCATGTCGCGACATGCGTTGGTGTAATTATCGCTGATGCTTGCGACGTAGTTTTGGAGCTTGGTGTTTTGAGTCTTGAGAACGAACAGGGCAGTCAGGTAAACCACAACACCCAGCGCGTAAATGGCCAGAGTGGTCATCAGCCCGCGCATCCATAGCCCGTCAATAAACTGCTGCTGATAACGCTTTGCGAAATCCGGCGGCAAAAGGTTGCTGCGGCTTTCGGTGCGGGTGGCTCGATGAGCGCTATGCGCCGCCAGTTCCTTGGGAGCAATCGGGCTGACAATCTTGAACGACTCGCCAACCCACTTGCGCATGGCCGGTTCCCAAATTGCCATTTCAGCCGGTTCCGCCACCAAATGGACGGTGGGCGATTCGTTAAGCCACCCTTCCAATTCTCCGGACCAAGCCACCTGTTCGAGCTGGTTCATCAGCAGTTTTTCCCTTTCCTCACCCGCTGAGAGCGGGATTAAGGCCAGGTTCCGAAGAACTCCGCCATACCACCAGGCAGCCAGCGCGGGGTCAGTATCTGCCCCAATGTAAACCCATACGCCATCACCGTCGATTTTGGTATTCAGAAGCTGATCCAGACAGGGCAGTTCAAGGCAGTCTGGAATAAAGCCTTTGGCTTCAATACCCGCCAGGTGTTCTTCGACGAAATTGCGCGGGGCAATGACGACGATGACTGTCTGCATGGCCTCTTTGTCAGCCGGACGTGGCAGCAATTCCACGCTCCAGACGATCTGGTTGACGGGCAGGGGAGAGAGTTTTTCGAGCTGGAACTCGACCATCGGCACGATTTCCGACGGTTCGCTGGCAGGCAGGTGCAGCACCCGCAGGAACGCCTTCTCCGGCGGCAGCCACGAAAGATTGAACTTGGGTCTCAGGAGCGAGCGCCAATCCCGCGTCACCCACGAGGCTGAGAATAACTCGCTGGGCAGGCAGGTCTGTTCCTGATCGAAAGTGAACTTTTCACCATCGGCGTCAAAACGCCAAAGATGGCTCAGGCCCGGGGTGGTTTGAAGAACGTTTGCGGATTGCCAGCGCGACATTGTTAACCTTTATCTTCCATCAAGGACTTGAGGTGCTCCTCGGTTTGGGTGACGCGCAAGACCTCCTCAATTGTAGTCAATCCGGCGCGGACTTTATTCCATCCATCAGCGCGCAGTGTGCGCATCCCGTGCTCCATGGCCTGTTGCGCGATGGTCGTCGAAGCGGCGCGCTTGAGAATCAAGGAACGAATTGATTCGTCCATGAAAAGCAGTTCGTAGATGCCCATTCGCCCTTGGTATCCAAGTTGCCGACACTCTTCGCATCCAGCGCCCTTCCAGAATTTTGCGGTCGGAATTTCCGCTTCAGGATATTGAATGCGCATCAAATAATCAGGTTGCACGGGTTGCAGGGTTTTGCATTTCGCGCAGATGGTGCGTACCAGGCGTTGGGCCAACACAGCCTCGACCGACGACGCCACCAGGAACGGCTCGATGCCCATGTCAATCAAACGGGTAAATGCGCTGGGGGCATCGTTGGTGTGCAAGGTGCTGAAAACCAAGTGACCCGTCAGCGCGGCGCGAATCGCGATTTCAGCGGTCTCAAGATCGCGAATTTCACCCACCATGATGATATTCGGGTCTTGGCGCAGGATGTGTCGCAGCCCCATTGCGAAGGTCAGGCCGATATCCGAACGCACGGCAATCTGGTTGATGCCCTTGAGTTCGTATTCCACCGGTTCTTCAATCGTTATGATGCGTTTGGTGACCGAATTGATCGTGCTCAGAAACGCGTAGAGCGAGGTCGATTTGCCGGAACCAGTCGGCCCGGTCACCAGAAGAATGCCGTGCGGTTTGATGATGATTTCCCGGATGTGGGCATCCTCCTCCGGCGCGAAACCAAGCTTATCCAGGCTGAGAAATATTTTACCGCGAGTCAACAGGCGCAACGAGACGCTTTCGCCATAAACCGTTGGCACAGTGGAAACGCGAATGTCGATTTCCTCGCCTTTAATGCGGACATTGATGCGTCCGTCCTGGGGCAGGCGTTTCTCGGCAATGTTCATGCCCGACATGACCTTGATGCGCGAAATCAGCGACGCTTGGAAGCGCTTGAGCTGAGGCGGCATGGGGGTTTGATGCAGAATGCCGTCAATGCGGTAGCGGATGCGCAGTTCGTCTTCAGCCGGCTCAAAGTGAATATCTGTGGCGCGGTCCTTGAATGCTTCCCAGATGATTTGATTGACGAATTTGATGACGCTGGCTTCCTGGTCGCCCTCGGTGATTTCCTTGTCATCGATTAATAACTCCAGCGGTTCATCCTGATTGGTCATCTCATCCAGGGTTTCCGCGCCGACGCCGTAATATTTCTTGAGAGCCTTCTCAATTTCAGCGCGGGGAGCCAGCGCAAATTGCACGGCGGTGCGGGCATCAAACTGGACTGCGCTGAGCATGGCGGCGTCAAATGGGTTGCTGACCGCCACCTCCAATTGGTCTTTCTCGATCTTTACCGGCAGCACCGAGTATTGGAAAGCCACCTTGGTCGAGATTCGTTTGCGCGCTTCGGGGGAGACATCGGTTCCCTTGATATTGATATAGGGCCAGCCAAGGATTTTGGCCAGTTCCTGAAGAAACGATTCTTCGGTAACGCCCCGTTCACGGGCTATAAAAGCAAGCAATGTCTCTTGCGAACCGGCTTCAGAGGCAAGCCGCCAGCCCTTGGTCCACTCCTCGAATTGACGGAGTGTCGCCAGATTATTCTGGGCCAGTAAGTTTTTGATCGACGCAAAAGCCATTTTAGTTAATCACTTGTAAGAACGCATGATGATATAAAAAGTTGCGGTCAGGTCACAAGGTTTAGTTGCTCAATGAAAGAGTTTGCCACCATTACGGTGATTGGAAAGGATAAGACGGGCGTTGTTGCCCGGATCACCAACTATCTCTTCGAACAGCATGCCAACATTGAGGCGCTGGAAGAACAGGTGACTCGCGGACAGTTCAGCATGACGATCCAGGCATCATGGAAGCCTCAATGCCAGGATCAGACAGCCTTGCGCACTGGTCTTTCCGATTACGCCCAATCTTTGGGAATGGAGATCAAGGTGCGCTTCACCGAGCCCAAACGACGCCAGCGCATGGCGATCATGGTCACTCGCGAGACTCATTGCGCCGAAGCCATTATTCGCGGAGCGCAATCGGGGAGCCTCAAGGTCGATCCTGCATTGATGCTCAGCAATTGGGAGGAATTACGCCCCATGGCCGAAAAGGCGGGCATCCCCTTCGAGTGCGTTCCTTGGGAGAACCGGCCCACGGCTGAGGCTCGTGCCTTGGAACTGCTCGACAAACACGAAGTTGATTTTGTGGTGCTGGCGCGGTTCATGAAAATTCTATCGCCGAACTTCGTGTGGCGTTTCAAGAACAAGATCATCAATATCCACCCATCGCTTCTCCCGAGTTTTCCTGGGCCGCAACCGTATCGTCAGGCATACGAGCACGGGGTGAAGATTTTCGGTGTGACCGCGCATTTTGTGAGCATGCATCTGGACGAGGGGCCGATCATCGCGCAAGCCAGCGCCCCCGTTCCGGCCTGCGGGAGCCTCAAGGACATCGTCGCCGCCGGGCAGAAACTCGAAGCCAAAGTCCTGGTCAAGGCGATCCGACTTTATTTAAGCAAACGCCTGGATGTGTATTGGGGAACGGTGAAAGAAGTTTAGGAAAGTTCTGTCACCTGCTTTTCTCCACGGCCTTGACAAGTCCTTCTACCGTGTGATCTTTGGCCTCTGCGCGCGGCTTGAGACCGAGAACGCCAATGGCTTTGGTGGTTTCCGGTCCGATTGAAGCGAGGCGCAGGCGCGGATGCCGACTCATTAGCTCCGGCAGATTGAAGCGCGCATGGAAATTCTCGACAGTCGAGGCGCTGGTAAACGTCACCCAATCAGCGCCGTGCCCGATCAAATCCGCCCCGGCGCCGTTGAGGTCGGCCGTTTCCAGAACTGTTTGATAAACAGCGATATCATCTACAATGGCCCCCATTTTTTCGAGCTTCTCGGGTAATTCCGGCGTGGCCACCTCGGCGCGCAAAAGCAGGATTTTGAGATTCTCGATGCTTTCGTAGCCTGCGAGCGCGTCAGCGACTTTGGACGCGACATATTGATCTGGCATAAGATCCACCTTCAGGTGAAGTTCCTTCAGTTTCGCTGCCGTGGCTGGGCCGACGGCAGCAATGCGCACCCCGCCAATGTCGCGCATATCGTCGAAAGCGCGGAAGAAAATGTCAAAGAACGACGTCACCCCGTTGGCGCTCGTAAAAACAATCCAATCGTAAGCGTTGAGTTCAAGCAGGGCATCCGCCAGCATTTGAGGATTGCTGGGGAGAACAATTTTTATGACAGGAACCTCCAGGACTTCCGCCCCTTTTTGCCGCAATTGCTCACTGAGCGCAACGGCTTGATCGCGGCTACGCGTCACCACCACGCGCTGCCCCAAGAGAGGACGTTTGGCGAGGTCCGAAATTCCCGCATAACCGGGCGCCGACAAAAACGACGACACGCCGGGCACAACTTCAACCTCAATGCCTGCGGCGGTCAGTTCCGACGCCTCGCCCCCGCCCGCGCCATAGAGATACGGATCGCCTCCCTTGAGCCGTACCACACGCTGATTTTCTCGGGCCTTTGCAATCATCATCTTGACAGCCTCCCGCTGCTCGCCGGCGCGGTCCTTGGACGGATCGCCACTGAGAATCTTCTCGGCCCCTGCAGGTGATAGTTCCAGAACATCTTTTCCAACCAGCGCGTCATGGATCACGACGGTTGCCTGGCGCAACACCTCCGCGCCCCGGACCGTAATAAGACCAGCACTTCCGCTCCCCGCGACTACCAGGTAAACTTTTGAACTCATTGAAAGTAGTTTATTCGGCAACCCAAAACAGCGCAATCACCAGTTCCAACAGTTCTGGCCATCATTCAACATCCCCGCCAGAGTGGGCTGAAAATAGTGTTTTTGTCAGCTTCAATCGCGATACCATCGGCCCATCCATCTCGATGACGCGCAGTTCAAACGGCGGTAGCGCAACGATATTATCGACCTGCGGAAAACCGTTCAGTTGCCGGGTCACCCAACCGCTGGTGGTGACAATGCCATCGCCGACCAACGGTTGCCCCACCAATTCTTCCAGCGTGTGCAATGGCAGTGAACCATCAACTTCCCAAGTGTGATCGTCATGTTGACGGATCAGCGGTTTTTCCTGGTCGAACTCATCTTGTATCTGGCCGACCAACTCCTCCAAAATGTTCTCCAGCGTCACCATCCCGACCGTCCCGCCGTATTCGTCCACGACAATCGCAAAATGCAGACGGCGGTCCAGAAAAAGCTGGAGCATTTTTTCCAGTCGCGCGGTCTCCGGGACATAGATCAGCTTGCGCGCGAACGGGAGCAGGTCCGCGCCGGTAATAGCCTTCATGCGGACGGCAAACAAATCTTTCGTATGCACCACGCCCAGCGTTTTATCGAGATCGCCTTCTTTGCAGAGCGGGAATCTGGAGAAGCGTGTTTTTTCGACGATATCCAGACACTGGGAGATGCCATCCTCCGTGTTGAGCGCGGAGATTTCCTTGCGTGGTCGCATGACTTCGCGCACGGTCCGCCGCCCCAAGTCCAGCGCATTCAAAACAATGTTACGGCTCAGCAGCGTCGATCCGGTTCGCCGATGCCCGAGCATCAGTCGCAATTCCTCTTCGGAGTGGGTGACCTCCAATTCGCTGGCTGGTTCAATCCCAATTCGGCGCAAGAGCCAACTGGCAGAATGATTGAGAGCCCATATCGCAGGAAAAGATACTTTGCAGAACCACTGAAGAGGTGCCGAAACCCACAGAGTCGTTGGCAACGGCTTCTGAATAGCCAACGATTTTGGGGCCAGTTCCCCAACTGTAATGTGCAAAAAAGTAAGAATCGAAAAACCGGCTACAAATGAAACTGGATGAACGACGTCCTCTGAGTGGATACCCAAAAGCGCCAGCAAGGGACGGATCAAGCTGGCAATCGCTGGCTCACCGATCCAACCAAGACCAAGGCTGGCGATGGTAATGCCCAACTGCGTGGCGCTCAGCGCAGCGTCGAGATTTTTGATGATTCGGAGCGCAATCCGAGCTCTTCGGTTGCCTTTTATAACCAACCCTTCGAGTTGGGTATCCCGGATTTTAACCAACGCGAATTCCGCAGCCACAAAAAAAGCGTTCAGCAGAAGCAGAACTACGACTGCTCCAAGTTCAACTATAAGGACAGGAGCGTTCATGGTTACAAACTAACCTCCCCAAAAATCGCACGCAAGATGTCCTGCAAGCTGATGATCCCGATCTCCGTGTTGCTGGCGTCAAGCACCACCGCCAGACGGGCTCCGCCCCGCTGCATCCGATGAAGGGCATCCTCAAGCAGCAGGTTTCCCTTCAAAAACAAAGCCGGCTGGACATAATCCTTGGCGGTTTTATTGAGGTCGAGCTCCTTCAAGAACATCAATTCCTGCACTTGGAGCAGTCCGAGGATTTTGCCGGTGCGCGAATCGATCACAGGCAGCCGTGTGAACTGCTTCTTGCGCGAGATCGCCAGCACTTCCGAGATCGGCGTCCGATCCAGCACCGTCGCAGCTTTGTTCATCGGAACCACCACATGGCGCACCCGGTGACTTTGCAGATCCAGCACGCGGTTGATCATCGCTTTTTCCTCGGTGGTCAATCCAGACGCCGATTCCTGCATCAGCAACCGCAACTCTTCGCGTCCTCCGAATAGCTGCCCCGTGAAAGCCTTGCCGCCGGTCCAACGCAACAGCCATCGCGCAAACCAGTCCACCACCGAAACCAGCGGGGCCAGAGTTATGTGAATAAACCGGAATGGCCGCGCCAAACCCAGCGTCAGGCGATTTGGAAACCGCTGGAACAGCAATTTTGGCAGCAGCTCGCATATAATATAAAACAAAAACATTCCCGCGAAAAACCCCAGCCCAAGCCATATCGGTCTGCTCCGCAGCCACTCGCCAAGCTGAAGCAGGCCCAGTCCGAAAATCAGGAAATTGACCATCGTGTTCCCGACCAGGATGGTCCAGAGAAAATCCTCCGGTTCGTCCATGAACTTTTGGAGCACGACGGCCCGTTTGTCTCCAGACCTCGCCTTATGCCGGATGCTCAGCCGATTCATCGCCATCACTCCGGATTCCATTCCCGAAAACAGAAAAGAAAGCCCCACGCAGGCCAGCAGCACAATGACGATGAGAGTATCGCGTTCTGCCATAATCATCGCTTTTTAGTCACGCGAACCAATAATTCCTTGATCCGCCGTTCTTCAGCCACCTTGACAGTTAACTGCAACCCATGGTAGCTCACCGACTCACCCTCAGCGGGAACCACCTCCAGCAGGCTCAGCACCAGGCCGCCCATTGTTTCGACCCCCGGCACCTCTGGCAATTGCGGATACTCGCGGCGAAAATCGTCCAGACGCATCGCTCCGCTCACCCGCCATCGGTTTGTCCCCAGTTTCTCCATGACAAATCCCTGGGCGCTGCTGTTATGGCGAAACTCGCCGACAACCTCCGCCATGATGTCTTCAATGGTCACCACACCCGCCGTTCCGCCAAATTCATCCAGCACAATTGCCAGCCCGCGTTGCTGCCGCTGCAACGCCTTGAGCAATTGCAGCAGGTTCATGCTGGCCGGCACGAACGAGGGAAACTCAACCGACATGGACAAATCCTCAGTGGGATTGAGCAGCAGCGTCCGCGTGTTGAGCACTCCGACGATGGTGTCTGGAGTTTCATCATACATCGGCAACCGTCGGTATTTGATCCGCCGCGCCGTCTCGATCATTTCTTCAATCGACAAATCATCGGCAATGCAGGCCATCTGTGATCTCGGCTTCATCACATCCTTGGCCTGGCGTCGATCCAGGTTGATGATCTGTAAAATGATCTCTTTCTCGCCCGCCGCCAGCGCTCCCTGCTGGCACGCCATCTCCAGCAATTCCTGGTAATCGGCATCCGACAGCCCCTGCGGCGGTTTGACCACCTCATTCGCCGGGATTCGCAAAATAAAACTGACCGTCCGTTGGGCAATTTCGCGAAGCGGACTGCTGACGCGCTGCAAGAAACGCATCGGACGAGCAACCCTCAGCGCCCATAGCTCAGGGGCGCGCACTCCCAGAGCCTTGGGCGCAACCTCGGCCCCAAACAGAATCACCGCCGCGGCAACCAGCACCCAGGCCATGGGCCAATCGCGCACAACGACCACCCACAGTGTGAACCCAACAATCGCCGCGTTGGCAAAGCTGTTTCCCAGCACAATCGTCGCCAGCAAATCCTGCGGTTCGGCCAGCAATTGGGTTGCCAATTTGCCTTTGGGCGACTGCTCCTCCAAGTGGCGTAACTGCCATTTGCTCAACGAAAAAAGAGACGACTCCGCTAACGCGAAGAAAAAACTCGCGCCAAACGCAATCAATACCGCCCCGCAATACAAAACCGGAGTCACCCCTTAACATTTAGCAAAAATTGGCGAACGCAAAAGGATAAAATTAGGTTAGAAAAGCTGAGTTATCAGTTGGATTCTTCTTGGAGAATCGCTAATTCTATCACCCATGAATGACTGGATTGCCGCAATTTTGCTTGGGATTATAGAGGGATTGACCGAGTTTCTTCCGATCTCTTCGACCGGCCATTTATTGATTGCCCAGAACTGGTTCTCGGCATTCAAGAACTGGTCTCCGGCTGAAAATGAATTGTTCACAGTCGTCATCCAGCCCGGAGCGGTGCTGGCGGTAATCGCTGTTTTTTATGGTCGTTTACGTCAGATGGCCTCGACTTGGCGCGATCCCAAAACCCTCGACTACCTTCTCAAGCTTGGGGTGGCATTTGTCATCACCGGAGTTGGCGGCCTGGTGGTCAAGAAATTGGGATTTACACTGCCCAAGGACATTGCTCCAATCGCTTGGGCGACCTTCATCGGTGGCATTTTGATTCTGATGATCGAGTATGTCTGCCGGGGCAAAAAATTGCCAGGCGAAGTGACCTGGCTGGTGGCGTTCACTGTCGCTGCAGCCCAAATCCTGGCGGCGGTCTGTCCGGGAACGTCGCGTTCCGGCGCGAGCATTCTCTTTGCGATGCTTGTCGGTCTGAGCCGTCCGGCGGCGACCGAGTTCTCGTTTCTGGTCGGCATCCCAACGATGCTGGCGGCTGGAGCGTATGAGATTTACAAGGCGCTTAAGGACGTTGCTCCGGCTCATTCTGAAGTTTCCAGCGCGCTCAATGTCACGGCTCAGACTCATGCCCATCTTTGGGGAGTGCTGCTGGTGGGAACAGTGGTTTCAGCAATCACAGCATTCCTGGTAGTCAAATGGCTGTTGCGTTTTGTGCAAAGCCACACTTTCAACGGCTTTGGCTGGTACCGAATCGTGCTGGGCGGAGCGTTGCTGGCGCTGGTGGCCCGCAATGTGATTCGTTGAGTAGCATAGGCATCCTTGCCTGTGCCCCCCTTTCCGGCGAGCGTCAGCGAGACGCTAATTAATTGTTTCCGACGGTTCCAACGCCGACTTTCCGAGCATCCGGAACTTGTGTGTCCACGGGTCGATGCGGCAGATGGACTTGAAGTCGCACCGGTCGCAGGCGCGCAGGTTTCCCTTTTGATATGGGTCGAGCCGACTGCATCCGGAAAGAATCTCACGTCCCATCCGCAGCAGGTGGGTTTCGACCTTGTCAAGCATCTGTTGGAACGAATCGGAAGCCATGACGTCCGACGAATTCTTGTATGGCTCGCCGGTTTTAGTCAGCCGATACTTGAACTGCGTGCCGCTGGTCTCTCTTCGATTGTCCAACTGCCGGAGAGCTGAGAAATCGAATCGCCCACTGTGCTGATACGCGGACTGGCTTGCGGTTTCCAGACCTTCCAGGACTTCGACGCGCGTGTCCCCTTTGTCGAACTTTCCGTTGAAATCGGCGTAAAAAACGCCAACAGGAATCAGACGTTTGAAGCGGAAGTGGTTTGAAGGATCTTTCAGACTGCGCAACACGCTCAGGTAAGCCGGCAACTGCAACTGCAACCCGTTGTCCAGCATCGCGCGGTCGAGTTTCTTGGCCGACGATTTGTAATCAATCACCACCGCGAGGGCCGTTGTTTCGTCAATCGGACAGAGATCAATTCTGTCAATAACCCCACGAAATACCAGGCGGTTTCCGGCGCCAATGTCGAGATTCCATCCAGGCAAGCCCTGTTCGTTGCGTCCGAATTCCAACTCGACCTGCTCGGGCTCAAATTCATACTGGCTCATCCAGCCGATGATCGTGGCGATGAAATCCTGCAATGAGCGCGTCATTGCCCGGGCGGCAAAGCGCGATGGGGCGTCGGCTGAGAGCAAGCCGTCGTGGAAACCGGTCGCAAGCTCTGTTGAGATCGTGCCGATCCGATGTCTCGCGTCCAGAGGTGTCAAATCATGCCAGCGCCGCCCTTCGGCGCGGAGGCGGGCGTGGAATTCGGCAAGGACCGCATGCTGGAACGTTCCTTTTTCGCGGGCATCCAATTCGAATAGCTGACGCTCTTCCGCCCGCAGGCCGGAGGCAATGAAAAACTGGAACGGACAGGCGGCAAATTGTTCGAGGCGGCTGACCGAGGTTTTGAGTTCATTCCCGTAAAGCGCCTGGGCTATCTCCGGCGAGAGATTCACGCTGCCTTCAAAGAGGGTTTTCAGGCTGTCGCGCAATGGATCGAAAACCGGCCATCGGGTCCAGCCTCCAGCGTCGGCCCCAAAGGTTGAGATGGCGCGCAAAAACGGAGCGGCCAGTTCGCAGGCGTGTTCGGCCTGCGCCGGCGCGGGCATGCCTTGGAAATTCTCGACGACAAGCGATGGGAACAACGCCTTGAGATGCGAAAAGAAAGGCGATGGGTTGAGCGTGGCGTCAGTCGCGTCGCGCAGTGAACCGCTGAGCGCCAGTCGCGCCTGCGAGCGGGTGCAGGCGATGTAGCCGAGGAACCGCTCGCGGCTTAGCCACTGGCGCGTGTTGGGGCCCAGGCAGACGCCGCATTTTTCGAGTTCGTCCCGGTCTGATTCGACCAGCAGTGTCCCCGAGGGCTGGGCACCGGGAAATACGGTTTCATTGACACCAAGAACAAGGGCCAGCTTGAGGTCGGGATTTCGGGAACGATCCACCGCGCCGACCAGCACCTGATCGAGCGCCGGCGGGATCAAGCCAACGCTCAACCCGCTGAGCCCGGCCTCCAGGATCGGCAACCATTCTGTCAATGGCAGTGATTCATCCGCAAACGCAAGTTCCACATCATCCAACCACGCGTTGAGCTGCTCCCAGACGGTGGCATGCGGCGCCACGCCGGGCGACTCTGCGGGTTCCAACCCGCCGCTCTTGCTCCATTCTTCAAGCGTGCGCTCGACCTTGAGCTTGCGCCAAAATGACCGCAAACCGCCCGCCAGTTGTTTGCCGGTGGGCTCAAGCCTGCTGTCAATGGTAAGAGCCTTCTTCAATTCCAAAAACGGAGCGATCCACCGCTCGCGCCAGCGGTTGATTGTCTCGGTATTCTCGCCGCCAAATGGAGACAGCCACGCCTCGCCCTTCCATCCGCGCGCCAGGGCTTCGTTCTCCAATTGATCGACCGCGCGCTCGTCGTTCGTGACCAACCCGGTCTTCAGCGCGCCAAACCAATCGTCATGAAGCCACGAAAACGCGAGCGCGCCCAGCGCATAACGCGTCAGCTCCGCCAGAGGGTGATGCGCAACCGCTTCACGGCGGTCGAGGAAAAATGGGATTCCATAGTGGGTCAGCGCCCGGCGCACCTCGTCGTGGTAACCTTCCATGCGGCGCAGCAGAATCGCCGCGTCGCGAAACCGTCCGCCAGCGCGCGCAAATCTCAGGATTTCTCGCGCTGCCAGAACCGCTTCCGCCTGCGGATTAGAACACAGCGCCAGACGAATTGTGGCGCTGGCATCCCCGGCGAACGGCGTCGGTTGGCTCCAATGCCGCTCCAAGTGCGCCAGAACGGGATTCTCGGAAAAGCGGGTAGGGTGGTTTTCTGGCAGTGCCACAGTCTCGATTTGCGCCTCCGGCAGCGCCTCCAGGCGAGTTCGGCAGTTCGTCGCGGTTTTGTTAACGCTCGACCAGATCGAAAGCCATGATCCTGCGGCTGCCGCCGCCACAGGTTCGACGCAAAACGCCAGGGTTAGCGACTCGCAACACGGAGCGAGAGCTGCCAGCAGCGAGATCTCTTGCGGCGTCATCTCGGCAAAGCCATCGAGCCAGAGTTCGGCAATCCGCATGGGCGCGCGCGCTGCAGGTGAAGAAAGATCGGAAAACAGGAACATCCCTTGCGCTGAAGTCACACCCTTGTGGGGCAGACCTCTGGTCTGCCAGTTTCCGGAGCCTCCGGCTCCGTGAATGCTAACTTGTAATTCACGGGCCGCAATGTCCAGCAGGCAATCGGCATCACCCAGCTTGTGGGATGCAAGCCATTCCAGATACGCGCCAAGCATCAGCCCCAAATCATGCAGCTTGTTGCGAAGCGAACCAGGCAGACCGGAGGTCTCAGCCAATTTAGCCAAAGCGGCGGGCGAGAGTTGGTGGCATTGCAATTCGCGCAAGTCCAGACTGAGTTGACGCGCAAAACCGGTCAGCCCGGTCTCGCCCCGGAACACCCGCAGGTTTTTTCTCCAATCCTTCAAGAGCGTCCGCAAAACCATGACGCGTCCCTGTTCTGACAAAAGCGGCGGCGCCGGGAAACCCGATTGTTTCAGAATAAAGTCGGCCAGCCGCTCGAACGAGAGAATTTGCAGGCGTGTGTAACCGGCCAAGGCTTCATCGCAGAGGAGTTGGCGTTCGAGTTGGAACGTTGCCTGTTTGGGAGCAAGCAGTACCAAGGGCGGACCGTCTGGAGCAGCCAGCAATTGGGCGCGAATCTCCGCCAGACAGCGAAACGTCTTGCCGCTGCCGGCTGGACCAAGGAGAAAGCGCACGCGCATATCCTCTTTTGCCCCAAAACCAGCTCTGTGCAAAGTAATTTTATAACTTTTCAGAGGGAGAAATTAGCGGCTCGCTGACGCTCGCCGAAAAGATGGGCACAGGCAAGGATGCCTATGCTACGCGAGTTACGAAATTTTCCATAAAAAACATTAGACATCATGTCCCAAAAATGATATGTTGCCGTCAGAATTGCTTGGGCTTTGGACATGACATGCTATTCTATATACCGTAATAAGGAATTTGGACGTTTGCGCGGCCCCTTCCTTGTTGGCAACTGCCAAGAGACGAAAAACGCGATGATTCTCGTTTCTGTGCATGATGTCCGCTTCACATAATGATGAGCTCGCAGGACTACTTGGAATTGCGAACGGTTCACCTCAAGTCTCCAGAAGAATGGAGAGCTGAGGGGGGGAATTTGTCATTTGTATTTCAGATGTCTGGCACTGGCAGGTACATCTCGGGACCGAACACCCGAAAGTTGGTCCCGGGTGATGTAATGGTTTTCAACAACGCTTTCGAAGGCGTTCTTGGCTCTGCTGAAGGCGAGGACGTCGAATTCAAATGCTTTTCGGTCTGTTTCGAGCACCTTTTCCCGATGTTCTTCATCAAGGAAATCAGCGCGATCGAACAAATTGCCGACGGTTTCAAAGCCACGAAGCTCTATTCGGCGACTATCCAGATTGCCAAACGAGCCAATGCCCTCCTCTCAGAAGTGAATCCGGAATGCAATCTTGAGCACCGCGCTCAATTGCTGCGCATTGTGGCCGTCATCATGCAAGGCGAGTTTAATAGCTTCCAGTCACAAAGAGCCGGTCTGACGCCTGTCGAACCGCACATGATCGTTGTCTTCGAACGGCTTTCCGTGACCGAGCTGCTCGACCTCTCGGTGGACGATTTGGCTGCCAAGTTCAGTTGCAGTCGGCGACATATCAGCCGGTTGTTTCACATGCATTTCGGCTTGTCCATAGCCGCCTTGCGCATGGAATTGCGCCTGCTCAAAGCACTCTCGCTCTTGCGCGACCCCAATGCGAAGATCATCAATGTTGCCGAACAAAGCGGCTTCGTCCATCTTGGCCTCTTCAATACTCTTTTCAAACGACGTTTTGACGTAACTCCGGGGCAATGGCGGAAAAATGCCGAAGAGAAGGAACTGGCCCATGAGCCGCCAGCCCCTGCGGGAGCCACTTGCGGTCTTCGGGTCACCGGTCTTTGCCCGTGGACTGGCCAACCCTCTAAAGTGACGCGCTCCGCTACATCCAAAGCCGGTGCCGGTTCCTGCCCATCCATTACGCAATTATCCAAAAACATCGCCATCTCGCACAAAGATGGCCCGTCAGCGCCAAGTTCAGACTCCTAACGATCACCCAAACCCAGTCAAGACAGCTTGTAATCCAAAAACACATCATGTCAGACCTTACTCACTCCACGAATCCTCATGGTCGCGGTCGGGCGTGGACGCGCCCTGTTTCAAGACACCATTTGGCGGGCGGCTTGGCGCTCATTGTAGCTTCGGTCGCTTCCGGCCAGGAAGCCTTGCGAAATTCTCTCACCGAACAGTCGGTTGTCGAGGCCCAGCGCCAACAGTGGGAAAACCAGCCCTATAACATCAAGGCTGGCGACCTGAAAATGCTCATTGTCCCCTCCATCGGCCTCGACTACAACGACAACATCTATATTTCTTCATCAAATCCACAATCAGACTGGATACTCAAGCCATTTGTCGATTTCGATGGAGTTTACCCTTTGACCGAGCACAACGTATTATCTCTATCGGTTGGTGTCGGTTATGACGAATACCTCCAACACGACCGTCGCAGCGACTGGCGATTGAAGTCCGACTCTGGGCTCTCCTTTGATGTCCAAGTCCAGGATTTCCAGTTCAATCTCCATGATCGGTTTACCTACTCTCAAGATCCAACCTCGTATAGCGCTTTGGCCAATATCCCCGAATACGGACGATTCAACAACACCGCCGGGATTTCAACAATCTGGGATTTGGGCGACGTCGTCCCGAGCTTGAGTTATGATCACCAGAACAGTATCGTCACCACCAAGGACTTCGAGTATGAAGATTGCTCTACCGAAATGCTGGTTGGTCGCGTCGGCTTTCAAATCCATCCCAAGGTGACCACTGGCGTCGAAAGCACCGCTGCCTTCACAACATACGATCAAAAAATCATCAACGACAACGCCAACTACAGCGTCGGTGGTTATGTCGATTGGAAGCCCGGCGCTTATTTCCAATTCTCACCGCGTGTTGGTTATTCCACTTATGTTTTCCAGCATACGAGCCGATATGGGGAAACTGCGGATATGAATTCTTGGTACGCCGACTTGAAAGTAACTCATAAAATCACCGACATGTTCAGCTATTCCATTGATGCCGGTCGTGAAACCCGCCTGGGTGTCCAGTCCGATGTTGTCCAATCGTGGTTCTTGCGTCCAAGCCTGAATTGGACAGGTTTTCACAATTTCAACACCACCGCATATCTCACTTTTGAAAATGCCACCACCCAAGGCCAAAACTATTTCCGCAGCAATTTTTCTGAAAAGTACGACTATCTCGGTGCTGGCTTCAATTTAAGCTATCCCATCATGAAAAAGCTCTCTGCAAGCCTCCATTATCGAATAACCGTTCGTTCCTCCAATTCGGCTAATCGGGATTACACTCAGAACGTAGTTGGTATCCAACTTGCGTACCGTCTTTAGACAAATGGCGATTTTTTTGCGATGATGGCCTAATTGTGTAACTATCTGTCTCAAAAGTGATAGACAACATGGCTTATAACCTATATCAGTAACAGATGATTTTAAGGGGTTTTCCCTTCAGTGAAAAATGAACTCAATTTTATCAATACCAGTCAGTTTACGGCAGGAGTACTTCAAAGCCTCCGTGTGGGGCAGACCTCCGGTCTGCCAGTTCCAGGAGCCCCTGGCTCCGCGGCCCCCAAGCAACTCTAGATCTGCCTTGGCTTTTCAAAAGCGGACCTTTGGCTCCATTGCCCTGTTTTTGGCCGTTTATCTAGTCTCCAGTATCTCTTTAGTCATCGCGGCGACGAATTCCGCTACATCCTCCGATCTTGAAACCCACGTCATGAGCCTTCTTGGCGGCGCAAACACCAACCACTTCGCCACCCCAGTCGCTCCTACTGCCACTCCAGCCACCAACACTCCCTCTGTCCCAACCTCCGGTGACATCGTCAACCTCTTGGACGATCACCATAAACTCGCCATCGGCGATCGCCTGAGCTTCCGCATTATCGAAGACGAGGAAGATCCCAAGCCGATGATTGTCGCCGACTCCGGGGAGGTTGAGTGCCCTTACATAGGACGGTTTCCCGCCGAAAACAAAACCTGCAAGCAGCTTGCCAACGGAATCAAGGCCGCACTGGAAAAGGACTACTACATCGAAGCCACCGTCATCATCGCCGTCGATCTGATGGCCAAGACCCGCGGACGTGTCTATCTGGTCGGCGCTCTGCGACTGCCCGGCCCTCAGGAAATCCTCAGCGACGAAACCCTCACCCTCAGCAAAGCCGTTCTCCGCAGCGGCGGTTTCACCGACTTTGCCGATAAGAAGAATGTCAAAATCACACGCAAAACCGGTCCCAACGATAATGATAAACAGACTTTTGTCGTCAACGTGGGGCAGATCTTCGATAATGGCAAAGTGGAAAGCGACATCTCGCTTGAACCCGGAGACCTGATTCTCGTTCCAGACCGCAAAATTCGCTTCTGACAAAAGCCCTGCCATCCCATATATCTAATGAAAGATTCACTAGAAGTCATCCCGCCCCAGCAACCTGGTTCCATGATGGGGTACGATTCCTCCATCCCCGTTGAATCCTACAACCTCCCGCCATCTGGCTTTCGGATGGACAAATTCCTCAGCGCCCTGCGACGGCTCTGGTGGGTGCCGCTGCTTACTGTGATTCTCGGTGCCGGTGCGGGTGTGGGCATCATTTTAGTCACTCAGCCCACCTACGTTTCCACGGCGGCGCTTTGGGAAACTGAAAAATTCCGCCTTCCTGACAGCGCTCTTTTCACCGAAGATGTTCAGACCGCCCTCGGAACTCACGTCGAGTTGCTCAAGAGTGGCAAAATGAGCGAGTTGGCATACGCGCGACTGAAAACCATGGGTGCCAATGCCGCCCCGCTCGACAATGACGGCAAACCTGTAAAACTCAAAATGAACGCCGGGTTGTCGCCAAAAAGTTCAGTGATCGTGGTCGATATCACCAGCCCCGATCCGGATTACTCACAAAATTACCTCAATGCCCTCCTCGACGAGTTTTTGGTTTACCGCAAGGGCGTCCGCAAATCGGTCTCCGGCGAGACGCTATCATCCATTTCCGAACAGGTTTTCCGTCTTGAACGCGAACTCAAATCCAACCAGGATGCCTTGACCGCTTTTCAACGCACGAATAATCTCGCGGTTCTTCAAGAAGAAAGCACTGCGATGGGCAGTTACCTTACCAAGCTCAAGCTTCAAATTTCAGACCTCAAACTTGAGGATGAATTGCTTGAAGCGAGCGTCATGGACCAGGAAGCCGCCAGGAAATCAAATACCCTCACACTGGCATCAATGGAAAGTAGCTCCGGCCGCGAAGTCAACATCAGTCAGCTCACCGCAATGAAAGACCTTCAACTTCTCAAGCTTGAACGCGACAGGTTGGCCAGGAAAATGCGTCCCACGCATCCCAAGATCGTCAAACTCAACAATGACATTGATCGCGCTCAGAAAATGATCGATGTCTTCCGCGCCCAAACCTTGGAACAACTGACTACATCGCGCCAATCACTGCAAAAGAAAATTGCCAGTGTTCAGGCATCGATCAAAGAATGGGAACCCAAGGTTGGAGAAGCCACCGCTCGCATTGCCGAGGCCGATCACCTCAAGATCGGCATCGCCCGCGCCCAATCCCTTTACGACCGCTTTGTCGGACTGCTCCAAAATGTCGATATCAGCCGCAATATCGACCAGGAAACGCTCTCGATTCTTGAAACTGCTTCACCTGCTGAACGCGTGTACAAGAAAGAAATCATAACTGGAACCATGGCGTTAATGGTGGGCTTGGCTCTCGGCTTTGGCCTTGTATTTCTGTCAGCTACTCGTGACGACAAACTCAACTCGTCCACCGACATCTTCCAACAATTGAACACAGCCATATTGGGCCAGATTCCAGAGGTTGCCAAAGCCAGGAAAGAGAAAACCGTGGCCCTGATCGCTCCCAACGACCAGCGCCATAGCTATGCTGAAGCGTATCGAAGCCTGCGATCCGCTCTCCTGTTCCAAGCTTTTGAGGTCGAACGCCCCAAAGTCATACTCATTACCAGCGCCATTCCCGAGGAAGGCAAATCGACCGTCGCCGCCAACCTCGCCACCACCATGGCTCTTGGAGGTTCGCGTGTCCTCCTGATTGATGCCGACCTCCGCAAAGGCAAACTCCATGCATTCATCCAAGCTCAAGCCGACCCCGGTCTCGCCCAACTCCTGGCAAAAAAGGTCGTCGCCGACCGTGTCATTCAAACTACCAGCCTGCCCAACCTCTCCTTCATCGGGCGCGGCTCCGAGGGCTTGAACCCCAGCGATCTTTTCCTGAGCGACGCCACACCCCAACTCTTCGCCCACCTCCGAACCAAGTTCGATCATATCATCATCGATACCTGCCCGGTTTTCGCCGCCGACGATGCCACTACCTTGGCTCCTTTGGTGGACGGCACCCTGTTCGTCGTCCGTGGAAAACAGACAGAAGCCGCCATGGCCCGCGAAGCCTTGGAACTTCTCCATCAGCGCCAAGTCAAAATCCTAGGCATCGTTTTCAACGGCGTTGACGCCTCCGCCCGCTCCAACCACTACTATCGGTACCCGCAGTATTACACTTCATAGCGCGTAGCACGTAGCGTAGGCTTCCAGCCTGCGAAAGTAGAGCAGGCTTCCAGCCTGCGAAAGTAGAGCAGGCTTCTAGCCTGCGAAAGTAGAGCAGGCTTCTAGCCTGCTCGGGCAAAAGGGCACTTGAAATGAAAGAAAAGCTGAACCATCAGCCGCCCCGTAGATCGCTCGCCGAACCAACCCGGCCCTGCGAATCGACCGGCACGGAGTGCGACCAAAGAAAAGCAGAAATTTGGAAAGCAGAAAGCAGAAATTTAGAACCAAGAAAACTGACTGAAATTAATTCATAATTTCCCAATTTCTGCTTTCCAAATTTCTATTTTGGTCTGCTAATTTCTGCTTTCATTTTGCTTTGGTTTTGAATTAATGAGTCGAACCAAAAAACTTATCACCACAATTCTGGAGGGGCGTTCCGATTCAAACATTCGTTTTGATGATCTTTGTTTCTTGTTGGAACGAGCCGGGTTCAGTCGGCGTTCGGGTCGAGGCAGTCACACCATCTATTATCGCGAGGGCATTGATGAAATCATCAACATCCAACCTTGGGGCGGTGGCAAGGCCAAGCCTTACCAAGTAAAACAAATTCGCGACTTGGTGCTAAAATATAGCTTGGAGATTGAATAAAATGCGTTACGAATTGATCATTTATTGGAGCAAGCCTGACCAAGCGTTCATCGTTGAAGTTCCCGAATTGCCTGGATGCATGGCCGACGGCGCAACTTACGAGGAAGCCATAGACCACGCCCAGCAGGTCATTTCCGAATGGATCGAGACGGCCAAGTCCATCGGGCGACCCATTCCTGAACCACGCGGCAAACTTGCTTACGCTTGAATAAAAAGCAGAAATTTGGAAAGCAGAAAACAGAAATTAGCATCAAGAAATCCAACTGACATTAACTCGTAATTTCCCAATTTCTGCTTTTCCAATTTCTGTTTTGGTCTGGCAATTTCTGCTTTCTGCTTTCTCAATTTGTGCTTTGGCTTGGCAATGAAGGTTCGCGAAATTATCAAGCGGCTGGAGGAAGATGGCTGGTATCTCGACCGAACCCGAGGCAGCCATCGCCAGTACAAACATTCCCTGAAACGCGGTCTGGTCACCGTGCCTGGCAAGCCGAATGACGACCTTGCGCCGGGCACACAAAACAGTATTTTCAAACAAGCAGACCTCAAATGAGCCGTTACCTGATCATTATTGAAGAGACCGACACTGGGTATTCCGCCTACTCGCCGGACCTGCCCGGGTGCGTGGCAACCGGGCGCACGCGCCAGGAAGTCCAGCAGGAGATGCACGATGCGATTGAGTTTCATCTCGAAGGTTTGCGTTTGGCTGGAGAAACCGTTCCAAAACCGCACTCGGAGGCTTCTTATTGCGAAGTCGCCGCCTGACACGGATTTGAGATTTCTGTTTTCTACTTTCCCAATTTCTGCTTTTGATCGGTTATGATCCCTCCTACCGATTTTGATGGCGCATGGAAAGAGGCGATGGAGGAATTCTTTCGTCCCTTTATCGAGTTTTGCTTTCCGGACATCGCCGTTCGCATCGATTGGTCCAAGGGGTTTGATTTTTTGGATAAGGAACTGCAGAAGGTTGTCCAAGACGCTGAGATGGGAACCCTGCGCGTCGATAAACTGGTTCAA